>JAHLLQ010000004.1:0-300000 GCA_020444065.1 bacterium | reverse complement strand
GAGCTGCACCTGGATACGCTGATGGAGCAGGAAGACTCCCCGGTTCCTGGCCTGACGCATCGGTACCCGGACAAGGTCCTCTTCCTGGCGCTGGATATCTGCCCCGTTTACTGCCGCTACTGCACGCGCAGCTATGCGGTGGGGTTCGATACGGACGAAGTCGAGAAGGTGAAGTACTCTCAGGACGAGAAGCGCTACGCCCAGGTCTTCGACTACATCCGCAGCCGCCCCGAGGTCGAAGACGTCGTGATCAGCGGCGGCGACGCTTACATGCTGCGCCCGAAGCGCCTGAGGCTGATCGGTGAATCCCTGCTGAACATCCCGAACGTCCAGCGCATTCGGTTCGCCAGCAAGGGCCCGGCGATCATGCCGATGAAGGTCCTTACAGACAATGAGTGGTACGAAGCGTTGCGCGATGTGGTGGAGATGGGCCGCAAGATGCACAAGGAAGTCTGCCTGCACACCCACTTCAGCCACCCGAACGAGGTGACCGAGATCTCGAAGGAAGCGATGGACCGCTTCTTCGAGGACGGCATCACGGTGCGCAACCAGGCGGTGCTGCAGCGCGGCGTCAATGATACGCCCGACACGATGATGATGCTGGGCAAGCGCCTGAGCTACTTGAACGTCCACCCGTACTACGTGTACATTCACGACCTCGTCCAGGGCGTCGAAGACCTGCGGACGACCCTGCAGACCGGCATCGATATCGAGAAATATGTGCGTGGCTCGACGGCGGGCTTCAATACGCCGACGTTCGTGGTCGATGCTCCGGGCGGCGGCGGCAAGCGCGCCATTCACAGCTACGAACATTACAACCCCGAAACCGGGATCAGTGTCTACACGGCGCCTTCGGTGAAGCCCGGCAAGTACTTCATGTACTTCGACCCGGTCGACACGCTGAGCTCCGACATCCAGAAAGCCTGGTTCGATCCGAAGCAGCGGGAAGAGATGAAGGCCGAAGCCGTTGCCGAGGCCAAGAAGTCTCTGCACTAAAGACCCTGTCACAAGAAGAGAAGGATGAGCCCCGGAGCCGTGACTCCGGGGCTTTTCTGCCATAAAGGCCATATTCGGCGTTTGGGGGCAAATTGGGTGGCAATACGAGCCCTTTTTTGATTGCCAGAACACGGCTTGAAATGACACGTTGTCACTAGGGTTGTGCGGAAATTTGCATTTCCCACAAAAGCAGGAGCCTCACTCCCCCCTAAGGCAGGTCCGCCGGCGATTGGTGCGAGTCGTCGGCGGACCCTCTTTTTAGCCAATCGGTAACATTGCGGAATATCCCCGCCTTTGCCCTCACAAAACATCATGTTCGCTTGACTCAACTGTCTCGGTTTGCCAATTTGCCCGCTGGGTATGATGGGATACCAGAGGGTGCTAGGGGTACTCGGTTCTCCTCTTCCGTCCCGTAACTGAGTTGGAGGCCATCAATTAGAGTACATGGATAGCAAGCCGATTAGACTTCAGCCGAGCCTTTCCGCACGAGACTTCGAAGAATTCAAACAACTGGCGACTGCATACGGGTGGGGAAACATCCGCAGCGATTCGGAAATGGTGCGCCTGGCGCTCTTTGAATGGATCCAGATCCGCAAGGAATGCCGGCTGCCGATTCCCGACCTGATCGAGAAGTTGGGTGCCGATGCGCAGACGCCCCCGCCGGTGGTCACGTCGATCCGCCTGCAGGTAAGCCTTGCGCCCGAAGAGCACGGCAGTTTCCGCGAAGCCGCGGAGCGCATGGGTTGGGCCCGCGTGCCCGAGGCCCTGATGACGCGCCTGGCACTGATGGAATGGTGCGATATCCGCCGGGTGACAATGGGACGTCCGGGAGAAGTCATTCAGAACCTGGATGGGAACGGGTCCGTCTGAAGATCCAACCAACAAGATCATCGCTGAGGGCGGCACGCACGGCTTCGGGTTAAGAATCTGTGCGCTTTTTTCGCTCGATCGGAACATACGAACGAGTCTTTTTGCGATTCGTTTGTAACGCAACTCGTGCGTTTTGAAGCGTCCATGGCAAATGACGATTTGATTGACGAAAAGGCCGCCGATTTCCGTTGACCGGGGGGGGAAAGTCCGGATGATTACCCGCGCATGATCAAGAACAAAGAAGGCCTACGCAAGTCGCTTGAAGAACCACGCACACTATTTACGAAGTTGATGTTTCTGTTTCGCCTCGGACCCGTGGGAAGTGGGTTTGAGGCGTTTTGAACGTCAACCGGCCGGTGTCGAGGAAGATACTTGTTGGTTTCGTCAGGTCAGGTTCAATTTGATCAGCACTGAATCCACCCAATAGCAGGGAGTAGTACTATGCAGACAGGAACCGTGAAGTGGTTCAACGACGCCAAGGGTTACGGCTTTATTTCGCCGGACGACAATGGCAACGATCTTTTCGTGCACCACACGGCGATCGTGATGGATGGTTTCCGCACGCTTGAAGAAGGCATGCGGGTCCAGTTTGAAGCCGTCCGCGGCCCGAAGGGCATGCAGGCCTCGAACGTCTCCAAGGTCGAAGCCTGACCCCAACCGGACCTGGCCGACGCCGTCAAGACACGGTATAGGCTGAGTCGTAAACGCTCAACCAACAGACCAAGACACTTCCCCCGCCCCGGTTCGCCGGGGCGGTTAACTTTTTTATCTCTGCGCACTGGCACAGGATTCGGAGAAACGGTGGACGGGCACCGATTTGCCGCCGATACGTGGCAAGCCCGCAATGCAGCGATGCAATGATGCACATTCGTTTCTCGATGGTAGATCGATACGAGAGAGGGGGCTTTCCGTGGATGAGAATCGTTACGCCTGGCAGCCGAGACCGGAGGAACACCAACCAACATTTCAGTCAATGAGCGGACCGGGAGTCGCAGAGCCGCCGAGTAAACCGCCAGCGTCAAACGCGTTCCTGCCACCAAGACCGGGACCAGATGTCCCGCCGTTCAGTTGGACCGAACTGGTTGGGCTCGGGTTGTTGATCGTCGCCAGCGACATCTTTCTGTACGGGGGCCACGGGGGTTACTTCGGATGGGGCGTGTGGTTCATCGTGGCGCCGCTGCTGCTGTTACCTGGATCGGTTCATCGCAAGTGGAAGGGGACGTTCCTGCTGGCCACCGCGCTCCTCTTTGCGCTTGGGGTTCGCCTGATGGTGTTGGGATCGCCGCCGACAAGACCACTGGGACTGATACTGGTCTACATGGCCGGAATGAGCCTCGCCACGGGACGCGGCTTCTTCGTCGAACTCTTCTACTTTTCAGTCGTCGCGCTATTCTCACCGCTCTGGAATCTGGCGTTCTACGCACATGGAAGTCCTGATCCAGAGACCGGAAAGAAATCCGGCAAACGTGTCGACCATTTCATCATCCCGGCAGTCGTTGTCCTCATCTTCGCCTTCGTGTTCATCATGGCGAATCCAAGCCTGCGGGATTTCCTCCGCGAGTCCCTCAATAGCCTTCTGCGCGTGATACGGTTCGAGGATCTCAGCCCGGTACGCGTGCTGTTCTGGATCCTGATCTTCTGGCTCGGAAGTGGTCTGATCCGGCCGATTCTCGATCGGATGATCCTGAAGTGGATCGACGCGAAGGGCGAGAGGATCGATCCAGACAAGGTGAAATCAGGGACGGAGTTCGCCTTCCTGTCTTCCCGCAATACGCTGTATGCTGTGATCGGACTGTTCGCGGCCTACCTGCTCTTCGAGTTCGGGACGCTCTGGTTCCGGAAGTTCCCGGAAGGATTCCACTACGCCGGCTACGCGCACGAAGGCGCAGCCTGGCTGACAGTTGCTCTCGCAATCTCGACCGGTGTGCTGGGCCTCGTGTTTCATGGGCCACTCACGCAGCATCCAAAGGTTGCGGTGCTGAGGCGTGCAGCGTGGATCTGGTCGGTCGAGAATCTTCTTCTCGCCATGGCAACATTCCACCGCACATGGATATACGTGGACTACAATGGAATGTCGCGGATGCGCGTCGTTGCGATTCTCGGCATCTCGGTCGTTGTGGCAGGCTTCGCGTTGGTTGTGTGGATGGTTAAGCGCCAGCACAACCTGCAGTGGCTGATTCGAAGGCAGCTTTGGGCGTTGGCCATTACGCTGGTCGTGCTCTTTGTCGCGCCGATCGACTGGTACGTGACGCGTCAGAACGTGAAGGGCATCCTGGCGGGAGAAGACGCTCCTCTGGTTCAGATCGCAGCCCATCCGCCCAATGCGCTCGGCGTGCCACAGTTGATCCCGCTGATGGGTCACGAGAGCAGTGCCGTGCGGAATGGAATGCAGGCAGTCCTGGCGAAAGAGTATCTCAAACTGAAAGCCAGGGTCGCATTGAACACGCGCCGAGGCTGGGCCGGACGCCAACTGGCGGCGGATCACGCTCTGAAGGTGTTGGAGAATGCCAGGCCTGATTTCGAACGCCATCTGGAGACTGCGTTCGAACGCGAAGCGGCGATTGTCGAGTTCTCGGATTACGCCATGCAGTGGTATGACTAGCGGAGGCGATGCTCGTGGGCCTCGACACCCATGAGGCGAGCAAGTAGCCTCCGCCCATGAAGCTCTCTCCCCTGCCGATTGATGAGATCGTACCGGACATTGTTCGGTCGCTGCGCGGGCGGCCGAACGCGGTTGTGGTCGCTCCGCCCGGCGCCGGGAAGACGACCCGAATTCCGCTGGCGATTGCCGAAGCGAACATCGGCAACGGCGCCGTGGCGATGTTGCAACCTCGTCGCGTGGCGGCCCGTGCGGCGGCGGCTCGGATTGCGACGGAGCACGGCTGGCGCATCGGCGAAGAGATTGGCTACCAGGTGCGATTCGACAATCGCATCGGTCCGCGATCGCGCGTCCGCGTTGTGACAGAAGGCATTCTGACGCGTTGGATTCAAAGCGATCCGTTCCTGGAGAAACTCGGGACGGTGATCCTGGACGAGTTCCACGAGCGCAGCATTCATACGGATCTTGCCCTTGCGCTACTGCGGGAAATCCAAACATCGGTGCGCGAGGACCTGCGCATTGTTGTGATGTCGGCGACGATGGATCCAGGGCCCGTGGCGAGATTCCTCGGGGATGCGCCTGTTTTTGAGAGCGCCGGACGCTTGTTTCCCGTCGACATCGAGTTTGCTCCTCGGCACACGACCGATCCGATCTGGGATCGCGCCGCCACGGCTGTCCGAGAAAGTGGGGACGCAGCAACAACCGGTCACATTCTGGTTTTTCTGCCGGGCATGGGAGAAATCACTCGTACTCAAGAGCGCATCGGCGGCGTGGCGGGCTCTGTCCATATTCTGCACAGTTCCGTTTCAAACGAAGATCAGGATCGTGCGCTTCGCCCGTCGGGCGAGCGAAAGATCATCCTGGCGACAAACATCGCGGAGACTTCGCTGACAATCGACGGCGTGCGTACGGTGATCGATTCCGGGCTGGCGCGCGTGCTGGTGAACGATCCTCGCCTGGGAATCGATCGATTGGAAGTGCAACGGATCAGTCGCGCCTCCGCGAATCAGCGCACAGGCCGTGCGGGGCGCACGGCGGCGGGACGATGCGTGCGTCTGTGGACGCGCGGAGAAGACGCTGCGTTGGATGAAGCGACCCCGCCGGAAATCGAACGCATCGATCTGGCGGCGACGTTGCTGGCATTGCGAGCCTATGGCATTTCCGATCCGACGCAGTTCGGTTGGTTCGAATCTCCGCCGGAGGCGGCGCTGCGGCGTGCGGAAGAATTGCTGCGACTGCTTGGTGCGGTCGATGCGCGCGGGCAGTTCACGAAACTCGGAAGGCAACTCGCGAACCTCCCACTTCATCCGCGATTGGGTTGCCTGCTGATTGCCGGCGCAGAGGCCGGCATCCCTCGCGAAGCCGCAGCGATGGCTGCGCTACTATCGGAACGGGATATCCTATCGGGCGGACCACGATCACGCCGCAGGCAGGCCGACTGGCACGGAGAATCGGATCTGCTCGAACGCCTCGATTGGCTCGAGGAAGGCCACGCGCGTCTCGATCCCACCGCGGCGCGTTCGGTGCGGCGTGTGCGCGATGATCTTCAGCGCCTTGTTGCCGATATCAGGCCAAAATCAAAAAGAGGGACGGACTTTTCAAAGCTGCCACTGCATGCATACCCCGATCGCGTGACTTTGCGACGAGAGAATGATCCATCGCGGGGTGTGATGGTAGGCGCCCGGGGTGTGATTCTGGAACCCTCGTCGGTTGTGCGACATGGCCGTCTGTTCCTGAGTCTCGATCCGCGCGATGTCGGAAGCGAAGCGCGCGTGTCGCTGGCGAGTGCCATCGAAGAGGAATGGCTCGCGGAAGTTCATCCGGACCTCTTGCAGCGGAAGCTCGTGCATCGGTTCGATGAAGAACGAGGCCGCGTTGTGAGCGAACGCGAGATCGCATTTGCAGGACTCGCCATCCGCCGCGATGCGGTCGGTGCGGCGGACGACCCGGAGGGCGCATCGCGCGCCCTGGCGGAATGGCTAAGATCACATGGTGTGGAGTTCTTCGCCGCGAACGATTCCGCGGCGGAATTCCTGGCGCGCGTCCGATTCCTCAATTGCGCCATGCCGGACTTGGATATGCCGTCGTTCGATGAAGCGGGATTGGGCAAGATTGCCGCAGAATCCGCGGCCGGGCGGACGTCACTGGATGCCATTCGCAAGTTGGGCCTGCGGCATTTGTTGGAAGCGAAGCTGACGTGGAAGCAGCGCGAAGCGCTCGATCGGCACGCGCCGGAACGCATCGAGGTCCCGAGCGGCAGCCGCATTCGACTGCGCTACGAGCCGGGGCAGTCGCCGGTGCTGCCAGTCCGCTTGCAGGAAATGTTCGGCCAGCGCGAAACGCCAACCGTGGCCGGCGGCCGCGTGCCCGTGGTGGTGCATCTGCTGGGGCCGAACTTCCGACCGGTTCAGATCACGTCCGATCTGGCGAATTTCTGGAAATCAACCTACGCCGAAGTCCGCAAGGAACTCCGGGCGCGCTATCCGAAGCACCCGTGGCCCGAGGACCCGCTTTCCGCTCAAGCCCGCGCCGTCGGAGGTCGACGGCGCGGCAAATCCTGACTTTTTCCTTCTACGACGCACGCGCGGGTTGCGTCCGGCGCGCGGCTGTGGCGGAGGTTGCTGTCGAGCAGCCAGCCTACGAAAGGACGCGCCGCCTATGCCCGTCAATGTTGCGCTCGACGATTTCATGGAGGCCCATCGCCACACGGGATTGTCGTACGATGACGTGTCGATGGTTACGCAATACGCTGATTTTCTGCCCGCAGACGCCGACCCCAGCAGCTTTCTGACCCCCGCAATTCGACTGAATGTCCCATTCGTCTCCGCCGCGATGGATACGGTGACCGAGGCGGATATGGGCATCGCGATGGCCTTGGCCGGTGGGATCGGCATCGTGCACAAGAATCTGCCCCCGCACGATCAGCGGATGGAAATCAAGCGCATCAAGTTCTACCTCAATGGATTCCTGACGAAGGCGCGAACGATCGAACCGGGCCAGACGCTGGCGCAGGTGGAAGACTGGAAGCGCGAAAAGGGCTTCCGCTTCAGCAGTTTCCCCGTCCTCGACGGCAACCGACGGCTGCTTGGCATCGTCACGGGGCAGCATTTCCGCTACGCGCGAACGATGGACGCGAAAGTTGATGACGTCATGGAGCGCGATCCCGTGACGGCGGCGGTCGGCACGACCATCGGCCAGGCCTTCGACATCATGGTCGACAACCGCATCAGCATCCTGCCGGTCGTGGACGATGCCGGCGTGTTCCACGGACTCTACAGCTTCAAGGACGTGCGGCGCATTCTGAGCACGGACTCGCCGAACCAGTGCGTGGATGACTCGTATTCCCTGCGCGCCGGCGCGGCGATCGGCCCGTCGGATTTCGAGCGCGTTGAAACCTTACTCGAAACGGACGTTGACGTGCTGGTGGTGGACACGGCGCACGGGCACTCGAAGGGCGTTCTGGAAATGGTGCGCTGGATCAAGCAGCACCGCCCCGAGCAGCAGGTCGTCGCGGGCAACGTGGCCAGCGCGGAAGGCGCCGTTGCGCTCGCAGACGCGGGCGCGGATGCGGTGAAAGTCGGCGTCGGGCCGGGATCGATCTGCACGACGCGCGTGATCGCGGGCGTCGGTGTGCCGCAGTTCAGCGCCGTTTACATGGCGGCTCGGGCGCTGCGCGGCCAGCCAGTCGGCGTCATTGCGGATGGCGGGATTCGCTACAGCGGCGACGTGGCGAAGGCGCTGGCCGCGGGCGCGACAGCCGTCATGATGGGCAGCGTCCTGGCTGGAACCGACGAGAGCCCCGGCGAGCGTGTACTGATCAGCGGCCGCCAGTACATCAGCTATCGCGGAATGGGCTCACTCGGTGCCATGAGCCAACGGCACGGGTCGGCGGATCGCTACGGGCAGCGCGGTGCAGCCGCGCCGAAACTGGTCCCGGAGGGAATCGAGGGCCTGGTGCCGTATGCCGGGCGGGCCGAAGCCGTGCTGCACCAGTTTACCGGCGGCCTGCGTGCCTCGATGGGATATAACGGGTGTCGCACGATCCCGGAACTTCAAGAGCGCGCTCGCTTCGTGCGCGTGACAGCCTCTGGCAAGCGCGAATCCCACCCCCACGATATCCATCACATGAAGGACGCTGCGAACTACCACGGGCGGGATGAGGACTGAGCGCCGCAGACTGCTACAAACGTAGATCAATGACTTAGCCACTTCCATTTCTGCGAATCTCTTCTTGCCGTTGTTCCGGCCCACTTTCGATCCTCGGGAGCCAGTATGGTAATTTGCCCGAGGAGTCTCCGGTTATGCCGTCCAGGTCCAGATCGGAACAAAGCGCAGTGATAACGAATGACGAGATGCCGACGCCGAGGTTGGATTCCAGCCTTTTGCGGCGCGAGGTGGCCGGAACCGTGCTTGTTCTGGCGGGGATTTTCATCTTTGTCAGCTTGCTGGTAGGGGGCGACGGGCGTTCGCTCGTCGGTCCTGTCGGAGAGATGATCAGCGCCGCGCTGACCATGTTCTTCGGCGTCCCGATGTCGTTCGGTGTGCCCGCCGTGCTGGTCTGGCTGGGCATTCGGACGTTCCGCGGATTGAAGGCCAAGTGGCCCGGCGCGCGCGCGCTGGGCGTGGCTTTGGTCATCATGGCGATCAACGGCCTGCTGGCGCTGCCGGGGGCAGACAACCCGGAGCTGAGCCAGGAAACCTTCCGCCGCGCGGGCGCCTTGGGGTGCTTCCTTGTTGAATGGGAAGGCCTTCGGATGGTCGGCCAGTTTGGCGTCGTTGGCGCCGCGCTGATCCTGTCCGGCATGACGCTGGTCGGGTTGGTGCTGATGACCAATTTGGGGTTGTCGGCCCTGGCGGCGATGGTTCTGCGCCGCACACGCGGCATGGAGCCCGTGCCCGCCGATGGCATCATCGAAGACGAGGAAGAAGAGGCCGTGGAGACGCCGCGGGTGAAGCAGCCGTCGCGTGTTGGGCTTTGGCTGAAGAATGCGCTTCGCCGCCGCGAGAAGCCGGCCACCGAGCGCCGCATGACGTTGCTCGGAGAGTTGGATGAGCCCACTGGCTGGGATGACCCGGCGGACGATGACGTGGCAGCCGCCGCGCGCGCTCTCGAAGCGCACGACCTCGAGTTGCGACTGCAGCGCCGACTGCGCTCGCGCGTCGTGGAAGAGGACATCGAAGAAGATTACGAGGAAGACTACGCAGACGAGTACGACGACGAGTACGAAGAGCTTCCAGATGAGGAAGAGGACTTCGAGGACGATGAAGCGGCGGAGCTTGAGGACGAAGAGGAAGCGGAAGAAGAAATCCTCTTTGAAGACAACTCGAAGCCCTTGCCGATCCGTGAAGGCAATCCAATGCAGGAGAAGAGCCCTGCGCTGGGTGCGGGACTGGCCAAGTTGTTCCCGACGCGCTGGGAAGATGAAGGCGTCCCGGCCGGATCACGGAAGAAAAACGAAGAAGAGACTGAAGAAGACATCCGAAGCAAGGCGGAGGAGCGCCTGCTGCGTCAGACTCGCGAGAACGACGAAACCCCCACGGAAGACGATCCGCTGTTCAATGAGGAGTTCGATACGCGCCCGCACGGCCCGAACGGTCAGCCGCTCGAGGGTGAGCAGTTGGAGATGGAACTCAGCAGGACGCCGCGCGAATATCATCTGCCGGAGATTCAGTTGTTGGCGGATCCGCCGGTGGTCGACCACCGGATGTCGCGCGAGGAGGTCTACGAACTGAGCAGTACGCTGACCGAGACGCTGTCGCACTTCGGCGTCGAGGGCCGCGTGACCCAGGTCAAGCAGGGCCCCGTTGTGACGCGGTTCGAGTTCAAACCCGCGGCCGGCATCAAGATCAGCCGCATCACAGGCCTGGAGCACGATATCGCGATGGCAATGAAGGCCCTGAGCGTTCGTATCCTCGCTCCGATCCCAGGCAAGTCAGTGGTCGGTATCGAAGTACCGAACAAGAAGCGCGCAGGCGTTTACCTGAAGGAGCTGATCAGTTGCGAAGATTTCTGGGAGCACCAGAGCCCGCTCGCGTTTGCGCTGGGTAAGACGATCGACGGCGCGCCGTACTTCGCGGACCTGAAGAAGATGCCGCACTTGCTGATCGCCGGTGCCACGGGCGCCGGTAAGTCGGTGTGTCTGAACACGATCATTGCGTCGTTCCTCTATCGCCAGCCGCCCGATCGCGTGAAGCTGATCATGGTGGATCCGAAGCGCGTCGAGCTCTCGGTCTATGGCGATATTCCGCACCTTTTGGCTCCGGTTGTTTGCGAGCCGAAGTGCGCGGCGGCCGCTCTAGATTGGGCCGTCGAGCAGATGGAAGAGCGCTACAAGCGGCTGGTGGAACTGGGCGTGCGCAACATCGACGGCTACAACAAGATCGTCGAAGATCCGGAAGGCCACCCGAAGCTGAAGGGCCGCAAGCTGCAGCCGATGCCGTACATGGTCGTCATTGTGGACGAGTTGGCGGACCTGATGATCATCGCGAAGGCGGACGTGGAAGAGTCCATCCAGCGGCTGGCGCAGATGTCGCGCGCCGTCGGTATTCACCTGATCCTCGCTACCCAGCGCCCGTCCGTTAACGTCATTACGGGTATCATCAAGGCGAACTTCCCGAGCCGCATCGCCTTCCAGGTTTCGCAGAAGGTGGACTCGCGGACGATTCTCGACATGAACGGCGCCGAGTCGCTGCTCGGCCGCGGCGATATGCTGTTCCACGGCGGCGGAATGCCGAAGCCCATCCGCATCCAGGGCTGCTTTGTCAGTGATGATGAAGTCGAACGGATCGCCGACTGTGTCCGTACGCAATGCCCGGCCGAATACGAAATCGAGGAGTTCGAGCCGAAGCTGAGCGAAAAGGAACAGCGCGAGTTGGCTCGTATGATGGGCAACCCAGATGGCATGGACGATCTGGATGCTCAGGACCGCATGGTCCGCGGCACGAATCGCGTGATGGGCAAAGTCCACGCCGGTATGTTCATGCCGCATCAAGGTGGTTCGGCCCGGGCAGGCGACGAGGAAATCGACGAAGCGCTTGTGCGGGCTGCCGCTCGCCTGATTCTGGAGGCGCGTAAGGCCAGCGTTTCGCTGATTCAGCGGCGCCTGAAGGTCGGCTTCGCGCGAGCCGGTCGCCTGATGGACATGCTCGAAGAAATGGGCATCGTCGGCGAGTTCAAGGGCTCCAAGCCCCGCGATATCATCGTCGATTGCGATGCCGCGATCGAGGAACTGGACAAGCTGGAACACGCCCTGGAGCGCGGAGAGCCGATCCCGGAGGCGCTCGAAGAAGAGGACGAGTACGAAGAGGAAGACCTCGAAGACGACGAGGAATACTACGGACCAGAAGACGAGGACGTGGAAGGCATCGGCGATCCGAACAGGCCGTGGCCGAAGCAGAGGCGCTGATGCGCCGGTCCGAAACACGCTTGCCCTTGTCCCCGCCGTCCAACGGCGGGGACAGTTCATTGTGATGTCGATTGCTTCCATATTGGCCATTCGACTGGCCGAATCGTTTGCTCCGGACAATCCGTGGGTGCGGCGGGTGACCTCTCTGCCGATTCCGCCTCGCCGACGGCTGGGCGATTGGCTGCGCCTGGCGATCGTGGCGCTGCTGGCGATGGTGCTGCCAGCGCTTTGGTTTGTGGCGCTAGAGGGCCTGGTCGACGGCTTCACGGGATTCGTGGCGACGGTTTCCTACACGATGGCTGTGTCGATTGCGTTCATCTCGCCGGCACTCGGGGCGGCCGCCCGCGAACACCTCGAGAAGGACCCACTGCTGCCCCAGGCAATGGTCACGTACCTGACGGATCGCGATGCGCTGGCCGCGGTACACGGGCGCCTGCTGTCATGGGTCTTCCTGGCCGTCACCGTCCCCGCCACGATGGCGTTCTTCCTGATCCTGATGATCCACACGGATTACGCCGCGGCTGCCTCCGATATGCGATACACGGTGATCCATCATTTCCTCGGCCCGATCCGATTCTGGGGGATCTTGAGCCAGAACAACCCAACGTGGAACTGGATCGCGACGGGAACGGGCGTCCTGATGGCAGTCAATTACGGAGCGGGATGTTACCTGCGTGCTTCGATTCTGGCGGGCGTCTGCCAGTTGAACCCTTCGTCGCGTTGGTGGGGAGGTCTGACGACCGCGGGACTGGTGATGCTGAACATGATTACGCTGCTTGCTCGTGTGCTGGTTCCGTATAGCATCTCGCGCGTCGTCGGCGTCCCGATCGACTTGGGGACGGGATTCGTCATCCTGGGGCTGATGGAGGTGGGCTTCATCGTCGGGCGCCTGGCGATGGCGCGGCGCTTCTGGCGGCGAACGCTGGCCGTCGGATTGGACGAGACGCGCGCCTACTTGGACATGGATTCATCCGGAGGGCGTTTCGTGTCCTAAACCGGTCCAACCCATTGACATTGGTCCACGAGACGCGGCATCAAATTCCTGCATCTGCATAAACCGGTTTGACCCCGACTTCGGCCAGTTAGGGTTTGACCCTCCTGAGAAACGCGGCATTCGCGCCGACCTCTCCCCTTTGGGTCGGCGCGCCGCTTTTTTATCAGATGGCCTTTGACCCCTCGCTGCGCTGCGCCTCCGAATCGCTCAATCAGAGAGGACTTCCACCATGACTGAACGAGAGAAGATGCTTGCCGGAGAGAACTACGATCCGTTCGAGCAGGAGTTGGTCGATCTGCGGCTCGCCGCGGCAGAGGCAGTCTACGCCTTCAACCAGGCGCCCCCATCGCAATACAGCGACGCCATTGCGAAGTTGCGCCAGCTCTTCCACAAGGCGCCGGATTCGTGCATGATCATGGCTCCGTTTCACTGCGACTACGGGTGCTTCATCGAACTGGGCGACCGATTCTTCGCGAACTATGGCTGCGTGATACTGGACTGCGGCTGGGTGCGTATCGGCAACCGCGTGATGTTCGGCCCGGGCGTGCATCTGTATGGCGCGACGCATCCGATCGACCCCGAGGAGCGTCTGGCAGGCGTGGAATCCGGCAGATCAATCACGATCGAAGACAACGTGTGGGTGGGCGGTCGCACGGTGATCAATCCGGGCGTAACGATTGGAAAGAACTCCGTGATCGGCTCCGGAAGCGTCGTGACGCGCGACATCCCGCCGGGAGTGCTGGCCGCGGGCGTGCCCGCCCGCGTGATCCGAGCCGTGACGGGCGGCTAGTAGCCCCCATCCCTCTGCACCCGTGGAACAGGCTTGCCCATCGACCGGTGTCTGGCATGATGGGCCTTGAATGCAAACGCCCGCGCGATTCGCGCGTTTCTGAAAGGTTTTTTCATGTCCGAAAGCAAGGCCGATTCCGGCAAGACTCCGAAAAGCATCGCGATTCTGACCGGCGGCGGCGATTGCCCTGGGTTGAACGCCGTGATCCGGGCCGTTGCCAAGACCGCGATGTACCGCTACGGCATGCGCGTCTTCGGCATCACGGATGGCTTCGATGGGTTGATTCACCAGAACTCCTATGAACTGAAAACCGGCGATGTGTCCGGCATCCTGACGCTGGGCGGAACAATTCTCGGCAGCAGCAACAAGGCGAATCCCTTCGATCACGTCATGAAGATCGATGGCAAAGAGCAGCGCGTGAACGTCGCCGCTGATTGCGTCGAATACATCAAGGAGATGGGGTGGGATGCGCTGGTCTGCATCGGCGGTGATGGCACGATGAATATGGCGAAGGGTTTCGCCGATCTCGGCGTGCCGGTTGTCGGTATTCCGAAGACGATCGACAATGATCTGATGGCGACGGATCTGACGTTCGGATTCCGCACCGCGGTCGATACGGCAACGGAGGCGATCGACAAACTCCATACGACGGCCATGGCGCATCATCGCGTCCAGATCGTCGAGATGATGGGGCGCTACGCCGGATGGCTGACGCTGGAGTCCGGCGTGGCCGGCGGCGCGGACGTGATCCTGATCCCCGAGATCGAATACGACATGGAAGTCGTGTGCGATTACTGTCTGAAGCGTTCGCGCGTTGGAAAGCGCTTCACGATCATCGCCGTCTCCGAGGGGGCGAAGCAGAAGGGCGGCAAGATGGTGGTGGCGAAGATCCTGGAAGACAGTCCGGACCCGATTCGCCTCGGCGGTATCGGCAAGGTGTTGGCCGAGACAATCCAGGAACGCACGGGCCTGGAATCGCGCGCGACGGTGCTCGGGCATCTGCAACGCGGCGGCTCGCCCTGCAGTTTCGACCGCACGCTGGGAACGCGGTTTGGAAACTTCGCGGCGAACATGATCGCACGCGGCGAGTTCGGCCGCATGGCAGCGCTGTCCGGCCAGGACATCGTCTCTGTGGAGTTGGGCGATGCCATCAGCAAGTTGAAGCTTGTGTCCAAGGATGATCCAATGATCGAAGCCGCACGTGCCGTAGGAACGTGCTTCGGAGACGAGTAGTTGAAATGAAGATGACGTCTCTCGAGACAACGCGAACGCGCTGGCGCGAACTCCACGAGGAGTTTGGCGATGCTTTGCGCCGCGCGATTCGAGTTGCCGAGGGGCAGGATCGCGGCGAGTCGCGTCACGTTGAGGAGCGACTCGTGCAGTGCATCTGGTTCGATCAGTTGCTGCGGGCGGATAAACTGCGCACGGCCAGTGGCAAGCGCGTCGAGGTTCTGGATGCAGGGCGGTGGAACACGAGCCGTGGACCGGATTTTCAGGGCGCACGTGTTCGGCTGGCAGGCGAAGAACTCGCGGGCGATGTCGAGATCCATGTGAATTCCGCCGACTGGTTTCACCACGGCCATCATCAGGACTTCGAGTACAACAACGTCGTCCTGCACGTGTGCCTGAATCCGGCGGACGATCGGCCCTACGAAGAAAAACAAAACGGCGAACGGCTCGAGCGCATGGTGCTGCTCGATGCACTCGATCCGGACCTGGAGACGCTGCGCCGGACGATCAATGTGGATGACTATCCCTACGGCCGACCGGCGGATGTGGGGATTTGCCACGATCACTTCACGCGCATTCCCGAGCCGCAATTGACGGAGTTTCTGACGATCGCCGGACGTATGCGGATCGAGGACAAGATTGCGCGATTCGAGGCACAACTGGCCTCGGCAACGACACAGCAACTCATCTATCAGTCGATCATGACGGGACAGGGCTACAAGTCCAACAAGACGTTGTACTTCCTGCTCAGCAAGCGCGCTCCATTCACGGAGCTAATGGACCATGCGCACGACATCGCACCACCGGAACGCCCCGATCTGTTTCTGGCGATTCTCCTTCATGTCGCACAGTTGTTCCCCACTCAACAGGACCTCTTTGACGGTGCGGACAAGGAAACGATCGCGTTCGCAGAGCGGCTGGAAAAGCATTGGAATCGAGTCCGTCCCTACTTTCGAGATCGCCTGCTTCCGCCGACGCGACGGTGGTACTCGGGCATGCGGCCGCCGGGATTTCCCGGCCGGCGATTGGCCGCGGTGGCGATTCTCCTGACACGCCTGGTGGATGTGGATGCGCCGCTCTTCGATGTCTTCTGCTCGATGATCCGAAATGGGGCACCGGAGAACGAGAAGCCGAAAGATTGGCGCAAGTTCTATCGCGATGTCACGAAGATGCTCGAAGTCGACGGCGATCAGAATTACTTCGGGACGCACTACACGCTCGGAGGAAAGCCCTGCCGACCTCAGGCATTGCTGGGCGAACCGGCCGCAAGAACGTTGTTCTTCAACGTGCTGCTGCCCCTGGCAATTCTCCGCGCGCGCCAGGAAGGCGATACGCGATTGGAACAGCAGGCATGGGTGGTAGCGGCGCGTTTCCCGGCCCTGCCGAAGAATTCTGTGACCGAGTTCATGAAGCGACGGCTCTTCGGCGAAAGCGGGTTCGACAAGGGCCTGTTCCGTACGGAACTGATGCAGCAGGCACTCTTCAAGGTCTTCCACGATTGCTGTGCACAAAACGAACGCGCCTGCGCAAACTGCACATTCCTGAACGCGCCATATGAACCGCTCATGGCTATGGCCTGAGTGCGTACGATTCTTGCACCGTAAATCCCCATCAGATTCAGACCACAGGAGAATTCACCCATGCCACGCCCACCTATTCTGCCTCTTCTTGATTGGAAGTCCATTGTCGATTCGGGAACGACCTGGGAGGACTGGCTTGGCCAGGCCGAGAGCGATGAGAATCGCCAGAAGATGCAGGCCGCTTTCGAGAATCAGAAGCTCGATCCAACAACGATGGCGTTTCTGCAGAGCCTTCCGCGCGATGTTCATGTTGTCGCAATCGCCGAAGGTTGGTGCGGCGATGTGCACCGCCATGCACCGGTCCTTGCGAAGCTGGCAGTAATGTCCGGCCGAATCCATCTGCGCTTCATCACGCGCGAGCAACACCGCGAAGTCTTTGCGCGTTTCCTGACGAATGGCGGCGAGGCGATTCCGAAGTTCGTTTTCCTGAGCGACCAGTTTATCGAATGCGGCAATTGGGGTCCGATGCCGCACGAGTGCCGCCGCATCATCGCGCGCGGCAAGGCAACCGGCGAAGGCGGTAAGGCGCGCGAACGCGTCAGCGGGATGTACGAGTCCGATCCAAATTGTGAGATCGTCGTCCGCGAACTGATGGAGATCATCGAGACGGCAACCTGCCTGGAGCCTTGATGTCATGAACGCGTTGGAGCAGGGGGCTCGTCGCATAGTAAACTGCCTGCGCGACGCGGGTCACATGGCGTATTGGGTAGGAGGTTGCGTGCGCGATCGGTTGCTCGGCATGCCGATGAAAGACATCGACATCGCGACCGATGCACGACCCGATCAAATCGAAGGGCTCTTCGAGAAGGTCCGACTCGTCGGCGCGAGTTTCGGGGTCTGTATCGTTGTCGAGGGCGAGCATCATTACGAAGTCGCCACATTCCGGCGCGACGGGAAGTACGTCGATCATCGGCACCCCGAAACCGTGGAATATGGCACGCCGGAACAGGACGCCCAGCGTCGGGACTTCACGATCAATGCGTTGTTCTACGATCCGGAAGCCGACGAGATCATTGATTTCGTCGGCGGACAGAAAGACATCGCCCGCAAACGCCTACGCACAGTCGGCGATCCGCGTGCACGCTTTGGTGAGGATGCTCTGCGATTGCTGCGTGCCATTCGATTCGCAGCACGTGTGGAATTTGAAATCGAAGAAGAAACATGGCGCGCGATGGTCGAGCTTGCGCCGACCATCAAGTTCATCAGCCCCGAGCGACAGCGCGACGAGATTACACGGATGATGCTGGCAGACAAGCCCTCGCGCGCCTTCGAGATGATGGATCGCGCGGGTTTGCTGGAGTTGATTCTCCCCGAAATCAGCATCATGAAAGGCGTCGAACAGGGCGCGACCTACCATCCGGAAGGCGATGTCTTTGTCCACACGCTGCTATGCCTCGACAAGTTAGAGACTCGCACGCCGATTACTTGCTGGGCGATGTTGTTGCATGATGTCGGGAAACCGCCAACGTGCGAGCGCGCACCGGGGAAGCTGACATTCTACGGACACGACAAGGTCGGCGCAGAGATGGCGCGTAGGATCTGCCGGCGATTCCGTTTCTCAAACGAAGCGACCGAGCGCATCAGCGCGATCGTCGGCCGACACATGCGCTTTATGAATGCAAACGAGTGGAACAAGTCCACAATGCGGCGCTTCCTGGGCGCGGAGACGATTGAGGAAGATCTCGCCATTCACAAGGCGGATTGCCTCGGGTCGTTTGGCGGTCTGACGAACTACAATCTGGTGCGCGAGGCGCTGGAGGAATTTCGATCGCGGCACGAGGAGCCCGTTCCTCCCCCGCTCATCACGGGTACCGACTTGATTGCAATGGGCCTGCATCCAGGACCGCTGTTTCGCGAGATTCTGCTGGCCGTGCAGGAACGCCAACTCGAAGGCGAAATCGAGTCGCGCGAGCAAGCGCTGAAGTTTGTGCGGAGAGACTACGGCGAGGGGTCTACCTCGCCGTAATCTTCTGAATCAGGTCGCCTGCGTCGCAAAGACCATCACTGTTCGAATCGGCCTGAGGGAGCTGCCCGGAACTAAGTTCCTGTTGGCCGAGCAGGAAACCAAGAACATCCTCCGGCAGAAAGCCGCTTCCGTCGTATTTGAAACTGATCGCAGCAACAACGTGATCAGTGGTAACAACGCCGTCGTTGCGCTTTCCGTCACTGTTTTGATCGACGTAAGTTGGGCAACCGACTTCGTAATGCCCGATAATGATGGCCGTCTCATACAAGGGATATGGCGTGCGGTCGGAGTCGGATTTGATCTGCAGGCGCGCGGTCTCCTCGAGCGGCGTGCCAGGCGCCGTGTTGTCGAAGAACAGCGCTTGTCCGTATGCCAACGGGCTCGGTACATCGTTGCCCGCGTGCTTGTAACCGATAGAAACAAACGTGTCCTTCTGGCCATCTCCGTCAAGGTCGCCCATCGGAAACCCCATCATCGTTTGAACATCGAAATCATCCGGATCGACGGTGCCGAACTCGTGCGGGAACTTGAAGGTGCCTTGGCCGGGTATATCGATGTTGCTTGGCCAGATAGCCGTTGTCTGAAGTTTGAAGTCGACCGTCGAGGCACCGGGCGCATCAGGATGGTCCACGATCAGGAAGTCGAGGATGTCGCTGCCGCCGAAATCGTTCGCCCACCAGATCGTCGCATCGCCGGCAGTCGCCATGAAGCTCATGGCCTTGCCACGATTGTTGGCATTCGAAGAGTAGGCGTGGAAGACACCGAACGTAAGATTCCCGATCGTGTTTGGCTGCATGCCATGCACGGTCAGATCGCCGAAACCGTCTCCATCGACATCGCCGAACCTGTAGTTCGATCGGAGGGCATGGAAGGTCATCGCGTTGAGCGTATCTTCGAACCAATTGAATTCCGCAGCGTCCGCACGGAAGAGTTCCTGCTTCGCGAGAAGATCGAAACCAAGGAATGGCGGCGGAGCCGTGTCCATTCCGAGGTCCAGGATAGAAACAAGGATGTCCGTCTTTCCGTCGTTGTTGAAGTCAACCATGCTGTTGAGGGACGGCCCGGTCAGATTGCCGGGCAGGTCGATCAACTCGACCCACGCATCCGAGTATCCCGTAAAGAGCGTGCCGTTGCCATTGAGGACGCGAATCATTCCGCGCGTGCCAAAGCTGAACTCTCCCATCATGTATCCGTAGGTGTATTCCAGCAAGATCTCCGGCTTCCCATCGCCATCCAGATCGCCGGTGCCGGTGTTTGTGTCGCTCATCGGCAGGATCGTAGCAAACATTTGCGGCAGCCCAAGCACCGTCCCGCCCGGGTCGTTCGGATCGGGATCGAGCTCGATGCTCCAGACCTCTGCTCCGTCTTTGCCGTTGTAGCAAGCGACGAAGAACTTGTCCGAGGAATTCGTCAGCGAATTCCCGAGTACGATGTCGGGATAACCATCGCCGGTGAAGTCCTCCGACCAGTGTGTGTATGGCCACAACTCTGACTGCACGGGGATCGTGAAGGTCGCGGCGTCCGGGAAATTCGGATCGTCGAGATTCAGGCGCTTGTAGATCAACTGCGTGTATTCTCCATCGTCGGTCGTGCGGTTGTCGCCCTGCACGTAGATGTCGATGTCGCAGCTTCCTTCCTGGTGAATCATCTGAACCATGTCGGGATAGAAGGTGCCGAGATCGATGGTGAACTCGCGCCCGGCTGCTCGATCCGCCGGATAGGCCTTCGATCCTCCGGTTGCTGCGGAGTCGATTGCCCACAAACGAATAGCGCCATTTGCCTCGATATCTTCGGCGAGCAAATAGTCCGGGATCCCATCGCCCGAGTAATCGCGCAGATAGCCATAGGGTAAGATGCTGTATTCGGAGACCTCGGCTCCCGACACGTAGGTCCAGTCGATATCGATCGCTTTGGGGGCAGTGACCTCCACAGCCGAATAACCGGTCGTCGCAGCACAGGCAAAGAGCCCGGCCATCGCACAAGTCGATAGCAGTCGCATGGGAATTCCTCCTCATTCCTCTCCAAGAGAAATGCCGGCGCCCGTCCCAAATGCGCCCCTTGTTGCGTCGGCGAGTTCTAAACCGATGTCTCTCACAGAGGGGAAGAAGAGGGCAAGTCAAAGCATGCCGGAAGCCGCAGAGCGGGAAAAACCCTTGCCGCGGCTGGGGGGGTGTGGTTCGTTCCTGCCCCGGTGCTTTGGAAACAAGGCGCCGTTGCCCGGATGGCGGAATTGGCAGACGCACCAGACTCAAAATCTGGCGAGGATAACCCTCGTGTGGGTTCGAGTCCCACTCTGGGCACCACAGCTTTCAACGAGCAACGCCCCCTTCGCGGGGGCGTTTCTTGTTTTCGGATCGCTCTGCTAAGGCCGCTGTTTCTCCAACAGCGCAATCACCTGATCGTCCATGTGATAGAATAACTTGATGTCCGCCGGGACGCCCATGCCGCGCTGCAAGTGGACGAACATCTCGGCCATCTCGGCCGGGGTCCAGGCGTGGAAGTGAATGCTGTAGCGAATGCCCATATAGTGCTCGACCTGATAGCGGGCTTTCACGTCATCGAGCTTGTCGACGATCTGCGCCCACTCCCAATACGCCGGCTCGCGCGACCACTCGGGGCCTTCCTCGTAGTCGCGAACGAGATGCTCAAGCGGCGTAATCGGACGGTCGATGTCGAACGTGAATCGCTTGTCCGGAATTGCAAGAAAGAGGATCCCTCCGGGCCGGAGAACACGGACCATGTTCTCCAGAGCCTTCAGAGGATTTTCGCAGTGCTCGAGGAAGTGACAGGCGAGCACGAAGTCCTGCGACGCGTCGTCGATCTTCCCGAGCGTTTCGCCATCATCCACGATGTCGGGATCAACGAGATCGGCGTTTGCAAGTTCGGGGTACTGGTTCTTCAAATCGGCCACGGCGAACCGATCGACGTAGCGGACGCGCAGATCAGGCGGCAGCAGAGTGGGCTGGTTCAGCGCACCGATTTCGATGCCTTCTCCACGAAGAAACGTCGCGGCCAACGATTCGCGCGTAGGCTTTCGGGGTGGTTCTTTGGAGCGGCGAAACCAGGAGGGGGACATTGACTTGAGAGTTCCTTCCCACGTTCTCCTTCGGGGATCAGGGTGTTCTGCTTGTGCCAAGATCGAGGCGCACAAGGCGGCAGTTGAAGGGAGCGTACTGAAGTACGTGACCGAAACTGCCGACCGCCGTGCAACGAAGAGATTGGTGCAATGAGAATGCCCTGATCGTTAGCCTACGGCGAATGTTTCCACCTCATGGCTGGGCTGCGTGCCTTCCAGAATCTTCTCCGCCCAATGGCATCGCACGGTGTGCCCGGGGCGCAGTTCGCGCATCTCTGGCGAATCCTTCTTACACTCCTCGGAGCTGAACGGGCAGCGGGGATGGAAGCGGCATCCCGCCGGGTGATGCATCGGGCTGGGCACGGCGCCCTTGATCGGCTTCAGATCGGCCTTCTGTTTGATCTCGGCCAGACTCGGGCGGGATTCCAGCAACCCCAGCGTGTACGGGTGCATCGGGTTCTCGAAGATCTCGTCGGTCTCGCCGTATTCGACGATTTGGCCGGCATACATGACGGCCACAGCGTCGCTGATCTCCGCGATCACGCCCAGGTCGTGTGTGATCATCAGAATCGCAGATCCCTGGCTTTCCTTCAAATCCGCCATCAAATCAAGAACCTGCGCCTGGACGGTCACGTCGAGAGCCGTCGTGGGCTCGTCCGCGATCAGCAGACCCGGATCGCAGGCCAGTGCCATGGCGATCATCACGCGCTGGCGCATGCCGCCGGACATCTGGTGTGGGAAGTCGTTCACGCGCTTCGCCGCGGCGGGGATCTTCACCAGCTCCATCATCCGGATGGCTTCCTGGATCGACTCCTTTTTGCCGAGGCCTTTGTGAACGCGGAAGACCTCGCCGATCTGATCGCCGACGGTGAAGACCGGATTCAGCGATGTCATCGGCTCCTGGAAAATCATGCTGATCTCGTTGCCGCGGATACGCCGCATCTCGCGCTTCGTCAGCTTGAGGAGATTGCGGTCCTTGTACCAGATCTCGCCGGATTCGATCTTGCCCGGGGGCGTGGGGATCAACTGGAGCACGGACATCGCCGTCACGGACTTGCCGCAGCCGGACTCGCCGACGATTCCGAGCGTGCGCTTGCGATGGACCGTGTAACTCACACCGTCGACAGCGCGAGAAACGCCGTCCTGGCTGTAGAAGTAGGTCCGGAGGTTACGGATATCGAGGAGGGGCTGTTCTTGCTGCGCGTCGGCCATGCGATGCTCCTTCGGATTCGAGGAGCCAGCTTCCCTGGAGGCGAGGCCCCGCGTCAAGCGCAGGGGAAAGGAGCCGGACAAGTCAAACTCGCCCGGCCCCGGGAAGCTCTCAGTGCAGGAGGGCCAGGAAAACGCCCGCCGCGACGGCAGAGCCAATCACGCCGGCCACGTTCGGACCCATGGCTGCCATCAACGGATTTACGCGGCCTTCGGTCTTGTTGTGCACGTAATTCTGCACAACGCGGGCCGCCATCGGAACGGCGCTCACACCGGCAGCGCCGATACACGGGTTGATCTTCGATTTTTCCGGCAGGAAGAGGTTCAGGATCTTGGCGAACGCAAGGCCGCCGAAGGTGCTGAAGCTGAACGCGATCATGCCGAGGAAGAGGATGTAAAGGGACTGCACCTGCAGGAAAGTATCGCCCTGCATCTTCATGCCGACCAGCAGGCCGAGGAAGATCGTGACGATGTCGATCAACTGGGCGCCGGCGGTCTTCGCCAGGCGATCCACGACGCCGCATTCGCGCATCAGGTTGCCGAACATCAACAGGCCGAGGAGCGGGCCCGCGTCCGGAACGGCCAGGATGCCGAGGATTGCCATGACGATCGGAAACAGGATCAGGGCAGTGCGCGAGACAGGCTTGGCCTGCGGCATGTCGATCTCGCGTTCCTTCTGCGTGGTCATCAGGTGAATGATCGGAGGCTGGATGATCGGAACGAGGGCCATGTAACTGTACGCCGCCACGGCGATCGGACCGAGAAGGTGCGGAGCCAGCTTCGATGCAACGAAGATCGAGGTCGGGCCATCCGCGCCCCCGATGATTCCGATGGAGGCAGCTTCGTTGGCGTCAAAGCCCAGCAGCAGAAAAGCAGCACACGCGGCCACGGCGATTCCCAATTGGGCAGCCGCGCCGAGGAGGAACGTAATGGGACGGCCCAGCAACGGCCGGAAGTCCGTCAATGCCCCAACGCCCAGGAAGATGATCGGAGGCATCACAGAGAACACCGTGCTGTAGAGCAGCTTGAACATCGGGACATTGCCGAATTCACCGTCCTTGATCGCGACGTGCTCAGCCAGCATCTCTGCGCCGGGCAGATTCGCCAGGATGGCGCCAAAACCGATCGGGATCAGTAGCAACGGCTCGAATTCCTTCACGATGGCGAGGTAGATGAGTACACCCGCCACCACGAACATTACGAGATTCTGCCATTGCAGGGAGGCAAAGCCGGAGCTTTGCACCAGTTGCATCAGGGTATCCATGGACTACTTATCCGGTGTAATGGAGAGGATCGGGTTGTGGGCGTCGGTCACATCGCCAACTCCCAGATGAACGGCACAAACGGTGCCGTCGACTGGCGAGCGGACTTCGTGGGTGGCCTTCATCGCCTCGACGGCTGCCAGGGACTGTCCCTTCGTCACCTTGTCGCCTTCATCGACGTTCAGATCCGTGATCGGGCACTCGCCCTCGAACGGGGAGAAGATCTCAACAGCTTCCTTGGCCACGGCAGCGGCAGGCGCACCGACCGGAGCTCCTGCAGGAGCTGCCATCGGCATCATCATCCCGGCGGGCATTCCGGCGCCGGCCGGCATCAGCGTCACCTGGAACAGACGCGTCTGGCCATTCTCGGTGACCGTGCACATGGTCGACGTCGGGCCGGCGGCGGCAGGGGCCGCAGCGGGAGCAGCGGCGGGTGCGGCAGAAGCGGCGGCGGCAGCGGGCTTGGCGGCCGGAGCCTCTTCCTTCTTTTTCAGCGGCAATTGCACGCGGGCCTTGCCCTGCAGCAGACGCATACCTTCGTTCAGTTCGATCTTCTTGCCCGGCACCATCGATGACAGCACCAGGAACGTGTTCTTGTCGTTGACCTCAAGACCTGCTTTCTTCAGCTCCTCGCGGGCGTTATCCAGATTGTCCGGAGCCGCCTCGAGCGGATTGCCGTCGAAGGGCTCAAGGCCGAGCTGCTTGGACGCGATCTCGACGACCTTGGAGTCCGGGGGCAGCGGCGTCTTGCCGAAGTAACCGAGGACGGCGCGGCCGTAGCCCGGGTCGATCTTCTCCCAGCGGCCGTAGAGCACGTTGCTGAAGGCCTGAAGCCAGTACTGCTGGCTGCCTGGGGTCACGCTGGTCCAGGCGCCGCCGGCTTCCACGACGACCGGGAACTCGGCCAGCACCTGGTCGTACTTGTCCAGGATGCCGGCGGAAATCATCATCTGCACGTTCGGGCCGATGGCGCCGCCCGGCATCGGGAATCCGCAGACGCGCGCGTCGGGCGCCATGACGACCGGGTTGAAGGCGTAATCCTTCAGCCCCTCGGCCAGGAGCTCTTCGATCTCGCCCATCTTCGTGGAGTCGATATCGAGCGAGTAGCCGGTGCCCTTCAGGGCATGGGCCATGCTGCGGACGTCGGGCTGGCTGGTGCCGCTGGCGAGCGGTCGAACGGCCAGGTCGATGCCGTCGACGCCGCCCTCGATGGCCGCCATGTTACAGGCAACAGCCGTGCTGGCGGTATCGTGCGTGTGGAACCACAAGGGCATTTTGGGCGGCATGATCTTGCGAATCGCCTTGGCCGTCTCGTAGACGACGTGCGGCGTTGTTGTACCGCTGGCGTCCTTCATACAGATCGAATCGACCTTGCAGTCCATCTTGAGGATGCGCTCGGCCACGGCCGTATAGAAGGCGGCTGTGTGGACCTTGTCGTCCTCGAAGGGAAGACCCATCAGGGCCACGACGGCCTGGTGGTGCATGCCGGCCTCGACGATCGGTCTGCCGGTCGCCTCGAGCATCGACACGTCGTTCATATAGTCGAAGTTACGATCCCAGTCGGTGCCGAATTCCTTCATCAGCTTGCCCTGCAGCTTCAGGCCGTTGGGCGATTGGGTGGTCAACGTCACGCCGGAGACCGAGCGCGTCAGAATCTGCGTGATGGCGTCCTTGCCGAGGACCTCGCGCATCTGCTTCATGCACTCAAACGGATCCTCGCCGCAGTACATGAGGGGGGCCTGGAACCGGGCGCCGCCGCCAAACTCGTAGTGGCGGATGCCGGCAGCGACTGAGGCTTCCATGGCTGGGATGAGGTCCTTGACGCGGACCTTGCCTCCGAAGACGGACTGCAGACCGTCGCGGAATGTCGTGAACATCACACGGATTTGACGGGGGGAAGACGCGGCTATCATTGCTTCAGCTCCTGAATATTTGTGACGACCATGCCGGGATGAGCCCCGGCGGCAGCCGTCGAGATGGCGGCAACAACCGCCTGATCAGTCTGGTTTGTGGGTGCGGAGGAGGCTCGGGCGGAACCGGGCTTTTTGCGCCGGGGTGGGGGCGCTGTGACCTTGCCCGGGAAGACGGCGGTGATCCCCCAGATAATGATCGCCATGATGCTCAAGAGGCTGGCGACCGTCAACATTGCTATAAAGCAATATGCGACGAGATGAGGTGTCTCCGGCATTCCCCAAGTCTCCAAAATGGAAGATTTTGACTGGTGTGAGGGGCGCGGAGAGTGGCGGAATCGCGGGGCCCTCCCCCGGGCCCTCTCCGGACTTCAAGCAGTCAGCGCGATTAACCGGAGTACCCCCGTGGGACTCAACTGGAATTCTCCGATATATTGAACCTACGTTGTCTTAATTGTCCGATTCGGTCCAAATCCGGACACTGTCATTCCACGTTGATCCCGCGGCCCATTCCCTGCAACGTGACCGGAATTGAGAAAGGACGCCCATGGCCGTTTCGCCCTCTAATCTGCGTGAGTTCCTCGACCTCCTGCGCCGCCGCGGTGAGCTTGTCGAGATCGACACGCCCGTCGACGCGGACCAGGAAATTGCCGAGATCCACCGCCGCGTGATCGCCGCGGATGGTCCCGCCCTGCTGTTTCGCGATGTCAAGGGTGCGGGCTTTCCAGTCGTCACGAACCTGTTTGGAACGCTGGAAAGGACGCGGCTGGCATTCGGCCCCCGGCCCGAGGAATTCGTCCGAGAGGCCGCGAGCTTCGCCAAGGAAGCGATGCCTCCGAGGCCACGAGATCTCTGGAAGGCCCGAGGGCTGATCCGGGATGGGCTGAAGGTGGGGCTGAAAACTCGCTCCGCTGGCCCGGTGCTCGAGGTCCGCGAGCGCCCCAACCTGGAACGCGTCCCGATGCTGAAGACGTGGCCGGAGGACGGCGGGGCGTTCATGACGCTGCCGCTGGTCCTGACGACCAGCCCCCAGGACGGCACGCCCAACCTGGGCATGTATCGCATCCAGCGCTACAACGCCCGTGAGACGGGCATCCATTGGCAGATCGGCAAAGGCGGCGGGTTCCACTACTCGGAAGCCGAGGCACAGAATGAATCGCTGCCGGTGACGATCTTCGCCGGGGGGCCGCCGGCGCTGATTCTCGGCGCGATCGCTCCCCTGCCGGAAGGCATTCCGGAGCTGCTGCTGTCCTCGTTGCTTCTCGGCCGGAAGCTGCCGGTCGTCCGGCGCAAGGGCTGGCCGCATCCGCTGGTGGCGGAGGCGGAATTTGCCTTCATGGGGCGCGTACCGCCGCGGCTGCGCCGCGACGAAGGGCCGTTCGGGGATCATTATGGTTACTACAGCCTGAAGCACCCCTATCCGGTTTTCCAATGCGAACGTGTCTGGCGCAGAAGCGATGCAATCTGGCCGGCCACGGTGGTTGGCAAGCCGCGCCAGGAAGATTTCTATATCGGCGATTACCTGCAGGAATTGCTGAGTCCGCTATTCCCGCTGGTGATGCCGGCGGTGCGGGACCTTTGGAGCTACGGCGAGACCGGGTTCCATTCGCTGGCCGGCGCGGTGGTTCGAGAGCGGTATCCGCGCGAGGCGATGATGTCAGCCTTCCGGATTCTGGGCGAGGGGCAGCTTTCGCTGACGAAGTTCCTTCTCGCCACCGATGCGCCGATCGAGTTGCGCGACTTCCCGACAACGCTCGAATACATCCTGGCGCGCTGCCGTTGGGAAACGGATCTGTTCGTCTTCAGCAATTTGTCGATGGATACGTTGGATTACACCGGGCCGGAAGTGAACAAGGGAAGCAAAGGCGTACTGGTCGGTCTTGGCGACCCAATCCGCGAGTTGCCCCGTGAATTCCGCGGCGATTCCGGCCCATGCCGCGAGGTGCAGGTTTTCTGCCCCGGTTGTCTTGTCGTTGGCGGGGCGACGTTTGCCGAAGATGAGAACTTCGGCGAGACGATCGCGCGCCATCCGGATTTCGCGGAATGGCCTCTCATCGTGCTGTGCGATGATCCTGCCCGCGCGGCAGCGAACTCGATCAGTTTCCTATGGACGACGTTCACCCGATTCGAACCGGCCGCCGACATTCACGCCGCTGAGAAGCGCATCGTCCGCAATCATATCGCCTACACAGGGCCGATCGTGATCGATGCACGGATGAAGCCGTGGTACCCGGATGAGTTGTTTGCCGCGCCGGAGATTGCAAAGCGCGTGGATGAGCGGTGGAATGATTACTTCCCGAAGCGCAATGTCGCGATGGGCTCCAGCGATTTCGGGCACCTGGTCTAGGGCGCATGAAGGAAACGCAGAAACAACGTGAAAACTGAAGATTACGATCCCGCACTGAACGATCCTGCATTGCACGCCATTCGGCGTGGATGGGATTGTGTGCGTTCGGCTTCGCATATAGAGAAGATTTGCCTCGCGCTGCTGCTTCTTCTGGCGATCACCTTCCTGCCATTTGGTCGCACCAGTCCAGGGGCGCACATCGGGAATGAGCCCGGTAACGCGATGGCCAACCAACCGGCGCGGCTTGGCGGTGGAATCTGGAAGCCGCTGGCGGTGGATTCGGGTTACCTGTTCAAGGACCGCATCGCGACGGACTACTTCTGCGTCTACGAAGCCGGTTCGCTGGTTCTGCATGGGCGCGATCCATTCCTTGTGAATCTCATCAGCGCCGACCCGTTGAAGCATCCACCGACGCGCGCGCCGTGGGTTGCGACCTACCGCTACTTGCCACTGACGGCGGTTCTGCTTGGCGTGCCGCTCAACGTGTTGCCGCCCTGGTCGGCGTACGTTGCGTGGATTGCATTGAACTTCGTGCTGTTGATTGCGAACTTTCTGCTCTGCGTTGGGCGCCGTCCGAAAGCATTGCTCGTGCTCGGTGTGATCTGGCTCGCATGGTTTCCGCTGTCGGTCGAGTGGTACATGGGGCAGTTCTCGTTGCTAATGGCGTCGTTGATGCTCTGGAGCCTCGACGCACTATCGCGCGGAGTGAAGTTGGGGGCATGGCTGTGGGCAGCGTCTGTGGCGCTGAAAGTCTACACGTGCGCGATGGCACTGCCGCTGTGGTTGTGGCACTGGCGAAGGACGGTGATTCTCACCGCCGTGATTCTGGGCAGCACAACGATCGGCTACTTCGCACTCAACCCACAGAGTCGAGACTACTTCCAGTCGCGCGGCCTTGAAGGTCGCGTGCTGATGCACGAGCAACAACCATACGCCGGCGCGCAAGGCATGCAGGCCGGAGTCAACGCAACGATTTGGGTTCTGCAAGGTCGCAGTTTCAACCAGCCACTCGCGCCGGAGGATGCTCCGACGAGTCCATTGCGCGATCCCGTGACGTGGGCGGTCGGCGCGATGCTCGGGATCTTCGGACTTGCAGTGCTCTGGTCGCTGAAGGACTACCGAAAAGGCTTCAGCCCCGTCGCGATGGGGATGTTCTGGCTGATCTGGTTTTATGCTTACCGCGACACGTGGGAACACCACATGGTTCTGCTGCAGGCGCTCGTTGCGTTCTGGCTGATCTTCGGCGTTCTGAAGCCCTGGCAAGCGATCGTTACATGGGTTGGCGCAGGCACGCCTTCGCTCTGGCTGCCGTTCTTGTGGGCGCAGGCGAACAACATCGAGCCCGCGCAAACGCTTCTTGGTCTGCTGTATTTCTGGCAGCGTCCCGCGGCGATCCTGTTTGTGACGGTCGCCGGTCTGCTGCACATGAAGAAACGAATGAAAGCAATTGAATGAAAAGGATAGTTTGATGTCTGAGAGCGAAAACAAGAACCAATCCGCGGGCAGACCTGCACCGGATAATCCCGATCAGTTCCGCCGCCTAGTGGAAATCATGGAGTGCCTTCTGGCTCCCGACGGTTGTCCGTGGGATCGGGAGCAAAGCCACCGTACCTTGCGGCCGTATGTGGTCGAGGAAGCCTACGAAGTCTGCGAGGCGATTGATCTCGAAGACTGGGATGAGCTGCGCGCCGAACTAGGAGACCTGGGATTGCAGATCGTGTTTCACTCCGCGCTCGGAAAGCGCGAAGGCCTGTTCGATGTCGACGACGTTTATCGCGGCGTTTGCGAAAAACTGATCCGCCGCCACCCGCACGTGTTCGGCGAGGTGACCGCGGACGACGCCGGCACGGTGCTGAAGAATTGGGAAGCGATCAAGCGTCAGGAACGCGAAGAGAAGAGGGACGGAGACAGGCCCGTTTCCGCTTTGGATGGTGTCCCGAAGGCACTGCCCGCTTTGCAGCGCGCGCAGCGTCTACAGACAAAAGCCGCGCGTGTTGGGTTCGATTGGAGCACCATCGGCCCGGTGTGGTCGAAGATCCATGAAGAGATCGATGAGCTGCGCGAGCAGCACGATCTGATGGATCCGGAGAAGATCGAGGACGAGTTGGGCGACCTGTTCTTCGCGCTCGTGAATCTTGCTCGCTTCCTGAAGGTTGATCCGGAACAGGCATGCCACAGCACAAATGCGAAGTTCACGCGGCGATTCCACTACATCGAGGCACGCGCCCGCGAAATGGGCCGAAAACTCGAGGAAATGACGCTCGAGGAAATGGACGTGTTGTGGGAAGAATCGAAGCGGAAGGAAAAAGGCAAAGAATGAAAAGGCGGGGCCCGAAAGCCCCGCCCGATTTCTTTATTCCTCCGGCGGCTGCGGCGGAGGAGGATTCTGCGGGTGCTCCGCACTCGGCGGCGTGTCCGAAACGCGGACGGAACCGCCAAGGTCGACATTCACGAAACGAGTTGTGAAGGGGTACTCGTAGATCAGGCCGTCGTTCGCCTTGATCGTGGCGATGATAGTGTAGCCGAGACCGATGACAACGACGCCCAAGTAAAGAACCGCTCCAAAGCCACATGTTACAACCGAGATGAGCGTGACAATAAGCCAGAGAGCGGCCATGCCAATCTGGAAAAAAAGCGCCTCCATACTCTGCTTTGCGATGTACTTCGATTCATCCTTCTTGATCGCCCAGATGATCAGAGCGCCGATAAACCCCGTGAAGACACCCAAGAGATGCGCAAGCATCCCCATGGTCTTCTCATCCGGCGTTGGGGCGTCCGGGGGCGGGAAGCTGTTACCACCAAAATCATTCATTCAAAATCCTCCATGACTCGAGAAAAACGTCGCGCTAAGGCGACGAACGGTTTCGTTGACTGCTATACTGCTATCATCGCACGCGTGGCCGGTGGGCTGCAATGGTCAACTTGGAGATTGAATGAGCGGAACCACCATCGATTTGTCCCTTGAACCGGACGCCGATTCCCCGAACAGTGGCGGTGTGCCCATCCCCAAACCGGAGCGTCCCCCATGCGGCTGTCGGAAGAACGCATTCACCACCTGGCGAACAAGATGGCGAAAGAGATGATCCGGGACGGCGCCGTGGATCGGAAGGTCGGGACGGAGAACCTGGCCACGCTGATCGCTCAGGTTATGATCAACGATCTGCGACGCGAGGATGAGATCGACGAAGAGGTGCGTGGGATGCTGGCGCGCCAACGCAACCTGCCGCCCCAGGGCACCGGCGAATACGAAGCCATGTTCCAGAAGCTGAAGCAGGACGTCGCCGCCAAGCGCGGCTATCCACTCTGAGAGATCACGCGATGGGCTCCCTGCTCGAGGCCCGAGGCCTGTCCCTCCAGATCGGCTCGGCGGCGCTGCTGGATGCCGCGGACCTGACGATTGTGTCGGGCGAATGGGTCGCGCTCGCAGGCCCGAGCGGTTCCGGCAAGTCGCGCCTGCTGGCGGGGCTGCTGGGATTTGAACCCGGCCTGACGGGAAACGTGCGTGTGGATGGACGCTCCCCCGCCGCGCGACATTGGCCGCCAAACGGCGAGTATTACGATTCCATCGCGGCGGTGTTTCAGGAGAATGCGCTCCTTGATGAGCTAACCGTCGCGGAAAACCTGGAAGCTGCCGGAGCCACGCCCGAGCGTGTACGCGAACTGCTCACACGCGCTCGATTGGATCCGGATGCAGATGCAGACAAGTTGCCGTCCGCGCTGAGCGGTGGAATGGCGCGACGAGTGGCTCTCGCGCGCGCCCTCGTGCGCCCTCCGAAGTTGCTCGTTCTGGACGAGCCCCTGGCCGGTGTCGACCCAGGCACCCGCGATGTGCTGGTTGCCTGGCTGAAAGAGGTTCGCCGCGAGCATCCGAATATGGCGGCAATCGTCGTGGCGCACGAGTTGGACGTCCTGACAGGGTTGTGCGATCGCGCCCTTGTGCTTCGCCCAACAGATCGAGCCATGGTCGACGTGCCGATTGAAAAACTGGGGACGGAGTTAGAAAGCGCGGCGGCGGCTTCACCACATCGCCCGGCTTCTCCCCCGCCGGCGTCGCTCGCGGAGGAATTGCGCCGCCAGGCCCGCGAGGTCGGCACGGCTCTTTGGGAAGGCGTATTGTTGCTACCGCGGCTGCTGCTTGGCCTGCCGGCGGGAATGATGCACGGCCGATTCGTGGAATTCGCCCTGCGCTATGGCTTTCTGTCTCTGCCGTTCATCCTGATCGTGAACCTGATCGTCGGACTGTCGCTCGTGATCCAGACGGAAAGCGTGCTATCGCCCCTGCGAATGTCGAATCGCATTCCGGAGGCGATGGCGCGGTCTGTGGTCCAGGGATTTGGACCGCTGCTGGTTGCACTGCTGATGGCCGGGCGCGCGGGATCGTCTCAGTGCAGCGAGGTCGGCATGAAGCGCCTGTCGCGCCAGTGGGAAGGGCTTTGGCTCTCAGGGCACGATGCCGATCGCGAGTTGTTCGGCCCACGAGCGGCAGCGCTGATGATCGTGCTGCCGGTGCTGGTCCTGGTCGGCGAAGCGGCCGCGCTGTTTAGCGGCGCGCTGTACTACATCCTGCCCGGTCAATCGACACTGACCGTCACGTTCTATCTCAGCGACCTGGTTCAGCAGATCGCCGCGCGCGATGTGGCTGTCGGGATGCTGAAGGGTCTTCTGGCCGGCTTCGGGATTTCGCTGTGCGCCTACGTCGTCGGCCGCCGCCCGCCGCGCTCCAGCGAAGACATCGGCCAGGCCACGACGCTCGCCACGACGCTTTCCGCAGCCGCAGTCATCGTAATCGACTTCGTGGTGAATCTGCTGGTGTGAAGACCAACGAGACGTCTGGACAAGAGGTGTGATGAGCCTGCACCCAAATGAGATTACCGGGCAAATCGTGGATGCCAGCTTCCACATCCACAAGGAACTGGGGCCAAGTCTGCACGAGAGCGCGTATGAAAGGGCGCTGGAGATGAGTCTAAGGCAGAGGGGATTCTTGACCCAACGTCAAGTGCCTGTGCCGGTCGTTTGGGACCATGAAGAATTGGGAGAAGCGTTTCGAGCGGACTTGATCGTTGATGACAGAGTCATTGTCGAAATCAAGGCGATTGAGAAGTTGGCACCGGTACATGCGAAGCAACTCATCACTTATCTTCGACTGACAGGCATGACGCTGGGCTTGCTTCTGAATTTCGGTGCTCCATACATGAAGGACGGAATCCGCCGACTGGTGAATGGCTTTGATGAGAGCCCTGGCGCCAGTGAGTTTCCTTGTCGCAGTGACAAGCACTCCGCGCAGAGGCGCAAAGACGCAGAGGGGCGAGCATCCGAACATCTTGAGGTAGGCGAGAACGAGTCAGCAGGACTCATTCTGGACTCCGCCTACACAATCCATAGCTCGCTCGGACCAGGTCTTCTTGCAAGCGTCTATGAAAGAGCCTTGGAAGCGGAACTGCTCAATGCTGGGTGCCGAGTCGACCGACAGGTGCCATTCGCACTCAACTGGGACGGCAAAGACTTGGGCGAGGCATTTCGAGCAGACCTGGTTGTCAACGGGCGAGTGCTCGTTGAAGTCAAATCGCAGGAGATTCTCGTGCCCGTCTGCGCCAAGTGTGTCTCGACATACCTGAAAATCTCAGGGCTCCGGCTGGGACTCCTGCTGAATTTCGGCTCACCGCTGCTCAAAGACGGAATCACGCGGGTCGTGCATGGCCTTCCAGACTAGGTACGAGGCAGCCTCTCTGCGTCTTTGCGTCTCTGCGCGACCCCGTCTTTTTTCGTCACTCCATGACGTCGACCCACACCAGGCGATGGTCGCTTGCGTGTTCGGCGAAGGTGCAGCCGATCAGGTCCTCGTCTGCGGCCGGCCAGAAGACGCCAGCGCCGGTCACATTGAGCGTGCGGCTCGGCAGCGCGTAGTCGAGGCGCGAGCCGTCGCGGTAGCCGTGCGTGTTCCATTCAAGGTTCGACGGCGGGCCGGCCGGGCGGCCGCGCAGCGCGCCGTTACTGACTTGGAATTCGATCGGATCGAAGACGCGTGGGTGATCGAGAAGTTGCTCGATCGAGTGCATATTCTCGTAGATCGATCCCCAACGCGGATCGGCGTTCATGTCCGCGAGCAGGACGAAGTGCTCGCCCTCGGCCAGGCCACCGTGTCGGCCGTTGTCATCGTAGATCGCGGAGTCGTTATTCAGGTAGTCGGCCCACAACTTGATCTCGTCGAAGTTCCGGCGGCCGTTGCGATCCTCGGGGCCATCGAATCCTTGCGGGGTCGGATGGCTGATCAGCACATGAACCGTCGTGCCATTGAGGAGCACGGGCACGTCCCAGTGCGACTTGCTGGACAGGCGGGCAACCTCAAGGCCTTCGGGCGTAAACAACTCGTCGATCAAGTGATTGCCGGGTAGGTCCTTCCAGAGGAACTTCTGCATCGTGCGGGCATTCTCGGCGTCGATCGGATACTGGGACAGCAACACCATCGAATACTGACCCGGGTAGTTGCCAAATCCAAACGCATCGCCGCCGTAGATGCGCGAGCCTTCGTCCTCGGCGGTCGCGATCTTGCCGTCCATGTTCAGGTCCTGGCCGGAGACGATCCCAGTGTTGCTGGGGGCCGCGTAGGTGTACGGGTAATCAATCGGATGATCGCCGTGCATGAGGTAGTTCTCAATATAGCGCCGGGCGTTCAAATCCAACGCCGCGCCGGGCGTGCGGTAGTCGTGATCGATCTCAAGAATGGCGAGCACATCGGGGCGAACACGCTGGACGATGCGTGCCGAGGTCACACCGCGGGGGTCGATGCCCACTCCGTCTTCATCAACGTTCGTCAGGATTTCGGTGTCCAGCTCCTGGATGTTGAAGACGGCGATTCGAAATGCCCCCTTGGCCGGTGGCTCCACGCGCGGAGCATTCATTGCGCATCCTCCCAGAAAAGCGATCGTTGCCAGAATCAGTGATAGTCTCAAGTAAACCTGCACGATGGTGTCTCCTTCTCATCATAAAAGAAGGAACGGTATCCGACTGGCGCACGACGACGCAAGACATTGTTGGGGGAGAGTGAGGCGATCAAAGAACTGCCGCCCCGGCGAACCGGGGCGGCAGGTGAAACGTCAGACTGTCAGGTGAGGATCAGTACATGTTCCAGTTGTCGACGTTGGAGCCGCCATCCAGGAAAGACCGGATGCCGGACAGCTTCAACGCGCCATTGCCATTAGATGTGCCCTGGCGGGTGAAGTAGAAGTCATCGTTGCCATCCACGCCGCCGGGCGTGCCGTCGAAGTAGAAGAGGTTGCCGGACGGGATCAGAGCCGTACCTGCGGCGACGACATCGCTATCGAGTGCCATCTCGTCAATGTTGGTCAGCGGAGTCACGGACGAGCCATCGGCGGCAACAACAGCGACAAAGTTCGGGAAATTGACGTCGTCGCTGCTGAACACATTGTAGACAATAATCGAATCATCGGACAGGACGTCGATGAACATATTGCCGATTCCGTAGGTGTTCGGATCGGCACCGACGCCGGTGATGATGTCGTTGCTGGTGATCAGGATGTCGGCTGTTCCCGTTTCGGTCACGCGAAGGAGGGTTCCGCCGAGCGCGCCCTGGTTCGAGCTGTAGCCTTGCGAGAAGATCACGTCGCCATCGGACTGGACGGCGATATCAATCGGGTTGAAGGCGTTCGTCGTGGCATCCACGTAGTCGGGATGAGCGGAGAGCGCGGTCTGCAGCGTCGCTTCGGTGGCAAGAACAGTGGGCGTTGCGCCACTCGCGGTGAGAGCAACATACTGAAGGTCATGGTTCGCATGGAAGAAGGAGTTCATGATCATCAGGCGAGAGTTCTTCTCGTCGACGGCGATCTTACCAAGATCTCCGGTCGAGTCGAGGACCATGTCCGTAGCCGCCGTGGCGAAGCCGGCCGGATCGATCTGCCAAACGCGATTTGCTGTTCCATCATACATCAAGCAGTAGACGTTGCCTGCGGCGTCGATGGCCATGTCGCCAGCCGAAGCGGAGGCGCCGCCAGACAATTCACTCTCGGTCGCAAACACGGCCGCCGAGCCACTGGTGTAGGACAGAATTCCATCCATCGCGCTGATAGAGTCAAATATATACTGGGTCGTCCCAGCGCTGTTGCTGACGATTCCGTTGAATTCGGCAGCGCCACCGGAGCCGGTCACGGCGGCGGCGGCGTCCTGCAGGAACAGAACTTCCACATCGAGCGGCGATGCCGGCTGGGCCTGAAGGGCGCCGGCGACCAGCAGAGAAGCTGCTGCCATACCTAATACTTTCTTCATCGATAATTCTCCTGTCTCAGTAGTGTATACCCGCGCCGGGCGCGGGTCTTCCAATAAAGGCCTAAGACACGAATAGTGACTGCACCCCCTGGCCGTGTCAACCTGATCGTGTTCAAGAAGGACACTTTTTGCGGATCTCGCGCTAAGTGTCCAGACCGGCCTTTATCTGCTCCAAAGACTGCCTGGAATTTGGCGGTCATGCAATCGAAGAAGGCGAGCTAACGGCTTTCTAGCGGTCCATTTTTGGAATACTCGGGAGATCTTCAGTCAAATCAGCAATGTCAACTGTTGTCGCAAAAACGCGTCGAGCGGGGCCTTCGAGATGAACGCCTGTGGTGTTTTCCGCCTGAGATGTGAATGAGATGTTCAGGCGATCCCCACTGGTTGGTATGACACCAATCCGATTCGGGCCTGGACGGCCTTTTCGATGCGCGAAGCAAATTGCAGAAGCCACGGCGCCCGTGCCGCAGGCGAGCGTTTCGCCCTCGACGCCGCGCTCGTAGGTGCGAATCCGCACGACTTCCGGGTCTGCAGCGTCGGGCTGGGCAAAATTGACATTTGTACCCGCGGGTTGAAACTCCGGATGGAACCGCAATGCCCGACCCCACTCGTCGATCGCAGCATTGGCAAGATCATCGACCCAGACAATCAAGTGGGGAACCCCCGCGAGGAGGAATGAGCAATCCCACTCGCGCCCCAGCGCTTCGAGCGTGAGATCGCGCGGCGTCGCCGGGATATCGGGGAAGGCGACGCTGACACGGCTGCCGGAGACTTCGGCCGAGTACACGCCGGCTTCGGTCAGGAACCGCATCGAGGCCCCGGCCGCGCCGACCTGGTGGGCAAAACGAGCCAGGCAGCGCGCCCCGTTGCCGCACATTTCGGCCTCTCCCCCATCGGCATTGTAGTACCGCATGCGGAAGTCGAGCCCGTCCTCGGGAGATGGCTGAAGGAGCATCAATCCATCGGCGCCGATGCCGCGACGCCGGTCGCAGAGTAACTGGATCAGGCGGCGTCCCTCTTCCCCCGCGGGAAAGCGATCCTCCCGATCGTCGAGGATCACGAAGTCGTTTCCTGCGCCTTCGAATTTGTGCAGCTCGAATTCCACTGATACGCCCCCGGAGTTTGGCAACTGGCCGCCCTTTGCACTCTGTGGTTGCGGATTGTGCGGCCGGCGTGACCTGCTGGGCAGACCTTGAGTCAAGACGATGCCGTTTCGATAGGAGAATTCAGATCATGACGAGAAAAACGCCGCTCCTGGGACTTCTGTTGGGGTTTGTCCTTCTGCTGCAGGGCTGCGTGATCATTCCAATCAGCCTGCCCACCATGCCGACCGACCAGATGGTCATGTACAAGGAAGGTAAGGGACGCGACAAGGTGGCGATCATCGACGTGTCCGGCGTGCTGACATCCGGAGGCGCCTCGGAATCCTTCTTCGGAAGCGACAGCTCGGTTGTGAGCCTGACGAAGAAGCTCGACGTGGCCCGCGAGGACAAGCATGTCAAAGCGATCATCCTGCGCGTCGATTCCCCGGGCGGGGGCGTCACGGCCAGCGACATCATGTACCGCGAGTTGATGCGCTTCAAGCAAGAGCGCGATATTCCGATTTACGTCTCGATGCAGAACCTGGCGGCTTCCGGCGGGTACTATATCTCGATGGCTGGCGATCGTATCTATGCCCACCCGACGTCAATCACCGGCTCGATCGGCGTGATCGCGATGTTCCCGGAGGTCAAGGGACTGATGGACATGGCCGGGGTGAAGATGAACGCCATCCGCACAGGCGAGATGAAGGACGCCGGCGCATTCTACGATCACATGACGGACGCGGAGCGCGAGCTCTACACGGACGTGATCCAGGACATGTACAGCCAGTTCCTGGCCGTGATCGAGAAGAACCGCACGAACCTGACCCACGACGAACTGCTGGCGGCCGCCGACGGTCGCATTTACACGGCGAAGCAGGCGCTGGACAAGGGCCTGATCGATGGCGTCGCCTACCTGGATGAAGTCATTGAAATGGCAAAAAAGGATGTCGGCAAGGACCCGGACGTGGTGCTGATCATGCGGAGCAGTCGGGAAGAAGTCTCGACGGCCTATGCCTCGTCGAAGGCCCCGGAGACGGGCGGCACGCAGTTCAACCTCTTCAATATGAATCTGGACACCTTCGGCGCCCCCTCGACCGAGGTCTTCCAGTACATGTGGAGACCGTGAGAGAGGATTGACGGCGTTGCCGTCTCTCCGCTACGAGAAACCCGTAATCTGGCAGCACAACGACCCCGTCAGGAAAGACCTCTCATGAGTTGGTTCCGTCGTCCCACTCCCGAGTTCATCACCATCTCGCCGGCGCGCAGCCGCGACCGCATTCCGAAGGACCTCTGGCACAAGTGCCCGGATGTGTCCTGCGGCTTCATCATGCGACAGAAGGACTGGGCGGAGAATTGGAAGGTGTGTCCGCGCTGCGGGCGGCACGAACGCCTGACCGCCGACGAGCGGCTTAATCTGCTGATCGATCCGGGCACCTTCGAGGAGACGAACGCGAATCTGACGTCCGGCGATCCCCTCGGGTTCGAGGACAGTAAGAAGTACACGGATCGTGTCCAGCAGGCCCGCAAGAAGATGGGCCGGAACGACGCCATCCTGACCGGCCGGGCGACGATCGGCGAAGTGCCGGTTTCGCTGGGCATCATGGACTTCTTCTTCATGGGCGGCTCGATGGGGTGCGTGGTCGGCGAGAAAGTCGCGCGCGCGATGGAACTGGCACTCGAGGAAAACCGGGTCTGTATCACGGTTGCCTCGACCGGCGGCGCGCGCATGCAGGAAGGCATCCTGTCGCTGATGCAGATGGCGAAGACGTCGATTCTCTGCAAGCGCATGCAGGAAAAGGGGATTCCGTACATCTCGATTCTGGCCGACCCGTCGACGGCGGGCGTCATGGCAAGCTACGCCTCGCTGGGCGACCTGATCATCGCGGAGCCCGGCGCCTACGTGGGCTTCGCCGGCCGACGCGTGATTGAGCAGACCATCCGCCAGTCCCTGCCGAAGAACTTCCAGACGGCCGAGTTCGTTCAGGAACACGGCTTCGTCGATATGGTGATCGAGCGCAAACAGATGCGACGAAAGATGATCCAGATTCTCCGCCAGATCCGGCACATGGAAGCGCTGCCGGACGACGAGGCGGAGGAAGGCTCCGAAGGCTGATTCCAGGGGGGCGAGGCGACTCGCCCCCCTATTCGATTGCACTATCCGTGGGGCACTTCGATTGACACTTCTGTCCCTCCGCCACACACTTCCTTCTACAAATCAAAGCAAGCTCGAAAAGTCTGTCCAGGAGGGTTGAGGACATGGAATTGACTTTTTTGACGGGGGTTTCCCGTCGACTGGCGCTCTTGTGCTGCGCCGCATTCTTGTTTATTGCGCCCGTCACTGCGCAGATCTCGTGGACGGAGCAGACCGGGCACGGGCTCTCCGGACAGGGCTACGACGCCGCGGATCCCGATGACGACAATGATACGGATCTGATGCTCGCGGCGGAAGGGACCGGGGCCGGCGCCATGTACTTCGTTGGCGATGGCGGCGCGACATGGACGGATGCGACGACGGCCGATATCCCGGGTTGGCCGACCTTCTCCAACATCTTCCTGCGCGACATCGACCTGGACGATCACGAGGAGGCATTCTTCCTCAGCAAAACCACCGAAGGCATCCACTTCTGCAAGTGGGAGAACAACGGCTGGCTGAAGTCCTACCCCATGTCGCCCGCGATGAATTACTCGACGCTGGATTTCGGCTACATCAATGGCGATACGATGCCCGTGGTGTTTGCGTCTCCGCCGAGCGCGGAGGGCGTAGACATCTTCAAGTTCGTCCCGGGCGGCGGAGGTGGCGGCTGGGATCGGACGGTGGGCGACACAAGTGGTCTGTCTGTGAAGTGGCTGGCCGTCGGCGACTTTGAGAAGGACGGCTTCCACGATGCCATGTGCGTGGATTCGACCGGCGCCCTCTTTCTCTTTCGATACGATGATCCAACGTGGATCGTCGATCGCAAGAACTTGCCTCAGGACCTGGGAATCACGATGTGCTGGTCCTTCGATTTCAACAAGGACAGCTACATGGATCTGTATGCTCTGGATGGGGATGGGACGTTGCTGATTCTGATGAATCGGGCAACGGATCCGTGGGAACTCGTTCACTCCGAAAAGAGCTATGTTTACAAGTGGCTCTCGGTCATGGATCACGACCGCGATGGGCACTACGATATTCTCGGAACCACCAATGACAGTCTCTTCATCCTGAGCGGTGAGGACGTTGAGAAGTGGGGCGCCCCCAAGGAGGCGGTGAAGGTCGGCGATGGAAACAAGTTTACGCGCTCATCGTTTGAGTTCCTGGATAACGATGTCTGGCCTGATATGATTGCCATCGAAAACGAGAAGGTTGTGCGCCTTTTCTACAGCCAGGACGGCGCACCGCCCGCGGGATGGGCGGACTTCAGACCGGACGGTTGGCTGACATACACAGCACCAACTTGCTCGGTACTGGTGGAAGATAACGTCGAGCTTTCCACGGGCACAGCGACCTTCGAGTACTCCACCGACAGCGGCGGCTCATGGAGCACGACTGCGCCCGTCGATGAAGTCATCTCATCGGACGAAAGCCACGCACTTCTTTCCACAACAGTGGCAGCCTTCGATTCAAACGGTAGCAACTATCGGATTCGATTCCACATCGAAGATGCGGCCGGCAACGTTGGCCACAGTCCCGAGTACACCGTGCGAATCGATATGGAGCCGCCGGGCTTGCCATCGCTGCTGTACACATTCCGGCATGAGCCGAATGCCTGGGGGCCGTGGAGCAAGATCGATCAGATTCGGTACTCGTGGCCGGCCAGCGAAGATGCGCACAGCGGCATCGCAGGCTATTCCGTGGTCGTGGATCAGAATCCCGACACCGAGCCGGATGACGTGACGGAATTCAGCATGGGTGCGCGTCTGCAAATGACCGAAGAGCTTGCCGATGCGACGGACTGGTACATCCACCTGCGAGCCGTCGACAACGCCGGCAATATCTCGGTCGGGACATTGCGAGACGGGCCGTTCTACATCGACACGCACCGGCCGGATCCCCCGACCTTCCATCTGGATGGGTACGTCAGTTGGCCCGACTGGGCAAACGCGCACACCACCTTCTCAATCACGCGTGGCGATGATGGTTTCACAGACGCTGTGGGGATGCGCTACTTGATCACGCACAATCCGACATCCGATCCGTCCGCAGGAATTTACTACGAGGGCGTCCGATTCTCCGACACAACCGAAGGGTACGACTGGACGGAACCGTGGTACCTGCATGCCGTCACTGTAGATCGAGCGGGGAACCTGTCGGACATCGCGCACTCCGATCCCCTGCGCGTCGATGTGTTCCCACCAGGTGGACTGATCTACGCCACGCCGGACGATGACACGGGAAGCCGCGTCCGTGTGGAAGTCTTCGACATTGGCGACCGCGGCAGCGGCTTGAACTACTGGCAGCTTTTCTTCCGCGAAGCCGGGATGACGGAATGGACGGAGTATGGGATCTACTACGATCACGCGCCGGAACAGACTGTCTTCTTTACTCCTCCAGACGTGAACACGGAATACCAGATCGCCGCCCAGTTCCACGATAATGTCGGACACAGTTCAACGATGACGGGTTGGCGCTCGACTCGATTCGAGAGAGATCTCGGCGTGAACATCGAAGTCGAGATTCCGCATTTGGGCGATTCTCCGACGTTCGAAGCACGCGCCGGCGCGAAGGTCTATCACAATGACGACTACGTGGGCGAAACGAATGCCGCCGGTGCCATTCGCGTTCCCGATGTCTATATCGGCGATCGCATTACGGCGCTCTACAAGGTCTACACGAAAGAATCCGATCGGAGAGATCGTGAAGAACTCGGCGGTTCGCCTTGGGCATACCACGTGTACTTGACAAACATCACCATTGGCGATGACGGCGAGATGACAGGGCACATCGTCAGCGATATGGGCAGCCCGATGGACCTGGTGCTGGAACGGCGCAATCCACTGATCGGCTTCCATCTTGTGATGGCAACGGATTGGAATCCGGATGGCATCTACTGGGAGTATATGCGCCACCAGATCGAACGGGCGAGCGATTACTTCTACAACGTCAGCGACGGACAGATGTTCCTTGAGCTGGTTGAGTTGTACGAGAATCGGTCGTTCTGGGACGATGGCGGCGATGGGCGCATTCACTTCCGAAACTACCGAGCGAATGCCAACATCAATGGGCTATATTCACGGTACTCCTGGAACAACATGGAATTCGCTGCCATCACGGACCATCGTACCTTCATCCACGAGATGGGGCACTACGCGCTGAATCTCTACGATGAATACATCACGCACTACAGTGACGATCTGTGGTACTGCGACGATTCGAACTGCACGCTGCAACGCCTCGATGAAGAATCTCCCTTTGCAGCTCACGGTCCGCTCTCGGCCTGCGTGATGGACAACCAGGGCGCCGCGTACAATTTCTGCGACGACGGCACTGGTAATGCTCACAATCACGAGACGGCGCAGGAGCGATATCGCAACGAGCCGTGCTGGGAGACGATCAAGGAAAACCTCAATGATTTCCTTCGGCCGACGCATTACCAGCGCTGGCTTCTGACACGCCCGGAGGAACGAGGCGGCCATGTGCCGGGGCCCGATGAGCTTCCGTGCGATGCCTGGGACCGCGTCTACATCTTCGACACACCGAGTTACTACGGCTACGGCGGCACGTTCCGCTTCCTGAAGGCGGACAGTACGCCGTGGGACAAACGCTCTGTGTTGCTTGAGCACGCCGACGGCTCATCGCTCTCCATGATGGCGACCGATGATTACGGCTACACGACGTTGCACAATATTTGGCCCTCGGACCGCGCCGTGATCCTGGAAGTGATCGAGGGGGCCGATGAGCCTGTGCTGCATTACTTCGATCTTCCGGATGATCGATACGGGGCGCGCACGTTGACGGAGAGCGCACGTGGTGCACCCGATCGGGCAAAGAAGCGCATGCTGACGCCGGATCGGGAACTGGCACTTGATGTGTCGCCGGGCACAACGGTAACGCTCATGCTTGTCAGCCTCACGTCGAGCGAAGAGCTGAGCGAACCGCCCCGCGCAACAATTCGCACCGAGCAGTTGGACGGCTGGGTGAAGACGATCGATCTTGAATGGAACGCCGGGGAGAGTGCCTACACGGCAGAGACGTCGCTGTGGGATGCCGATGCGCCGAGTGGATCCGTCGTCGTGGAGACGGTCGACTGGGAAGGCGAGCAGTTGGACATCATGAGCACGTTCCACTTCGTGCCGTTCAACGATGACAGCGCCGAAATCCATTGGGGGGCGTCGGGCGATCCACTGCGTATCTTCGGCACGGCCGGTGCCATTCCTTCCGGGACGGTCCTGAGCATTACGGAGGTGACGCGCCCCGCGCCGGCCGGCAAGAACGTTGTGCGTGGCCCATATCGCATCGTCAGTGCAGACGACAGTCCCATCGCCGGCAAGACGGGCGTGATGATCACGTACTCCGAGTACGTCGATCCGCTCTATCGAGTCGATCCATCAACGTTGGGGCTGTTCAAGTGGAATGAAACCACTTCGAGTTGGGATGCCCTGACATCGCATCACATCGAAGAGCGCGGCGAAGTCAGCGCGCCGATGACCGACTACGGCATCTTTGTGCTGGCTGGAGATCCGGACACGCCGGCACCGCGCGGGTGGATGTTCCACTAAAGAGTGTAACAAAGAAGCCGGCCTGTCGAACTCACTCGACAGGCCGGCATTTTTCCCAAGTCTGTGTTTCTTGCCTACACCAGGCGGAATCCGAGCAGCTTCAGCAACATCTCGAGCGGCATCGTCTGGTCTCCGCTGATGAGGAGATGGTGATTGCCGAGGATCTCGGTGGGCTGCGCTTCGACGTCGACAGCGATTTGTGTGCGGCAACGCGTTTCGACCGCTTCGGCGCTCGCGATCACGCCGCGAGTCAGATAGGCTGTCTTCAAGTCCGCTGCTAGGCGCAACAGCGTAACCGTCGACCCTTCTTCATACGTCCCGTGAATCGCGACGCTGCTGTCGCTTTCGAAGTGCGTCCGCAGTTCGACGGACTTCACATTTCCGGGCGGCACGGTGCAATGTGAGAACCAGAATCGATTGCCGGTGCGGAACGTCATGTTGGCCATCCAAGGCAACGGCACGTCGTCGGGCAATGCAGCCTGTGCAAACATCATCCCGAGTGCACTGCAAACATCGCCTTCGCAGGAAGCCGGCAGGCCGTTTTCAAGCAAGTCGGCCAGCGCGAGACAACCGCTGACGTGGTGAGTTTTCAGCAACGAGAAGCACTCGACGGCAACAGCGTCGAGTTGCTTGCTGCGGACGTATCGGCGCAGATTCCGACTGAACGCCAGCGCGCGCTCAAGTGCGTCCTCGCTGACCTCGTGCGTGTGCCGCGGAGCGTCCCGCCAAGGGCTTTCCTCTGACTTGTCCGGCGTCAGATCGATCGGCACGTTCGACCAGGGGATGCGCTCCAGCCGCACGCCGATGCGATCGCGGATGGCGGACTCGCTGGGGATCGATGCGACTAGCCATGCAGAGGGCATTCCAATGATGCCGAGGACCGATTGGCGCAACTTGCGCGCGGCACGTGCCGCGGCGATTGCCTGGCGAACCTGCTCGTGATTCTCCTCCGCCAGTGGCTCAAAGAGCACGGAGCGCCCGCGCCAACGGGCATACGCGCAGATTTCCGTCGCGGCGGCAAAGGCGTTCGCTTCCGCACCGGCCAGAATGACGGGCGGGATGGTGGCGCCTTCGAGTAAGCGGATGTAGTCGCCCTCCACGCCTCCGCTGCAAACGAGCACGACGTCCGCTTTGTCGGCATCAGTCGTGATTTCGACTCCGCCAGGAACGAACTGCTCGAGTCGACCAATGGCCAGATCGACGAGCGAGTCCACGGTCAGGTTTGATTTCAGCAGAAAAGCGGAGCACTCAGTCTTTGTCAGGGTTTCCATCAATGCCCTCCTGGGGGAAATGAAAGGCAATCAGCGCTGGCCGGCGAAGCGATCCTCTTCATCGCGGAACAGCACGTTGAAGGTTGTCATCGTGCCGTAGCAGCGCGTGATGTACTGCTGCAGCACGAGGCGATCCTCGTCATCCAGCTTTGGGTGATTGTTAATCTTCTGCTCCAACACGCGGAGGGACTCGCGCATCATCACGATCTTGTGAAAGAAGACCTCGACGTCGAGTTCCTTGGCTTTCAGGGATTCGTTCTCGGGCTGCAGGATCATCTTCCCGCCGTGCCACCGTCCGCCCAGTTTCTGGTGCGCCGGCCCAAACCACTCCTCCAAGGCATCTACAAAGATCTGGCGCAGTTCCTTGGGATCCAATTCCATGCGTTTCTCTCCTCAAACGATTCGCCTTCTTGAATCTTCAGATGAGAAGATGCGGCCGGAGAACGCAAGAAGAACCGGCGGGTGGCGTGCGGGATTTCAGGCGCCGCGCCGCGGAAAGAACAGCAGACGGCCTGTCGACATCAGTCGCGAGTAGAAGATGTTGCTGGACAGTTGCATCGTGTACAGCAGTCCGCGGCACCGGACATCGTGGATCCGGGCGAACAACAGCCCCGCACTCAGGCGACCGAGGGCTGAAACCAGCATCAGGATATGATAGTGGATGATGTGGATCGGACCGATATGAAGCTCGAATCCGCGCATCGCCTGGGCCAGGATGCCCCCAACGAGCGATCCGCAGAAGAGAAGCGCCCCATTGCTGATATTCAGCACGGCCAGGTAGTAAGTCCGTCCCTCGGGCGGCGAGTAGGAGAACGGCAGATTGAAGGCTGCGAGGTTGAAACCCGACCAGCCGATTCCACTGAGCGTGAAGACGAGCAGTACGAAGCCGCCGCCAAAAGATAGCGAAAGAATCCACGCGAAGGGCAACAATCCGATGATTGCCAGATTCAGGAGCAAGACCGATCGGATCCCGACCTTGTCCATGATCTGTCCCCAGAACGGGTTGAAGAACAAGCCGATCACCAGCCCATAGATCGAGTAGAGGCTGATGGTCGTGAAGTTGAGCTTCAGGTATTCCAGCATGTAAGCCGCGATGAACGGGGCCACCAGCCCGATGAAGAATTGGAAAATCCCGAACGCCTTGATGACCAGGAAGTACTCCCTGTTCATCAACGGCTTGCGCAGATTCGCGAAGAACTTATTCGTTTGGATCGGCGCCATGGGCGGCTCGTACTGGCGGCGCAGGGTCAATGCCGCGAGAACGGCGAAGAAGCACGCGATCAACAGGATGACCGCAAAGCCGGCGCGCTCGGCATCGTGCGCGCGGAAAAAGTCAACCGCCCATCCGCCCGCCAGCATCACGACGATGCTGACCATGTTCAGAACTCGGTTGCGATGCCCCCAGTAACGGCCGCGGAGACGCGCCGGCACGAGGTCGCTCATCCAACTCAGCCAGGAATTCCCGGCAAACCCACCGGCGAGAGATGAAGCGGCAAACAGCCCCACGAACCACCAGATTCGGGTCTCGGGATCGAGGGGAAGGAATGCCAGCGCCAGCATCGGCAGCCACAGCAGTCGCGACACGAGAGCACCGACAAACGTGATCGTCTTGCGCGATCCAACGCGCTCCGACAGCCACGCGCTGAAGACTCCCGGGATGTTTGCGAAGGCCGGCAGAGCACCGATCAGGCCAAGGTGGAAGTCCTTCAGCCCGAGCATCAGCGCGAATCCGGTCAGGAACGCCCCGGAAACCAGAATGATGTGAACATTGGCAAAACAGCCCTCGATCGTCGAGAGCGTCTGGCCCTGGCGAACATCCGAACCTCCGCCGGTCCTACCTCCCACGAAGAGCCGCCTCGCCCAGTTCCCTCGATTCGCCGGGCGGCGGCTTGATCCACTCATTGTTCTCGAGCCTCCATTCGATCCGCTCACGGAGCATGATCGAAGCCCTGCCCCGGAAGGAAATGCAAGCATGGATTCGGCGATTCGCAGATCGTCACTCGCTACGCCCGATATCTTGACTCCTTCCTGACAATCGCCTCATCTCGTCGAAACGCCCAGGCGCCATGGAACGCGGCGCCTGGCATTTTATGTTGCCGTTGTGCCCGACGGACCGGCAGGCATGCAGCGATAGCCTATCGTGGAGAGGACTGCCTTGGCGCGAGCCGGACAATCGAATGCAATGCTGGGCCACCTGCGATCTCGCGGGGCACAGGAACGCGCTGACGAGACGCCAGCCCCCCGCAGCCGTCGGCAAGGCTGTAACCGCCCCGCTCGTCTGGCCTGGTGGGTGGGCAGCCTGGCGATTCTTCTGGGAATCACGGTCAGCGGATTCGCGACCGGTGCCCTGGTCGCCTGGCTCGAGATGGCTCCTCCCATCGAGGCCTTCGAGCAATACGATCCCCCCCAAACGACCACACTGCTCGATCGCGATGGCCGGCCCATCGCGACAATGTTCGAGCAGCGCCGCCAGGTCGTGCACCTCGACGATCTGCCGGCGCATCTGCCGGAGGCGTTCATTGCGATCGAGGATGCGAATTACCGCCACCACATCGGCCTGGATCCCAAAGGCATCCTGCGCGCGGCGGTCATCAACGCCAGCCGCGGGACCTTGTCGCAGGGCGCCAGCACAATCACCCAGCAGTTGCCACGCAACCTGCTGCCGGAAATCGGCCGCGAGAAGACACTGCGCCGCAAGGTTCACGAGACGCTGATCGCGCTGCAGATGGAGCGGCGGTACTCCAAGGACCAGATTCTCGAAGTCTACCTGAATCAGATCTACCTCGGCAGCGGAAACTACGGCGTCGAGGCCGCGTCGCAGATGTACTTCGGCAAGTCCGCACGCGATCTGGAACTTTCAGAGAGCGCCCTGCTGGCGGGACTCCCCCAGTTGCCGGAGCGCTACTCGCCGCTGAACGATCCGGAAGCCGCGCTCCGCCGGCGCGAACAGGTACTGGCGCGGATGAAGGAACTGGGTTGGGTCGGAGAGGCGCAATATGCGCAGGCCAGTGAGGCCCCCCTGCGAGTTGCGGGGCCGACCCGAAGCGGCGCGGGAGATGCGGATTACTTCCTGGATGCCGTGCGGGCAGAGCTTGCGGCCGAACCGGCCTTGCTAGGCGAACGCGCCCGGGCCGCTGGGTGGACCGTTCGGACGACGATGGATGGCGAAGCGCAGAAGCTGGCGCTGGCTGCTCTCCGTGCGGGGCTGGACAAGGCCGAATCGGAGTGGCTGGCCACGCGCGCGGACCGATTCGCGTCAGCACGCGATGCCGCCGAGTGGTGGGAGACCCCCCGACCGGGGCAGGTTCGCATGGGCCGGGTTGTGCGCACGTTCCCGGGCTCTTTGGTCGTCGAACTCGCGGGCAGTTGGCGGGGCGATCTGAAAATTCCAGAAGCAACCGCGACTTACTTTGCCCATGTCGGCCCAGGCGATGGCGTTGACTTGGAAGTTCGCGAAGTCATGCCTGAGAAGGGTCTGTTCCGCGGCGATCTGCTCCCACAGACCCGCCTGCAAGGCGCACTGGTTTGCCTCGACAGCCGAACCGGCGAGATTCTGGCGCTGGCGGGTGGACGCGAGTGGGCAGATCGCGCCAACAACGGGTATTTTAACAGGGCGATGCGTGCGCGGCGCCAGGCCGGATCGACGCTGAAGCCGTTCTTCTTCGCCGCCGCGATGGAACGCGGAATGGCGCCCTGGACGATCTTCGACGATCAGCCGATCGAGTTCTCGAACGGCTACTCGCCGCGCAACTACGAGAACATTCACTTCGGCCCGACGTCGCTGCAGACAGCGCTCGAGCACTCCCGCAACGTTGTCACAATCCAGATGGTGCAGGAGGCTGGCTTGCGCGAGTGCATCCGGCGCGTTCGCGAGTTCGATGTCACGCCTGGCGCGCCGCACTGGGAAATGCCGGTCGAGTATCCCGTCGCGCTCGGGACATCAGGTGTCACGCCGCTGGAAGCTGCCGCGGCTTACCTTGCCTTTGCAAACGCCGGGGAGGCATCGGTCCCGACGGCGATTCGTTCTGTCCGCAGCGCGGAGGGCCATCCACTCGTCACGCACAAGCGCCAGCCGAAGGACCAGCTCAATTCGCGCACGGCGGCCTGGATGCAGCAGATGCTGGTCGGGGTCATGACGCGCGGCACGGGCAAACGCCTGCGCGAAATGCTGCCGGAGCAACTGCGCGACGCCGTCGCGGGAAAGACGGGCACGACCAGCGACAATCGCGATGCCTGGTTCGTGGGCTATACACCGGAGGCCGTCGTTGCCGTTTGGGTCGGCTTTGACCAGCCGCTTCCCCTGGGTGCCGGGCAAACCGGCGGACGGGCCGCCGGACCGATCTGGGCGCAATTTGTGTCGGATTATTGGACATCGCGATCGCACGCGCGCACCGAGCTGCCGATGCCGCGGGGATGGCGATTGGAATTGGTGGACTTCTCGACCGGTTGGGCGTCTGCTGCCGCAACGGCTGATGAAGAGGCTGTCTGGCGTGCCTACCCGGACGGAGAAATGCCGGAACCGGCTCCGCTGGCCGATGCGGCCATCATCACAGAATAATCAGAACTCAACTGAAGTGTATCGAGCCCGGCCGCGAAGAAGAAATCAGTCCGCGCCGTACTTGCGCATGTAGTGGGTCAGATCATCGACAAGGGGCTGAAGATCGCTGGCGCGTTCGCCTTCTTCGAGCGAGATGTTCCATTGCTCGACCGCACCCGCGTAGTTGCCGCGAATGTAGTAGACTTCGCCAAGGATACGGTGAGCCTGCAGGGCGCCGTCGTAGATCTTGAGCGCTTCAAGAGCGGCCGCTTCCGCGTCGTCGATATCTTTTGCGCCGAGGTGCGCAGCGGCCAGGCCCTCGTATGCCGCGACGGACTGCGGCTCGATGGCGAGGAGACGCTCGTAGGCATCGGCTGCTCCGCGCCAGTCTTCCCGCTGCAGGCGGCTCACCCCGATGCCCACATAGGCTTCGGAGAAGTCAGGGCGCAGATCGATCGCGTGCTCGAACGCGTTTTCAGCGTTCGAGAAATCCTCTCCCTGGAGGAAGCGTTTCCCGAGCAGGAACCAGGCGTGCTCGTTGGCAGGGTTCACGTCCACGGCGCGTTCGAAGCGTTCGACCTCGGCACGCCCGGTGCCGAGCTTGGGCGCGATATTCACACAACCGGCAGTCAAGAGGATGACCGGTAGAATCAGCGAAAATAGGATGCGGCGAGTCATGACTCCTCCTCGCGAAGTTCGAATTGAGGCAGGGACCTGGATCGGACTTCCGATTCCTCGGTCGGGGGATCCAGCACCAGTTCCTCGATCTTGCGTTGCAGTTCCACTACTCCGCTCTTGTCTTGCGCAGAGAGCAAGTGGACTTCGATGTCGCGTTCGGTTCGGAAGGCGTCGACGATTGCCGCGACTTCCTCTTCGGACATCAAATCGACCTTGTTCAAACACACGATAACGGGCTTCAGAAGGAGCTTGGAACTGTAGCTTTCGAGCTCGCTGCGAACCAGATCGTACGCGTAGAGAAGCGTCTCCGGATGCGCGTCGGCCAGCGTGATTGTTCCGTCGTCGTCCGTGCCGGCTTCCGGTGCCACGAGATGTACCAGGGCGCGTGTGCGCTCGATATGGCGCAGGAATCGATGGCCGAGGCCCTGGCCAGTATGGGCGCCCTCGATGAGGCCCGGAATGTCGGCCAGCGTAATCCGACGCTGGAAGTCCGATGCGACGAAGACGCCCAGGTTCGGATGAATTGTCGTGAACGGATAGGGCGCAATCTTCGGATGCGCGTGCGTCATGGCGGCCAACAATGTCGACTTGCCGGCGTTTGGCAGGCCGACGAGCCCGGCATCGGCGATGACCTTCAGCTCGAGAACGACATTTCGTTCCACACCGGGGAAGCCATCCTGCGCTTTCCGCGGCGCCTTGTTGGTCGGGGTCGCATAGTGCTGGTTGCCGTTTCCGCCGTCGCCCCCTTTGGCGATTACGAGCTGCTGGCCGGGCTGCGTCAGATCGCCGAGCTCTTCGTGCGTGTCCGCGTCGATGGCAACCGTGCCGAGGGGAACCTTAAGAACGACATCGGAGCCGCTGCGGCCGGAGCAATTCTTACCACCGCCGTTTGCACCGCGCGGGGCTTTCACGTGATGCCGCGACTTGAAATCGATCAACGTCAGCATCTCCGGTTCGGCTTCGAGAATCACCGAACCGCCGCGCCCGCCGTCTCCACCGTCGGGGCCACCGAATGGCTGTCCTTTCATCCGCAGAAAGGAAATGCAGCCATGTCCTCCGTCCCCGGCCTTCACGTGGATCTGAACCTGATCAACGAAATGCCCGGAACTCATGTGCGTCCTTTTCGCTTACGTTTATTGGGGGCTGTGCCCTCGGCAGCGCGATGAATGACCTCGTCGACGCTGGGGCCGAATCCGAGATCGAGCAGGCGAATCTCGCCACCGTAGCCTTCGACAATTTCCTGGCCAACGACATTCTCAACGTTAGTGCCCTTCACCAGAATATCCGGGCGCAACCGTTCGAGCAGTTCGTTCGGCGTTTCACCGTCGAAGACCGTGATGTAGTCAACGTACGGCAACGAGCCGATCAATTCAACCCGTTCCGACTCGGTCAGCAGCGGTCGCGGCTCGCCCTTCAGGCGTCGGACGCTCGCGTCGCTGTTGAGCGCAACGACGAGCACGTCGCCGAGGGCGCGCGCCTGCTCCAGCAGCCGGATGTGCCGCACATTCAAGACATCGAAGCAGCCGTTGGTGAACACCGTCTTCCGGCCGGCTCGTGAGAGCGAGTGACAGACTTCCGCCAGTTCGCGCATTCCCATCGCCTTGCGGTTGGCAGACTGGCCGAGGAATTCGCGCTTCAATTCATCGAGAGAAACGGTCGCAACGCCTGCGCGTCCAACAACGATGCCGGCGGCAACATTACCGATCTCTGCGGCCTGCGGAAAGGTCGCGCCGCAGAATCGCGCCAGGCTGAACAGCGCGATGAACGTGTCGCCCGCGCCCGTGACGTCGAAGACTTCGCGCGCGCGGGCAGGAATCTGAACGGAGCGACCGCGCCGCGGGAAGACAGCCACACCGCGCCCGCCGAGGGTAATGCAGATCGCCTTGCCACGCACCTTCGCCTGCAAGATGCGGGCGGCTTCACGAGCGGATTCCTCGTCGACGATCGAGATGCCACTGGCCTCCTGGGCTTCCTTCTGATTGGGCGTGATCAGAGTCGCGCCCTTGTAGCGCGAGTAGTCGGTTCCCTTCGGATCGACCAGCACCTCAACGTTGTACTCACGAGCGGCGGCGATGATCTCCTGCACCAGGGCGGTCGTCAGAAGGCCCTTGCCATAGTCGCTGAGAATCACCCCATCGGCTTGCTTCATCTCGCGGCGCACGGCGGTCATTACGCGCTTCCGAACCGTGTCGGAGATTGGGCCGGACTCTTCGCGGTCCAGACGCATCATCTGCTGACCCTGAGCCACGCAGCGGGTCTTAAGCGTTGTGGGACGCGTCTTGTCGACGACAAACGCGAGACGAATGCTCGCATCACGGCCGAGCAACTCCTCCAGGCGCCGACCGTGTTCGTCGTCGCCGCGAAGAGAAATCAGCGTGGCTTGGCAGCGCTGCGCCGCCAGGTTACGCGCGACGTTTGCCGCCCCGCCCGGCAGCCATTCGTCTTCCGTGACGCGCAGGACAGCGACCGGCGCCTCTGGCGACGTGCGGCTGACGCTTCCAATGACATAGTGATCCAGAATCGCATCACCCACCACCAGCACGCGCCGGCCAGGGAACGACTCGATCAATTCGATGAGTTTTGTGGTCATTTACTCAGTAGCTGCTGTCCGACTTCTTGCCCTGTACGATGGCAACGCTGGCGCTGACGCCGAGACGATTGGCCCCTGCGTCGATCATCTGGCGGGCTGCGTCGCAGTCACGGATTCCGCCGCTGGCCTTCACGCCCATTTCCTTGCCGACGGTCTTGCGCATCAGCGCTACGTGCTCGGCCTTCGCCCCGGCGCCGGCGAATCCGGTGCTGGTCTTCACGAAGTCTGCACCTGCAGCCTTGGAGAGCACACAGGCATGCACGATCTCGTCGTTGTTCAGATAGGATGTCTCGATGATGACCTTGGTGGTGCGGCCGCGCGCCGCGGACACAACGGCCCGAATGTCGTCGCAGACGTACTTGAAGTCGCCCGACTGAAGCTTACCGACATTGATAACCATGTCGACTTCGTCGGCCCCCTTGGTCACGGCATCGGCGGTCTCGAAGGCCTTGGCCTCGCTGGACATCGACCCCAGGGGAAATCCGACGACGGTGCAGACGCTGACGCCGGAGCCTTCCAGCATTTCTTTGCAAAGCGGCACGTAAGCCGAGTTGACACAGACCGATGCAAACTGATGCTTCCGAGCATCTTCGCAGAGGCGCCGAATCTCGTCCTCGGTCGCCGTCGCCTTCAGCAGCGTATGGTCGATGTAGTTCGACAGCCGCATGCAGGCCTCGCCGCTGGGAGGCTGCTCGCCGGTGTGGCCGATGCGCTCGGCGCCGGCCTGCACGAGATCGTGCTTGGGCGGAGGGCCTTGGGCAGCCATGCCGTGGGGCAAACTACAGGCCGTTCCTGTCCCAACCGTCGCAGATGCGGCGGGGGCGTCTCCCCCACCGAGAAGGCCGCGCTCGGCCATTACCTGCATCACGACGTCCGCGATTTGTCCTACCAGAGCATCCGAATCTTTGTTCATACGAGCACACCATCCCTTGGTATGATGATCGAACAGCCTCGCCCGGGCAGAGGCGACGGGTCAACTCGGGAATTCATGCGGAGATATCAGTAAATCCGCCCCGAATCCTCCCCGCGGAAGCCGCGAAGCACGATCTTTCCGCCCTTCGGAGCAAAATCGAACCGCCATGTCCAGGCCTCCGCCCCATGGCAAATCCATCCCGGCTCGGCCGGAAAACTGTAGGCCGACGTGTCCGGTTCCGTTGTCTCTCCGACCTTCATTCGCCGTCCGCTGATTGCGAGTTGGGTCGTTGACCAGTAGAGTGTCGGTGGCATCTCCCAACCCTCTTCTCCCCACTCGACCAGCAGAACATCGCCGATCCGTGCCGTTGGAAGGCCGGCCGGCTTGACGAGGAACTGGATCGTCGGAGGCGCATCCGGGGTGAGAGTAAACTCGATCGATTCATCGTCACGGACAATCGGGATCTGTTCGGCTGCGTCGGCCGGATAGACGGTGAACGTCCAGTTCTGATCGAGTGCATCCGCCGCGGATATCTCCCACGGTTCGCTGTATTCAGCCCGTTGCTCGAGCCACTCGCGGTCGACTTGTTCGAGCGTTTCCGTCCATTCTCCCAAAGTCGGCAGCCGCCAGAACCCCGATTCCCAGCGACTGTAGAGCGACTCAACGGCGAAGGGTGCTGCTTCGCGCTCACGCCATCGCGTCAGCATCGCGCGGGAGGTCATGTGCGTCCACGGGGTGAATTTCCCCGCCACCAGGTGGTTTCGCGTGTGACGGCCATCGAGGGATATGCCGGCCCGGGGGAGCGCGCCGTAGAATTCGACCTTCAGCGCTTTGATCTCCATCGTTCGCGCCGGTTGAACAGCATAAATGATGGTCAGGATCAGAGCCGCCACTGCCAAACCAATCATCAGGTGGGAAAGATACTTATTCATCGGCGCCCTCCCGCTGAATGGCCCAGACCGCTTCGCGTGGATACTGCGAAGGTCCCCAGGGGTGCTCCGCTCGCCAGGGACGATCCCGGTACAATGACTGGAAATGCTCTGGATGCTCGTCGAGTAGCCGACCTTCGGGGCGCCCGAATGGCAGGATGATATGAGTCGCTTCCGAATCGAGAAGATCGGCCATCCACGCTTCCGGCCCATCGGTGTCTTCAATCCGACCGGTTGGAACCAGTGGGTTGCGCATTTCATCGGGGATTAGCCGAATGGGCGGCATCCTGTATGTGGCATCGCCAATGTATGCCATGCGAACGCCTGGATCAGAGCCGGCTATTTCACGGGCAAAGTCACGCGCGGCGAACTCGTCGGGACGATGTTCCTCCAAAAGGGGGATCGGGTCGCCAGTAATGAATGGATAGGCCAGTATGATGGGTTCATAGCAGCGGAAGAGGATCGATGGGACAACGCGCAGCCCATTCCAGCCTGCGAACACGATCAGGAGCATCATCAGGAGAATACGCTGCCAACGGTCTGCCAGTGCCATCCATGCAGCCACGCCGACGGTTGCAAAGATAAGAACCTGGAGCCCGAAACGCGGCCACCAGAGATCCGGCGAACCCAGAATGACGAGCGCAACAACTGCGAGGATGAGGCGCCAGCGCGTCGCGTTCCTTCGAAATCCCAGCACTGCCAGCAGGATGAGAGCGGGCAGTCCGAAAACCAGGCCCTGTGGTCCCCACCCGCCCGCGATGAACCCAAGATGCGTAATTCCTCCGCCTTCGAGGGCCGAGTTCAAGTAGGCCTGCGATTCCGTCAAGCCAGTCTGACTCATCAGGACACCGGTATTCAGACTTGCTGGTCCGGTCCCTGGAAGAATCATGTGATCGCCGACGGATACCGAAATCGGGTAGATTGGGTTGTGGTAGACGATGGCTCCTCGAAGCAGCCACGGCCCCGCAAGAACGACTCCTCCGATAAGGCCAGATGCGAGCATCAACGCGCCGAACTGGATGCGTTTCCCTTTGCCGGCGCGATGCATCGCCAGCCCCACGGCCAGGAGCCCAAGAAGGCCGCCGGTGATCAGGAGAGACGCTTTTGCGGCGGCCAGATGTCCGAAGGCCAGGCCGGCGACGACAATCCAGCGGCGCGGGAAGGCCTCGCGATCCAGGCCGGTCAAGGCCCATAAGACGATCAGCAATGTCGAACTGGTCTGGACGTCAGTGTAGAGCTCAGTCGACTGCAGCATGACCTCCGGCATTGAGATCAGAAAGAACGCCCCAACGGCCGTCGTCCAGGCGGGCAATTCGAGTCGCCGTCCGATCCCCCACAGGGCCACGAGAGCGATGAACAGGAACGGAACTTGTGCGAGGCCGGCGCCCTTCATCGAGTCCCGCCCGAGCATCACCTGGATGGCCCAGAAGCCCTTCAGGTTCGGGAACGTCTCGCCGAGCGTACGGTACTGCTCGGGGCCGCCAGGCAACGGAAGCGACAGCGAGAACTCGTGCGGCGGAAGGTAATCGACGGGTTGCAGCATGTAGCATTCGACGGCGTCCCAAGTGCGCGGCGTCAGAAACCAACCGGGCGCCGACATGCCAAGCACCCAAAGGACAACGATCGCCCACGCGAAGCGCGCCTTCCACGAGGCGCCGAGAATCTCGCGCCCCCAGGCCAGCAGGATTGAATCGCCGAGACCGACCTTGTCGTATTTCCAGGACGTCAGGCGTCGACCGATCGCGATGTGCGCGATGATCGCGGCCACAGTCAGAATACTGAAACCAACGTACAATGACTTCACCGTCAGCGAGCCGGCAATGGTTCCAATTGCCAATGGGGTTAGGAGGAAAAAGCTGATCGACCACAGCAGCCAAAGCGTCAGCCGGTCGGGCGTTTCCTCATCGGAAAACACCCACCCCGCGGCGACGCGGCCGGCAATCAGTGAGGCTAGAGCATCGAAGAGCAGAAGCAGCACGATCGGTAGTCCCTCGGTGTCCGGAGCTTATTGGCCGCAGTTCGCCTGAATTTCATCCTGCAGCGGGAACAGGGGATCCTGGTCGGCGGGGATACTGCCCTCCGGGACAAGGTCGCGCGCGCGATCGAACATCATGCGCGCCGATTTGCAGTCGTCGGCGTCAAGGAACACAAATGCTGCGTTGGCCAGGATCGAAGGATCGCGTGGGGCGGCCTCTGCCGCTTCGTGCGCGTACTTCGTGGCATCTTCCATTTCGTCAAGATCGCGATGCAACATGGCGAGGTGAATGCAGGCGTTTGGTTCGTTGGGACTCAGTTCCAGAACGCGACGCAGATCGCGCTTCGCCAGGGCCGGTTCGTTCATGCGTCGATACGCCACACCGCGCACCAGGTAAGCATTCCAGATGTCCGGGTGATCGCTGATGATCGGGTTCAGGATCTTCAGCCCCTTCTCGGCGGCCTTCACAATGTCTTCCTGTGATTCGTGGTTTGCGAAAACGGTCTTGGCGGCCTTCTGAAGGCGCTTCCATTCCTTCGGATAGCGCGTCGCAAACAGTTGCTCGTTTGCGGCCTCGTAGACATCTGGGCGGCCTTCCTTGAGGCCCAACGTATAGGCGCGCTTCAGATTCTCAATCGCCGCGTCTTCGTCGCCGGACTCGCGCAACGCCAACCCGTAGTAGAACCGCAGCACGGCATTTTCCGGAGCGCGCTCAAGCGCGCGGCGATAGACGTCGGCTGCCTCATCCTCGTCACCGTCGTTAAGCAGATACTGACCCCAATGCAGCGCGATGTTCTCCTCGAACTCATCGGCTTTGATGCCGGCTTCGAAGAGTTCCTGGGCCTTGTCTTCATCGTCCAGGTAGAGGGCGGCCTTGATCGCATTCGCGTATGGCACCGCCCAGCCGGGATCGTCGGCGATTGTCTCTTCCCAGGTTTGCAGCGCCTCGGCCATGCGTCCCTTGTAAGCCAGCGTCACCGCGATCTCATTCAACTCGCGGCTCTTCCTGGCCCCGTGATCGATCGCCTGTTGAAAGGCTTCCAGGGCGCGATCCAGATCGCGGCGTTCGCGCTTGTTCAGGATCCCAATCCAGTGCCACGCAGAGTACAGCGAATCGTCCTTGGCGACGGCGCGCTCGAAGGCCAGCAGCGCCGCCTCGTCCTCTCCAGCGTCGCGTCGCAGTTCACCGAGGGCCGCCCAGACTTCGGCTGCTCCGGGGTGCTCGCGCAAGATCGCCTCGGTGCGGGCAATGCGCTCCTGGATGGGCACATCGGTCTGATCGATGAGAGCCACGGCCTCCTCAATTAGCGCGGTGGTGCCGCTGGTCGGAGCATCGTCACTCTGAGCGACGGCGCTGGCAGCGAGCAAAATCGCAAGCAGGAGACTGAAACGACAGAGGTTGGCGAACATGAAGGGCCTTTCGGTCGGGAATTGCAGCAACAGGAACGCTGCGTCAACGAACCGGACCGGCGCAATGGAGATGAGGCTTGTTTCGCGATACGGACCTGCTAGGGCTCCAGTGCGATCGTTCCGATCAAATCCGCAGAGCCAAGTGCACCGTCGCCGTTTCCATCCGCTGGGGCACCCCCAGCGAACGGCCGGCCGAGCAGCCAGTTCAGCACGGCGTAATTGGGCGCAGCAACGGAGGCAGCCTGAGTGTTCTGAACATCGAATTGCAGACCATTCATGGTCACGATGTCGGGCGCAGCGAAGGGGTCGTTGTTGTACACGACGATTCGCTCGGCGCCGAAGATGTTTGCGCGGCGGCCGCTGGGAGAAGGCGCGAGTCCGCCAAGGCGAAAGCCGTGCAACGGGTCTGGACTGGCAGAGCGCCCAGGCTGACGGAAGACCGTTGTCAGCGTCCAGGCAGTTCCCCCTGGCGGAAGATAACCGTAACGCACCTGGCCAATCTCGGATTCGCTGTAGGGATTATGCCAGTTCGAATGATCGCTGAAGGCGAGATGCAAACCTCCGCTTTCGTCATACTCAAGCAGTGGCCGGCGGCCCGTGTAATTGCTGCCGTCGCTGCCGTGATAGTCGTCGTCGCTTGTCGCGATGGACGTCTCGTTCCACTGATTGTCCCCGGTGCGCCGTAAGTAACGAAGGTTGATGTAAGTGGGCGATCCGGTCTCGACGGTCTGCATGAATGTTCCAGCGATGGAGATCTCGCCATTGGGACCGAGGGCAAGGCTTGCCTCCAACGGATGGAAATCCATCCCCGGCGCGGGCCGAACGTTCTCCGATGTCGACAACTCCGGCGAGTACACATTGAAGAACAGATCCTCGGAGTAGCTGTGGGAACTCGGCGGATCGGCCAGCACATAGAGATGCCCATATGCATTCACAGCCGCGTCCAGCGGGCCGAAGATCGTGCCGCTGTAGTCACTGATAACGCGGTCCTCCCAAGCTCCGTTGCGCCAGGTGCCCCAAATCAGGCGCTTCTCAGAGGCCCGTCCGTCTCGAACAAACCGATAGGCGAAGTGCACCGCGTGCAGATTGCCGTCTTCTCCGCGAAAAAAGTCCAACAGATTGTAGGCGGCACCCGTGAAGTCGGGGATGGCTAGATTCCTCTCGAAAGTAAGGAAAGCGCCGTCATCCTGGCGGATACGGGTCTCCGTCTGGGATCCGCTGGCGAGATAGACGAACAGCCTGCAGTCGGAATCATAGGCAGCGTCGGCTTCGGTGTTGAAACCTCTCGGCAGTTCGGTCACCTCGCCTGCCCCACCGCCTTCGAAGGTTTCGTAGAGTAGCAGGCGATGGAAGGTGTATTGCAGGGCCTCGTAAGAAACGAAGGCGATCTGTCCACAATCGGATCGATCAACCGCTCGACGGGGGTCGATGAACATCTCGTTCTCATCCGAGGTAACGAATTTGTGGGAACCGTTGAGCAAAACCTGGGCGTGTGTGCAGGTCGTCAACGCCGGCAAACAGAGCAGCGCGAGCAACAGGCGGCGGTGAGGGAACATCGTGCCGTCCTCCCTGTCTATATTCGGTTATCAGCATAGTCCAGGGGGACCCCCCGCGAGGCAACAAGAGAAACTGCAGCGATTTGGAGTTGCTTTGGTTCGGGGAGCCGGTCAACGTTTGCTTACATTTCGAAGGGAAGGAAGCGCGTCGTGGCTCGCCCGCCAAAGAAAAAGAAAGACATTGAACGCGCCGCATTGGAGCTTTTCGTCGAGTGCGGCATCGACGGCGCCAGCATTCGCCAGATCGCTGAACGCGCCGAAGTCACCGAGGGGGCGCTCTATCGCCACCACGCCAGTAAGGACGATCTTGTCCGCTACCTGTTCTTCCAGTACTTCCAGGGATACGCCGACCTGATGAAGGCGGCCGACCAGAAGGGCCGGGCGATCGAGGATAAGCTCTTCGCAATGATCGACGGCTTCTATGCCGCGTACGACGAGGATCCGAAGGGGTTCCAATTCGTCCTGCTGGTGCAGCACGAATTGCTCGACGCGGTACGCCAGGATATGGCGAACCCGGTCGACGTCATCACGAGCGTGATCGACGGCGCGATCAAGCGCGGCGAGATTCCGGAGCAGAACGTCGCGCTATCCACGCAGTTGCTGCTGGGCATGGTGATGCAAAGCGCCGTGGGCAATCGCTACGGTCGGCTGAAGGGCAAACTGCGTCCCTATGCGCGCACGATTACGAACACGTGCTTCGCCGTACTGAAGACTGCGCCTCAGTGAGTTTCACCCCCGCCGGACATTCCATCCGGGGTTCTGATTGTTATTGTCTGTAGCCGCGGTTGCCGTTTGGGCGTATGCCAACGGTGCCGTTCTTGCGCATGCCGCCGCGTAAGATTCGCCTGTAGCACCAGCGTGAAAGGGCTTGCCGAGGCTTGACGAATTGTGCCGACGACTGCGCCGACTTCTTCGGTTCTGTATCTGCCAATGTGTGCGTCCCTGGTTTTGGGAAGAGAGCGAAATAGAGGGCGCCCGGTCTTCGCCTGACGCGAAGACCGGGCGCAGGCTCTTTCAGGAGAACTGTCAGACTTGAATGCGTCCCATGGAATCGCCGCGGCTCTTGCGAGCGGCAACAACCTGGCGGCTGCGGGCGCCGAGTGCACGGGCGGCCGGATTCGGCACGTAGCCCACGCGCTTGATGGTATCCATGATCAGCGTCTTGGTTTCATCGTTGATCTTATCGCTATCGTTAATGGCGAGTGAGACCGTCGAGCGGCTGTACCCGGTGATGCGGGCGATGTCGCGAATGGTCAAACCACCGTCATTATTGAGATTCGACATTTTGTGTATTCTCCTCTGAAGGAACAACTTGGTGTTGTGTTACTACCCACGCCTTGCCTTAGAGAAGGGCGTGCCATAAAAGGGCTTTGCCACTATCTTGAACCGTATCCTAACAATAAAGCTGTTTATGCACACCGCGGTCTGACACTGCGCAGAGACCCATGTGAGAATCGGACCAAATTGGAGCGTCAAAAATAGCCTGAATGGACAAAGTGAACCACTGATTCCACGATTGTTTCGCTAGACCGGGCTCAGATCGCTCCACATCATTGCACCGGTGCAACGAATCCAGCGGAAGTGAGCCATGACTGGCCAGAAGCAAGGCGATATCCCTCCCTGGCGCAACGATCCGCGCATTCCAATGCCCGGCGACGAGGAGGACTACGTCCGTCCCCGCGTGGAGCAGCCTCGCCAGGGAGTCTATCAACAATCACGTCCGGTGGTCGTGTTGGATGACTCGCAATTGGGAGTCCCTCGATTCTTCTCGGCTGCATTCTTCACGTTCTTCTTTGGCTTCCTGGCATCGCCGAGCAGCAATGCGATGTTCCGCCGCGAGTGGTTGCGAACGCGCCGGAAGCTTTTCCTCTTCTCTCTGTTACCCTGGTACCTCTTGCTGTTGATTCCGATTCTGCTCGCCACGATTGCGACACCGATCTTTCTCCAGATCCAGTCGATGTTGGCCGAGTCCGGTCAGGAACCCCTGTTCGCGGGCATCTACTACGCCCTCTTCGCGCTGATTCATCTCGGCTGCAATCTGCTGGGGTTCTTCACTGCTGCCGGGACGATCCGTTATTCGGAAAGCCGATCGATGCTCGATGAGTTGGCCGTCACTCCGCTGCGCCCCGAGGAGATTGCATGGGGGATGCTGGTCGGTGCCACATTGCCGATTGCATACATCGCGGCGGCCCTTTGCCCGGCGCTGCTGGCAATCGGTATCGGAGCTTCCATCCTGGGATCCAGCGAGGTACTCAGTCCCTATTTGATTCTCCCATTGTGCTTCCTCTTTCCCGTCCACATGGCGGCGACGATCTTCGCGACGGGATCGATCGCCATATCGTTCGCGTTCACATCGGACAGCTTTGCCGAGGCCGCCACGCACGGCCTTGGCGTTTGCCTGGTACTCGGTTTCCTGATCGGAATCTCCGGTGCCTTCCTCGGATCGGCACTGCTCCCGTGGACGTTCCTGCTGATCTTCCCGCCGCTGATCCTGATCAAGTTCGCGATTGGATGCTCCTTCCTCCAATTCCTGACGCGTCGCGTTGCAGAACGCCGCCTGATGGAGTAATCGAAGATTCCTGCACGACTGCTATTGCCTTGCCACGGACGAGCCACCTGACCACCATTCGCGACCATGAAACTGCCCGTTCCACAGAAGAAATACGAGTTCCGTTGGCGTGCCGACTGGCAAGACCGCCGGCTGAAGGAAATCCTGGCCGAGGTTCTGCCGAAGGTGTCCTCGCGCGCCCTTGTCCTGATCGTCGCCAATGGCCTGGTCAAAGCCGACCGCAAGAAGCTGGACGATCTGGATGCTCCAATCCCCAGCGGCGCGGACCTCACGGTCGACCTGACTCACGGTGCCCGCGGGCAGGGGCGCTCGAAGAACCGCCCCCTGCTGGATCAGATGAAGGTCGTCCATGATGACGAGCACGTTGTCGTCGTGGACAAGGCCGAAGGCATCCTGGTCCAACCCGTCGAAGGCACGCGTGGGACGCCGTTGGTTGAGCTGCTGAAGCACTACTGGCAATCCAAGGGCGAACGTCCCGTCAACCCGATCGTCGTGCAGCGCCTGGACAAGGAAACCAGCGGGCTGATGGTCATGGGCAAGACGGCGGACGCCGGGCGAAACCTGCAGCGCCAGGCGGCCGGGCGCTTCATGGAGCGACGTTACGTTGCCCTCGTCGAAGGCCGGATTCGCGAGGATCGGGGGACATGGCACAACCTGATCGGCGTCGGCGAAGGCAAATTGCGCCAAGTGGTTGGTCCAGTTCCCGAGCCGGAGGAGACCGGCGCCAAGCCGAAGCCCAAGCCTGCCAAGCAGGGCCCCGGCGGCCAGGAAGCCATCACGCACTACAAAGTCCTGGAGCGCCTCCCGGGGGCCACCCTTCTTGAGTTGCGACTGGAAACGGGGAGAACTCACCAGATTCGCATCCATTGCGCAGAAGCTGGACACCCGGTAATCGGCGATCCGGTCTACGTGAAGCTGGCCCGGATGCGCCACGACAGCCAGCGTTTCGGGCGCCAGGTCCCCCCGTCGAAGCGCATGATGCTGCACGCGATCCGGCTGAAATTCCAGCATCCTATCAAGACGAGCCGCTGGATCACGAAAACAAGCGAAATGCCCAGCGCATTCGCCAAGTACATGGATTTGCTCAAGAACCCGCCCCCCGAGAAGGTGCGGCGGAAGAAGAGATGAGGAGAATGCAGCAGGCCGGGGCTCTCCGACCGAGTCTCTCCGCTGCCCTCACAGGAATTTTGAACGCTTGAAGTAATTTGACTTGCGACGGCGGTGCCTCTTCTCTTTCTTGGTCGAGAACACCTGAAATGCGAGCGATGGTTCCGAAATGATCAAAGCCGATATCGTCAAACGAATCTCGGACGGCCTGTCCAACGATCAACAACAGATCAAGGACAAGGAGGCCCTCATTATCGTCGACCAGATCATCGAGTCGGTGAAAGAAGTGATTATCCGCGATGAGCGACTGGAAATCCGAGACTTCGGAGTCTTCCAGGTCAAGCAGCGCAAGGCGCGGATGGGCCGGAATCCAAAGAATAAGAAATCCTACCCGATTCCCTCGCACCGCGTGGTGACTTTCAAACCGGGCAAGGAAATCAAGAGCATCGATGTCGCCTCGAGCGACCAGAGCGATGACGACGTGGAATGATGGTTAGCGCGCCAGCGCGCCCTGAACATCCGCCCACAGGCCCCAGCCATTCATGTAGTCCAGGTCAAGTACCAGTACGCCCGGGTTCGCCCGGGCGCATTCGTGTGTGGAGCGCAGGAAGGCCTCGCGCGCGCCACTGCTCAGGTTACCCTCTGAATCCGCGAAGGGCATCGGCGTGACCGCCGCCCATCGCGTGGCGTCGGGCGGCAATAGCTCGGATGCCAGTCGGGAGGCCCCCTCGGCGCTCGACCACCAGGCCATCTCGTTGGCGACCGCTTCCTCGATCGTTGGGATCGGAGCCAGCAGCTCCAACACGACGCCGTCGAAGATCGCCCCGGTACCGGTTCCGCCGTAGCGTGGCGGAGCCGATGGAAAGGCCTTCTGCACGGAGGCGGCGGGGCTGGCCCAGTTCACACCCTGGCGGTAATGCAGGGGGTAGTAGCCCTCGGCCATGATGAGCACTGGCCGACGAACTTCCGTGCCGACAGTCAACGCCCCCTGAGCCTGGAAGAGGAAGTCGCGCAACAGACTCGCGCGCCAGGAAACCCACGCTTCCCACAAATCCCCTGGCTCTGCGACGGGGCGATGCTCGCCCGGGCGGAAGCCCAAGATATCATCCGGCCAGACTTTGACAGGACGGGCCATGGCGGCTTCGAAACCCGCGCGCGCCTCGTCGGAGAAGTCCGCCTGACTTCCCGGATAGCCGGCATGCGTCAGACAGAATCCATCTACAGGCACAGCAGCCAGCTCTCGCAGGATGGCGAGTTCTCGGTCGCGGACAGCGCGGATGGATGGATTCAGACGCGGTAGCGGACCTGATTCGCGTGGTTGGACGCGTGCATGACCAGCCGACTCATCGTAAGTGTATTCGATGAGTTCCTCACCGGGCCGAGGATTGCCCACAAAGACTGGATAGGCGGCGATCAATTGGACACCGGCCGCGTTCGCCCCCCGCGCGGCGTTTGCGAGCAGATGCTCTGCACCAGGAATGGCGGCCGCGTGCTTCGTTGCGAAGATCACATCGCCCTGGCGATCTTTGACCTGAAGAAAGACCGTCGAAACCTTTTGCTCTTTCAGGTCATCGAAGAAGGCCGTCGCCTCTGCCACAGTCTGGAAAGACTCGGCTGCCGTCTCCGGCTGAACCCAAAGACCGAACTCCGCCGTTCCTGTCGGTGCGTTGGCTTTCAGGTTCGCATCGCGCTTCGCGCGGGAACATCCAATCGCGGTGATTGCGATCAAGCAAATCAGAAGCAGGTGTGCGAAGCGACGAGACATGCTTACTCTTCCGTGACCGACGAGATTCGCTGCAGGCTGCCCTTCAGCGATACGTTGAAGCTGGGCTGGACCTTCTGGCGCATGTTCTCGCCTTCCAGGTTCCATGGGAACTGGATGAGAGCCATGTTGCCGGCGGGGATGCGATCGACGAGCACTTCGCCGAGGAAGGTCTCATCGTTCTGGTCAGTGGTTCGATAGAACATCACATTCACGCGTCGGGCGTCGGTTTGGCCTTCGTTCGCGACACGCGCGATCAGAGTCAAGTAACCCGGGCGATCCTGCTTGAAAGCAATTCCGCGCGGAGCCAGTTTCCACTTCGATTTAATTTCGAGTGGCACGCTGATGAGGTTGTTCCGTTTGTTCGATTCGACGAGGATCTGATCCGAGTCGAGGAGTAATTGAACGGAATCGACGTTCAAATTGTCGTGGGCATCCCAGCGAATCTTGAACGGCCACGATGAACCTGGCTGCAGGGGCGGAATGTCGGAACCATTCTGTCCGGCCAGGCTGCGCAGAGGCTCGTTGAATCCCGTGTCTCCGGCCGGGAAGAGCGCAACCTTGCAACCTGCAGAACGTGTCTGGCCGCGATTGACGACCTTACCTTCAACGAAGATCGTCACGCCTTCCGCCAGGTGCGGGGGCGAGATCTTCAGGCTGCCGGGAATGAGTTGAATGTCCGGCATCGACTCCGCCGTAACCGTCCGCGTCAGGGAGTTATTGTCTGGATTCGGATCCTCGAAATCCATCGACTCACTGATTAATTCAACTTTCAAATCGGCAGTCATTTCGAGTTCGATCTGCATTGGGATCGTGGAACGGACAGCCTTTCCCGGATCGACCCAGCCGATCACCCGGCTGCCTTCCACGACTTTGCCATTCGGATAGGCTGCACGGTAAATCAGCCGCGCGCGTGGACGCTTACCACCGGTGTTTGCGATAAACGTCTCTGCCAATGGCGAGGAGGACTTGCTCTTCGCAGGAAGAATTCGGAACGCATCGGTCGGAATCACAAGATCCGCCTCGGGATTCTCCTGGTCCGGAATGACGAGGCAATCGGTCGACAACGCGCTGGGAAGTTCCTCGTTTAAGTCGTACGTACGCGAGGGATGCACATTGGCTTGAATCACGTAAGCTCCGGGGGGCGCTTCCAGCCTAATCGGGAAGGACTGGCGTTCCTTCGCCTTCAGTTCGAATGGAATCACGCCTGCCTGAATGCGTTTTCCGTCGTGAAGGCGGGTGACATTCAACTCACCCCACTGCGCGAAGTTTCCCTGGTTGTAGAGAACGTAAGTGAACTCGCGCGACGGCGGATCATAGCTAACGTCGCCGATTTCGACCAGTTCGATGACGACCTTCGAGGGCGCGCGAGGGACTCGCATACCCGCGCGATACAGCTCGCCGCTCTTTCCCATCGCTCGCGTGATCAGACGATACTCCATCTGGTCGCGGGGCAATTCAGCCATCACGGCACCGACAACGCCGCCACGTCCATCCGGAGTCATTTCGCCTTCGGCAATCACCTGGCCATTGCGGCCGCGAAGGATCATCGTCCCCGTTGTCAGTTCTTCTTCCTCGGTGGTCATCGCCGCACGAATAGGCTGACGATCAACGGCCGCCGACAAGACGTCGGGGCGAATCGAAAGTTCCGCATCGCGCTCGATCGCTGGGAACTTCAGCGTGGGATCGCCGAGGAAGATGAACATGCGCGCGTGATCATCGGAGCCAAGCATGGCCTGATAGGTGAGTCGCGACATCTCGGCGACCTGGCCAAACTCACGAACCTTCAAATGCGTCAGGGTGCGGAAGAAGCCTTCAGCCAGACGCAAGTGGCGCTCGGAGTACCCAGGACCGGACGGTACGAAGCACGCCACCATTCCCCCCTTTGGAACACGCATCATGTCTTCCGCGATGCAGACATTCCAACGCGGTACGGGATAGTCGATCGCACCATTATTGCAGGTGAACGACGTCATGAACGCCAGCCGGTCGCGGTTGCGCAGGCGAAGGTTATCGCTGTTCTCGCTGTCGCCGCCGAACCAGATGCGCTGATTCGACCAAATATTCGGCGAACCGTGACCGAAGAAGGAAATGACGCCGAGTCCGCTGTCGATTTCTTCCTGCAACTTCGTCGTCACAACCGGAGCGACTTTGATCTCGTCGCCCTGGATGTAGTTCCGCGGCAGGTAGAAGTTATCCTCCCAGGGATAATCCGCTGTATTGATTGCCGTGTAGTCAAACCACGGGTCGACAGACGTGTGAACCAGCATCGAGGAGACGCTTTCGAACTCGGCCGGGTCGGAGACCGTAACAAAGCGGCTGGCCCAAATTGACGGGTCTTGCCGGCGATACTCGATGGACTTATCCACCACGGTGTCGGCGTCGGTGATGTTGTTCACGGAGATACGACCAACGATGATATCGGCGACTTCATCGTCGCCGGCCAGCCAAGCGTAGTACTGGTCGGTCGCGTACTCATCGATCGCATGCGTCTCTGCTTCCTCGATCACATGCGTCGGCACGTAGTTGATCACGTCGTTGCGCGAAACGCGTTGCCCATCGCTCGTGCAATCGCCAACGAGGATTGCGTGAGTCGGACGCTCACCATCCCAACGATAGATAGCATCGCGCAGGAACATCTGGATCGCATCGACACTCAGTTCACCGTCCGTGTAGGCTTCATAGATGCTTTCTACATCGGCGAGGACGACATCGCGTCCGGAGGACTCGATGTCTGCGGCGAGCCGATGTGCGGACTCTTCGAAATCCGGATGATAGATGACCACGACTTGAGCGCTTGAATCCTGCGCGCGCCAATCCTGCCAATGCAGTGGCTCGCCGGCTGGGGCACGTGGAACGACGTCGTCTTCCATCATGAGAATCCGAGTTTCGGGCGTGACATCGGCCAGGACGTAAATGATGCCTTCGCCTTCAACGACGGGAAGTCGGAGCGGCTGCTCAGGCTTCGTCACGTCCACTGCCAGCATCCGATAGGGACGGAAGCCAACGGCGCCGAGCCGAACGTTGCCGGAGATACTCTTCTCGCTGCCGAAGTCCGCGAGGTGCTGGCCATCGTGCGCGCGGAAGAGACTCTGATGCTCGAGTTCGATGTAATCGAGATAGATGGGCGGAATCTGGCGATTGCCCGAGCCCGTAGGCTGCTTCATGGTGAGTTCGAACACGTTGTCGTTCACCTGCAGGAGGCCTTCGGGGATATCGAAATCCACCACGTTGCGGCGACTTGTTAGGGTCGCACCGGGCACCAGTTCCTTGCCATTGAGTTTCACCGCGAGGGTCACAACGCCGGTCAGGCCAACGCCCGCGTAGTAGACCTTGATCGATCCCTTGGCTGCGGGTGCCGACGATGGAAGGGTCTGCAGATCGAAGGTGAAACTCTCCGGCGTGTCGCGCGGCAATTCATCCCATACCCATGTCATCTCGCGAATACTCAGGAAGCTGCCAACGCGCGTTTCGAGGTTCACGTCCTCCTCGATGCGCGTCTTCCGGCGGTAGGTGCGTTCGACTTCTGCATCTTCATCGAGATCTTCAGCAGTGGCGAGAGCGGGACGTTCCTGGGGCGTCTCTCGACGACCAAGAAAGTAGATGCGCTCGTTTGTTTCTTTGGAGTGATTCTTCAGCCCGAGGAAAATTAGACGGGCGCCGGTGGCGAACGATGCCCCCTCAGGGCCGGCTTGCACCAGGGCGACTTCTTCGCCGCGGTTCACGAGGAAGAGCGATGCCGGATCAATCGTCGAGGGATCCAGCCCCTGACCCGACAGCCAGCGCCCGTCGATCGCGTACAAGCCGTCCTCGGTGATCGGAATCTTCAGCCAAGGGAAGTCCTCCGCTGTCAGTTCGGGACGCGGCTGCCAAGCGGACTTTGCGTGCAGGCTTGTCTCGGTCTCAGGCGGGTCTGCCTGCGCGTAGAGGTCCAGCATCTCGGGGTTCGCGACCGATTGTTCGAGCATCTGGCGCAAGCTGCTTTGTTCACTTGAGAAGGAGCCGTTGGAGACATCCTCTGGGCTCCATTCTGGGAACTTGATGACGATGTCGAACTGACGAAGCGAGAAGCTGCGCTTGTTGTAGAGAATCTGGGCATCGCCGTTCACGACCACGCGGAGCAGTCGGACATTTCGCATGATGCCCATTTCTTCCACGATGAAACCAGTTCTGAATCCGTAGCTCTCCCGGACCTCGTCAATGCCCTCGGCGGAAGTCAGTTCCACCGGAACGCCCGTGATGTGATCTTTGATGGTAAGGCTGCGAATCTCGTATTCGATCTCTCCCGGAGGAGCGGCAACCACCCATGCACGGCGCAGCAGGTGCAACTCGTCAGAGTTGATGGATCCCTGGAGTTCAATCCGATCTGAAAATGACCGAAGGCTATCGGCCTGCTCGAACAGGTATTCGTGGGGCAGGGATTCGATGCCCTTGGCGGGGATCTTTGCGGCCAAAGCCGTCCCGGCACAGAGAGTAAGCAGCAGGATGAGGGAACTGAACGCCAGACTTCGGTGATTCGCGAAGGTTGCCATGGAGAATGAGTTGCTCGGTGTTGGATTTGCCCCGGCCGCCGCCCGGACCGCCCAGACCTAAGGGCTCGGGGCTCCGGGACGCAATCCCGGCGGTCCGCCAGACAAAAAAAAGCCGGGGCCGTTCAATCGACCCCGGCGACTGCATTCTGGTTGGGTTTTCCGACTCAGGTCAGGGCCTGGAGGACGCCTGTCTGCTTTCCGATGCGCTCGATCTGCTCCAGCGCGTAAGTCAACTGGTCGATCGTGTGGGTCGCCATGACGCTGATGCGGATCAGGGCCTGGTCCGGCGGAGTAGCCGGCGCAACGACGGGATTCACGAAGATCCCGGCGTCGTGCAAGGCCCGCCAGAACTGGAAGCAGGTGATCGTCTCGCCGATCAGAATCGGAATGATCGGCGTTTCCGAGTGGCCAGTGTTGAAGCCAAGGCTCTTGAGGCCCTCGGCGATGAAGTGCGTGTTCCGCCAAAGCGCTTCGCGGCGCTCGGGCTCGTTCTCGATGATCTCCATGGCCTTCTGGGCTGCAGCCACGCATGGCGGAGAGATCGAAGCCGAGAAGATCAGCGCGCGGCTGTGATGCTTCAGGAAATTGATGACACTGCGGCTGCCGGCGACGAATCCACCGACCGAGGCAAGCGACTTCGAGAATGTACCGACAACCAGGTCCGTCTCGGCGGTCAGGTTGAAGTGATCCGCCGTGCCATTGCCCTTCTTGCCGAGGACGCCGATGCCGTGTGCGTCGTCTACGATGATGCCGGCGTGGTATCTCTGCGCCAGCGCCACGATTTCGGGCAGCTTCGCGATGTCGCCCTCCATCGAGTACACGCCGTCGACCACGATGACTTTACCGGTCGCATCGTGCTGCTTCAGGGCGCGCTCGAGCCGCTCCATGTCGTTGTGGGGAAACTTGTGGATCTTGCCAAAGCCCAAGCGGCAGCCATCGACGATGGAAGCGTGATCGCTTCGGTCGATAAAAACGTGATCGTCTTTGCCGACGAGGGCTGCAATCGTGCCCAGGTTGGCCTGGAATCCAGTGGTGTAAGCCAGCGCCGCTTCCATATCCATGTAGTCGGCGATTTGCTCTTCGAGCTGCACGTGAATGTCCAGGGTGCCGTTCAGGAACCGCGAACCGGCGCACCCGGAGCCGTACGTGTCGAGTGCCTTCTTGGCAGCTTCCTTGATCCGCGGATCGTTGGTCAGGCCCATGTACGAGTTGGACCCGAGCATCAGCATCTTCTTGCCGTCGATGAAGACCTCGGTGTCCTGGGCGGACTCGATGCAGCGGAAATAAGGATACAACCCCAGGTCGACCATTTCGTCGGCCTTGGTGAATCGGGACGCCTTATCAAAAATGGGGGCGCAGGGAGTCGGCGCAGCTTCGTCGCCGGAGACTTCGACGACATTAAAGGGATAGGCCGCTGCGCCGGCATTTTGCTGATGTAGTGGATTCGTCATTCGGTTCCTCTTGGTCGTCCCGTCTGGTTCTGGGGAGGTACAGTTACAGGCCGTCAAGCAGACGCACTTCCCCCCGCCTTTCACACGGCCGCCACGGGCGATTTGCGTGCCACGGCCGTTGTGCCGCAAGGGTTTTCCCCGCTTCGGGCAGGAACTTGGCACTAAAGCACCTTTATATGGCCCTGGAATCACCGGGTTTATGCCACATTCCAGATCCGGCTCACGGGATGGTTGACTGAGCGCGGGAGCCGCCTTGGCCAGGGATCGATCCCGCCCGGCGAAGAGATTGGGTGAATCTGATCGCCCTGCCATTGACTCCCTGCCACGCCGCTCCGCATTCTTGCCGGCCGGAGTGGAGGAGAATCTCCGGAACTTCATTTCGAAAGCGATCAACTATGGCAGTTCCTTTCATCGACTTGCGGCGGTTCGAGCCCGGCTTTATGGACCGCTGGATGGACAAGTGCCGGGACGTCTCGGAGAACACGAAGTTCGTCGGTGGGCCGGAAGCGGCCGCACTCGAGGAGAAGCTGGTGAGCCTGAGCGGCGCCCCAGCCGTGGTGGGTTGTGCCAACGGGACCGACGCGCTGCAACTGGCCTTGCGCGCCGCGGGCGTCGGCCCGGGCGACATGGTGCTGGTGCCCGATTCGACCTTCTGGGCGACCTTTGAGGCCGTCGTCAACGTCGGCGCGCAGCCGGTGACCGTGGACATCAGCGAAGACGACCTGCAGATGGACTTCGAGCAGTTCCGCCAGGCCGTCGACGAGTTCTCGCCGCGGGCCGCGATTCTGGTCCACCTGTACGGATGGGGATCGGCCCGCCTGGACGACTACCGGCAGTTCTGCGCCGAGCGCCGCATCGCCCTGATCGAAGACGGCGCCCAGGCTTTCGGCGTTCAGTACAAGGGCGAGTCCATCTACAAGGACGCGTTCCTGTCGACGATCTCCTTCTATCCGGCCAAGGTGCTGGGTTCCTGCGGCGACGCGGGTGCGGTCGTCTGCTCGACGAAGGACCTGGCCGAGCGCGTACGCGTCCTGGGCAACCACGGTCGGACGAGCCACTACGGCCACGGGCTGGTAGGCTGGAACAGCCGCATGGGCGGTTTCGACGCGGCCTATCTCAACCTGGCATTGGAGTTTGCCGATCCGCGATTGGCCTCGCGGCGCAAGAGCGCCGAGTGGTACCGCGAGAATCTGGAAGCGATCGGCGTCCGAACCGTTGGTCCGCCAGAGGGTTACGTCGAGAATGGGTACCTGAACGTGACACTTCCGGATCCAGAAAAACGCCCGTCCATCGAAGCCGTTCTGAAAGAGAATGGGATCGGCTTCGGCAATGTTTACCCCGGTTCCATGTCGACCCAGCCCGGCGCGGCGGCCTGGATGGCCGGCCAGGTGGGCGGCGAGACGGCGGCCTGGCTGGCGAAGAGCGTCCTCAACCTGCCCTTGTTCGCCTATATGAAAGACGAGGAGTTGGAAGAGGTCGTTTCGGTGCTGAAGAAGGCGCTGTAAGGCTCGAAATCAGCCACGCCGGACAGTAAATCCGGCCTCGCAAGGGCGATCGGGCGCGTTTTGTGTTTGACCTGGGACCGGGGCCGGTCCTAGCTTGCTGCGCCCTTGCGGGAAATAATCCGATTTCGGTGTATGGAATAGAATCATGGCAAAGTGTGAAGTGACAGGCAAGCGTCGGGCTGTTGGCAACAACGTCAGCCACGCCAATAACAAGACGAAGCGCACCTTTGGTGCGAACATCCAGCGGGTCAAGATTGTCGACGAAAACGGCACGACTCGTCACGCTTACGTCTCGACGAAGGCCCTGAAGAGCGGTGCCGTGGCCAAGGCCGCCCCGCGCAAGGTCATCCTCGAAGAACTGAAGCGCCAGCAGGGCTGATCCCCCGCGGGCCGGCGGAGTGGACAGCCGGGCCCCGTGCGACGGACGGGAACGAACCTGGTCAGGTCCGGAAGGAAGCAGCCATAAGTTTACCGTTCCGGGTGCGCGAACGGTCCGGTTGTCCACCCCGCCGGTCGCGGATTCCAGCTCGAAGAATTGAAACCCTTCCGGGGCGGATCGACCGTCCCGGAAGGGTTTGTTTTTATCCCCAAAGCCGGCAATCAGGACCGCCCGCTTGACGACCCGCCGCCCCGCGCGGAAACCTCCCACCCAACATCATTCGCTCCGAAGGAGACCTCATGACTGTCCGCGTTCGATTCGCTCCCTCCCCCACCGGGTTCCTGCACGTGGGCGGCGCCCGCACGGCGCTGTACAACTGGCTGTGGGCGCGCCACAACAACGGCACATTCATCCTGCGTATCGAAGATACCGACGCGGAACGCAGCACCGAGGAGTCGACCCAGCAGATTCTCGATTCGCTCGAATGGCTCGGCATGAAGTGGGATGAGGGCCCCTTTTATCAGAGCAAGCGCGGCGACGTGTACGAGGAGCACCTGCGGCGTCTGGTCGAGAGCGGCCATGCGTACCGCTGCTTCTGTACGCCGGAGCGCATCGATGGGCTGCGCCAGCAGGCCATGGCCGAGAAGCGCAACTTCACCTACGATCGGGCGTGCTTGAAGCTGTCCGAAGAGGAAGTGGAGCAGCGCCTTGCCGACGGCGTGCCGTTCACGTGGCGATTCCGCGTTCCCGAGGGCGAGACGAATGTCCCGGAGACACTGCTAAGCGGAACGGCCGACTGCCGGTTCGTGAACGAGGATCTCGGCGATTTCAATCTGACGCGTGCGGGAACGGAAGGCAACTGGGGCAAGCCACTCTACAATTTCTGCTGCGCGATCGACGACGCGGACATGCAGATCACGCACGTCATCCGCGGCTCGGATCACCTGACCAATACGGCGCGCCAGATGATGGTCCTGGAGGCCCTGGGCTATCCGGTGCCGACGTACACGCACCTGCCGCTGATCATGAAGGCGAACAAGAAGATGAGCAAACGCGACGAGGACGCGGATCCGCGCTTCCCCGTTTCGGTGTCTGCGCGACGCGATCTCGGTTACCTGCACGAGGCCACGATGAACTTCATCGCGCTGGCAGGCTGGAGTTTCGATGACAAGGCGGAGATCTTCTCGGCCGAGGATCTGATCGAGAAGTTCTCGCTGGACGGCCTTTCAAAGTCGAATGCGAACTTCGACGAGGACAAGTACCTGTACATGAATGGGTACTGGCTGCGGAACCTTCCGCCGGCGGAGATTGTCGAACGTGCAAAGCCCTTCCTGGAGCGCGCCGGGCTCTCTGCGCCGGAGCGCGGTGAGGAATGGCTGGCGACGATCATCGGACTGGCGATCGAGCGCGTTCGATTGCTGAGTGAATTTCCCGAAGCGCTGGACTTTTTCTTCCGCGCGCCGGAAACCTTCGAGGAGAAGGGCGTGAAGAAGGCGTTCGGAAAAGAAGGGACGGAGTTGAACTTGCGCGCCGCAGCAAAGGCCATCGAGGCGCTCGATGATTTCTCGCATGATGGACTCGAAGCAGCCTTGCGCGCTCTAGCGGAGGAAATCGGAATCGGCTTCGGCAAGATCGCGCAGCCGATTCGCCTTGCAACGACAGGGCGAATGGCGAGTCCCGGCTTGTTCGATGTGCTTGTGAATCTTGGAAAGAGCGAATGTGTCGCACGCATTAATCGTGCGGCGGAACTGATCGAAAAGGGAACGGTGCCAACGGCATGAATCGATCGAAGTGGAATTGGGCAATCGGGTTGTTCCTAGCCGGTGCAATGACGGCGAGCGGAATGGTCTCTGCTCAAACGCAAAGCAGCGATGAGGCAACGAGCATGACGAACTCCGTCCCCTCCGTCCCCACGGCGGCGGCACCGATGTCTCCGCTGGCTGCGGCTTTCGATATGAATCGCGCGTGGAAGGATCTGGTGACGCAGGTGGAGTTCGGACCGCGCATCCCAGGAAGCACCGGGCATGGGAAAACGATCGAGTACATTCGCACCGAGCTGGAGAAGGCCGGATTCGACGTGGAGATCCGCCAGGCCGGCCCCGTAAAGCCGACCCTGACCGGCCAGGAAGTCGACATTTATAATATCATCGGCACATGGGAAATCGGGCGGGCCCGGCGGCTGTTTTTCTCGGCCCACTACGATACCCGCCCGATCAGCGACCAGGCCAAGACCGCCCGCGAGATCATCCAGCCCGTGCCGGGAGCCAACGACGGCGCCAGCGGGGTGGCTGTCCTCCTTGGAATGGCCCGGGCGATCGCTGAACACCCCCCGAAGAACGTGGGGGTCTATCTGGTCTTTCACGATGTCGAGGATTTGGGTGCCCGACAGGGCCAAAAAGTGCGAGACCCGTATTATGAATACTGCATCGGGTCCAGGTATTTGGCTAACGACTGGTTAAGTCCGGACGGTTTTGAGGCCGGAGTCAACTTTGACATGGTTGCAGATGCCGATTTGCATTTTCCCCAGGAACGTTACAGCACCCAAAAGGCCCCGGAAACGGTGGATCGGTTCTGGGGGATCGGAGAGCGGCTCTGGCCGGAGGTTTTTGCGAAAAAAATCGGCCGTCCCGTGATCGACGATCATCTGCCCTATTTGGCCCATGGATGGCCGTGTATAAACCTGATAGACTTCGACTTCGCTCCCTGGCACACCCCTCGGGACACGCCGGAAAGCTGCTCGCCACAAAGTCTCTACATCACTGGTACTACTGGACTTGAGTTCATTTCAGACTTAGATTCCAGGCCACTAGAAAAGCCTTGATGGCCCCTCCGATTCTTTGATACCTCTCAAGACCTAGGCGACGAAGCCGGGACATCTCCCGAAGACGATCTCGACACGAAATGGAACACTCTTTCATGACCCGCATCACGCCCGATGTATGGGACAGGGTTCGTGATATCTTGCGCGAAAATGTGGGAGAAGCTGAGTATAATGCGTGGTTATTGCCCATAACTTTTGATGGAATTTGCGAAGAGTCACAGCGGGTGACCTTGTCCGTCACAAGCGAGTTTTACCAGAACTGGATTGAACGAAAATACGGCCGGCAGTTGCGCTCGGTCATGAGCGAGGCTGCAGGCCGCAATGTGGACGTCGATCTGATCGTCCGCGAGAAAACAGATAGCACTGAAGAGTCCTCTTCCACGGAAGAGCAGACGCCATTCGACGGTGGGATGTCTCACCGCCGCAGCGTTGTGGATTTCCGCCAGATGGGCGGCCGCCGAGGCTTCCAGCATTCGGCACCCAGCCCGCGGGTCGTGGATCCGCCACGGATCAATCCCCGGTATCGGTTTGAAGATTTCGTCGTGGGCGAAAGCAATCGCTACGCGCACGCAGCGGCCCAATCCGTGGCAGACTCTAACTCCCAGGCCTTCAACCCTCTGTTCATCTACGGACAGTCGGGTCTGGGCAAGACGCACCTGATGCAGGCCATCGGTCACGCGTTGTACGAGGCCGACCGCACGGTGCGCGTGATGTATGCGAGCTCCGAGCAGTTCATCAATAGCTTCATCGAGAGCATCCAGATGAACCGCAAGGTGGAGTTCCGTAATCAATACCGGAATGTGGACGTTCTGCTGCTGGATGACGTGCAGTTTCTGATGGGAAAGGAACGCACGCAGGACGAGATGTTCCACACGTTCAACACGCTGTTCGACGACGGGAAGAAGATCGTGCTTTCCAGCGATCGCCCCCCGCGTGACCTGGCGACGCTCGAGGAGCGGCTGCGGTCGCGCTTCGAGTGGGGCGTGATTGCGGATATCCAGCCGCCGGACCTCGAAACCCGAATCGCAATTCTGCGGCAGAAAGCGCGCCAGGAAGGCCTGCGGATCCCGAGCGACGTGCTGCAGTTCATCGCCGAGCGCGTGAAGTCGAACATTCGTGAGCTGGAGGGTACCCTGAAACGCATCAAGGTCTACGCGGGACTGCACGACTGTCCGATCAACCTGGAATCCGCCCGCGAGGTGTTGGGACACCTGATGGTCGGCCAGCCCCAGAGCCGGGTCAGTATCGAGGACGTGCAGCGCTGCGTGTGCGATTACTTCGAGATTACGCCGCAAGAGCTGCTGGGCAGCAATAGGTCCAAGAAATTCAGTCAACCACGTCACTTGGCGTTGTACTTGTGCCGCGAGTTGACGGACCTGAGCTTCCCCGACATCGCGGCGAAATTCGGCGGCAAGGACCACACGTCAGTGATCTATGCGTTCCGCAAGATCAAGAAGGCCGTGGATGCGGACGCCAACATGGCGAGCATCGTGGGGTACCTGACCAAGCAGATTCAGCGCGGGCAGGGGAACTGACCTCCCCCTGCCTGCGTTTCTCCCTTTTTTCCCTCCCCCGCCGTCGGTGGCCCGATGCTTGCCATTAGAATCGGTGTCCATCGCCAAACCGGACAGCACAAACAGGTGTCTTAGTTCGGCGAGGGGCAATCACACAGGGGAGAATGCGGAGCGTTTTCCTAATCTGAAGGAGGTTTGAGTTTGATGATTCGTCACAACAACCGCGGCCGCAGAGGCTTCACATTCCTGGAAATCATGTTCGTCGTCGTGATCATCGGCGTGCTGCTGGCCATCGTCGGCCCGCGTCTCGCCGGTAAGTCAAAGAAAGCCAGGATTCAGGCTGCCAAGACCCAGATTCACAACATCAAGCTCGGGCTCTCGCAGTTCGAGATGCACCTGGGACGCTTCCCGGACACGAATGAAGGCCTCGAGGCTCTGTTCGAAGAACCCAGCGACGCCCCTGAAGGCATGTGGGAAGGTCCCTATCTTGACGCCGATTCGGTTCCCAAGGACCAATGGGGCCACGAGTTCCGCTATCGCGCCCCCGGCGAGCACAGCAAAGACTACGACCTGTGGAGCGACGGTCCGGATGGCCAGGAAGGCACCGACGACGACGTCACCAGTTGGACAAAAAAGGAATAACCAACCAAGTCACCTCACTACGGAAAGCCGCCTCTTCGAACTGAAGGGGCGGTTTTTCATGAGGCCAGTCTGATCGGTTCTATCCCCGCGGGCCTTGACACCCGGGCCCTGAATCCGCAGACCTTACGGGCTGTGCCACGAGTGCGGCCACTCCCCGAAGCGAGCCCGTCATGCCGCGTGCCGTTTGCATCGTTCCGACCTACAACGAAGTGGAGAACATCGGCCATCTGATCGATGGTCTGATGGAACAGCGCGGACAGGTGGATGTGCTGGTCGTGGATGACGCGTCGGCGGATGGAACGGCCGACCTGGTTCGCGAGCGGGCCGAAGAGTACCCCGGGCGCGTGCATTTGCTGGAGCGCGAAGGCAAGCTGGGGCTGGGAACGGCCTACCTGGCGGGGTTCCGTTGGGCGATGGAGCGGGAATACGACCTCGCCATCACGATGGACGCGGACCTGTCGCATAATCCGAGGCACCTGTACGAGATTCTGCACATGGCGCGGATCGCGGATGTGGTCGTCGGGTCGAGGTATATCGCCGGGGGCGGCATCCGGAACTGGGGTCCGCATCGCTACGTCCTGAGTTGGGGCGCGAATACGCTCGCGCGAATGATCCTGGGACTGAAGGCACGGGATTGCACGAGCGGCTATCGGTGCTATCGCACGAAGCTGCTGCGCGGCATCGATCTGGATTCGATTCGTTCGGATGGATACAGTTGCCTGATGGAGCTGCTGGCTGTCTGCCAGCGCCGCGGCGCGCGCATCCGGGAGATCCCGATCGTCTTCCACGATCGGCGGGCAGGAGAATCGAAGATTTCAGGGCTGGAAATCGTAAAAGCCTTCGTGACACTGTGGCGCCTGCGCAAGAAGCTGGGCTGAGCATTTTCTGAAATGAGGAAGAAGACGTGAGTCATCTCGACGATCCGAAACAACATGAAGCGCTGATCAAGGACGCCGCGGACAGCGTGCGCGAGAAGGTCGGCGATGTGCCGAAGATCCTGGTCGTGGCCGGCAGCGGCCTCGGCAAGTTCGGCGAATCCGTCGAGGATGCCAAGTCGGTTTCCTACGACGAGCTGCGACACTTCCCCCAAAGCACCGTGGTTGGCCACGCCGGGCGCCTGGTCTGGGGCAAGGTCGGCGGTAAGCCCGTGATCGTCATGAGCGGCCGCAAGCACGTCTATGAAGGCGTCGATGTGCGCGAGACGGTGATTCCGCTGCGTGCGCTGTTGTCGCTCGGGGTCGAGACAGTGATTCTGAGCAATGCCGCCGGCAGTGTGAATCGTCTCTTCACGCCCGGCGACCTGATGCTGATCAACGACCACATCAACAACCAGTTCCGTAATCCGCTGATCGGCGCGAACCTGGATTCGATCGGGCCGCGCTTCCCGGATATGTCGGCTCCGTACGATCCGGAGCTGATGGAGTTGGCCCGCAGCACGGCCCGCGACTTGGGAATCACACTGCAGGAAGGCACGTACCTGGCCAGCACCGGCCCGACCTATGAAACACAGGCCGAAGTCCAGATGTTCCGCAGCATGACCGATGCCGTCGGCATGTCGACCGTGCCGGAGAACCTCGTGGCTGTACACGCCGGCGCACGCGTGCTGGGCATCTCGGTGATCACGAACTCGCTGGTGCTGAAGTCCGACGTCGTCACGACCCACGAGGAAGTGATGGAGACGGGCAAACTGGTTGGTGAGAAATTCTGTCAACTGGTTGCCGGCATTATCGAGCGTCTGTAATCGCTCGCCGGCGACGCCACCTTCGCGATGAAGCCGGAATCTTCTCGACGATGATCCATGTCGATTGCCTGACGAAGTTCTACGGGCCGAATCGGGCCCTCGACGGCTTGTCCTTTGACGTGCCGGAGGGGGAGATCCTTGGCTTTCTGGGCCCGAATGGTGCAGGCAAGACAACCACAATGAAGATCCTGACTGGTCTCGCGCTGCCCACCAGCGGTTCGGCGCAGATCGGCGGCTTCGACGTGACGCGCCGCCACCGCGACGTTCACCGGCTGCTCGGGTACCTGCCCGAAGAGGCGCCGCTCTATCCCGAGATGACAGTGCGCAGTTACCTGAAGTTCGTCGCGGGGATGAAGCTGGTCGAAGCGCGCGATGTGAACTTCCAGGTGGATCGGTCGCTCGAGGAAACCGGTCTCTCTGACGTGGGCGGACGGCTGGTCGGGAACTTGTCCAAGGGCATGCGGCAGCGCGTGGGCTTGGCTCAGGCCCTTCTCGGCGATCCGCGTGTCCTGATCCTGGACGAGCCAACCGTGGGGCTCGATCCCAGCCAAATTTCAGAAATCCGCGATCTGATTCATAAGATGCGCGGACACCGCACAGTGATTCTATCGACGCACATCCTGCCGGAAGTCGCCATGACGTGCACGCGCGTCGTGATTCTAAACCAGGGCCGTATCGTAACACAGGGCCCGGTCAAAGAAATTGGCCAGCAAAGCGCCGAGCGCCGTGTCCGCGTGCATGTGCAAGGCTTGCCCGCCGAGGCGGCGGACCTGTTGCGCGAAGCCGCACCGGATACGGAGATCGAGGTGCTCTCCGGCGCACCGAAGGGTGAAGGCTATCTGCGCGTGAAATGGCAGGGGCGCATGGAGTTCCGTCCGCTGATCGCACGTGCGATCCTCGATGGCGGCATGGAACTACTGGATCTCCATGAAGAGGAAGCGACTCTGGAAGAAATCTTCCTGCGCGCGATCAACGATCCGATGGCGAAAGTGGGGACGGAGTCATGATGGCCGCCATTCGCCAGACAATGCTCGTCTATCGTCGCGATCTGCGTGCGCTGTTCACGACTTCGCTCTTCTGGGTCCTGTCGGGCGTGTTCTTCCTGGCCAGCGGCCTCGTCTTCGTCGTTATGATGCTGGGTTTCGCCGATCCAGGATATGCGCAGGAGAACAACGTCAGTTCCAACGTTACGGTCGCGCTGGTCACACAACTCTTCCAGGTCATTCACTTCTTCCTACTGATGCAGGTTCCGATGCTGACGATGCGTGCGTTTGCTGAGGAACGCCGACACGGCACGCTCGCGCTGCTGCGAACCACGCCGGCCGGAGAATGGAGCCTGGTGCTTGGGAAGTTCCTCGCCAACAGTACCGCCCTTCTCGTCTACCTCGCGCTGACTCTCGTGTTTCCTGCGATCGTCACGTGGTTGAGCGATCCGGAGTGGGCGGTCGTGGCGACGTGTTACGGCGCGCTGGTGCTGGCGACTTTGGCGTACGTCGCCCTGGGTGTCTTCTTCTCCAGCCTGACGGAATCGCAAGTCGTCGCCGCGGTGCTGACATACATTGTCATCTTCATGCTTCTGATCGTCTCGACGTTGCTCGGAGCCTTCCGGTCGCCGGAATTGGCGCAGTTGGCAGAACATCTGACGATCGTCGGGCATATCGAAGGATTCCTGGCCGGATCGATATCGGCAGTCGATGGCGCGTATTTCGTGCTGTTCGCCTTCTTGTTCCTGTTCCTGGCGGTGCGGCAGATTGAATCGCTGCGGTGGAGGGCGTGATGAATCGATCGTCCTTCTACATGCTGCGCCAACTGTTTCTGCCGATCCTCGGCGCGGTACTGTTGTTGGGCACGTTGATCTGGGGTGCGATCCTGGGCGGCTTCCAGGCATGGTTGCTCGGCATGGGCGGCGCAGCCCTGGTGCTGCTGGTCCTCGGCATTGTGTGGCAGGAGCGCGGCAGCGTTCGCGACAGCGTTGCCTCGATCGCCTACAGCCTCTTCATCTTCCTGTCCTGCATTTTCGTGTATCTGATGGTCGCGAATCACTCGGTGCCGATCGATGTCACCGAGCATCGCGTTCATACATTGTCGGAGCAAACGCGCGTGTTCCTGCACCAACTGGACACCCAAGTGCAGGTCACGGTCTTTGCAGAGTTGGCCGATCACGCGTCGCTGAGGGATTTCCTGGATCTGTACGAGCGCGAATCTGACAAGATCCACTTCGAGATCTTCGATCCGACAATCAACGCAGCCGAGGCAATGCAGTTTGCAGACAGTGTGTATCCCGGCGATGTGTTTGTGACGGCATATCGTGGCGGCGAACAATTGCGCCGTCAACGGACGGTGATTCGCGCGACGGATCGCTATCGGGAGAACAGCCTTTCCAACGCTCTGCTGCGAGTCGTTCGCGGTCGCGATCAGAAGATCTACTTCCTGTCCGACAAGGGCGAGCGGGGATTGACTCCGCTCAAGGATCGTCGTCCCGGCCAGAATGATTTCTCCCTGCAGAAGGCCGCACAGCAGATGTCCGACAGCATCATGCCGGTTGCGGGATTGGATCTGCAGACAGCCGCGCAGATCCCGACCGATGCGGGTGTCGTGGTAATTTCCGGGCCGACAATCGATCTGTATGATCGGGAGCGCGAGATTCTGCTGAGCTACCTGGATGAAGGCGGATCGATTCTGATCTTGATCGATCCGATGCTGATCCAGGGGCGCGACTTCCCGAATCTGCGCGCCGTGATGCAGCGAGCAGGCATCGACGCTCCGAACGAGATTCTGATCGATCGCTTCGCACCTCGCGATGTCATGCAGGGCCTGCCCGTGATGGTGCGCCCGGTCGGAGAGCACGCGATCGTTGCGGCATCGAGCGACAAGCCGTTCCTGATGAACAACGTTCGTCCGCTGGAGAATCGGCCGGAACTTGCTTCCGCGGACGCGATGATCACTCCCCTGCTGGCGAGCCATGACAAGGTGTGGGCGGAAGATCCCCAGGAGTTGCGCGACACGTTGAAGGCAACTCCGCCCGAAGATGAGGCGCTGATTCATGCGTGGCCGACGGCGATGGCTTCCATATTCGGAACCCCCGGCGGCGTGCGGGGCGATGTTGCTCGGATGGTCGTGATCGGCGATTCCGATACGTTCGGCAACGACTTCGTTCAGGATGAGTCCGCGACGTTCCTGACCCAGTGTGTGAACTGGCTGGCTGCGCGCGAGGACCAGATGGCGATTCCGCCGAAACTGCTGCCGGCCACGCACCTGGAACTGACCGAGAAGCGCTTCTGGATCATCTGCGGCGGCCTGTTGCTCCTTGGACTGGGCCTGCTGGCAGGCGGTGTCGGCTACACGATCGCAAGGAGGCGCATGCGATGAACCTCCGCAAGCCGATCATCGCGGCGATCGTGGCGGCGCTTCTGCTGGGCGCATTCCTGGCAGATCGCAATCGCACGCGAACAGAGAATCTCCAGCAGGCCCAGGCGATGCGCATCATGGAGTTCGATTTCATGGATGCGACGATGGTGCTGCTCGAAAACGAATCGGGAACCTATCGCCTGGAAAAGAGGGACGGAGACGAGTGGTGGGTGACGACCCCCGTGGAAATGCGGGCGGATGTGGGACAGGTGAAGGCTCTCGTCGACAACATCCGCGGAGCGAAGAAGTCGCTCCCCTTCAGACCGGACGACTTGGAGACGTACGGCCTCGACGATCCGATGCCGATCGTGACCGTCCAGGCTAGCGTCGCGGGCAAGGACGAGAAGGTTCGACTGCTCTTCGGCAGAGAGGCCAGCCAGTTGGGCCGCGTTTATGCGATGGTGGATGGAACGGACGACGTTTTCACCGTTGGCGATTGGGTGCGCAACCAGGCGCAGAAGGATCTGCAACTGCTGCGCGACAAGATGCTGCTGCGTTTCGATCCGGTCGATGTTCAGACAATCGCGATCGGCGGTCAACGCCAGCAATTTGAACTGAAGAGAGACACCAAGGGAGAATTCCCGTGGTTACTCGACGACGATCGCACACCGGCCGATGGCGAGATGGTCGATCGCATGTTGGCGTCGCTCTCTCAGGCGCGCGCCGTCGCGATGATGGACGATCCGGCCACGTCGACCGCAGCGCTTGGATTTACATCGCCGACGCTGACGGTGGAGATTGCACTGGCCGATGGCAAGAAACAGCGATTGGAGGTCGGTAACAAGCTGGCCGGCGAGGGAGATTTCTTTGCGCGCTCGAATCTGAACGACACGATCGGCGTGCTGCGTTCGACTACGTTCTCGGATTTCCTGCGCCCGCGGATGGAGTGGAGCACGAAGCGCTTCCTGTGGTTGACTCCCGAGCAGATTCAGCGCCTCGAGACGCGCTCTGGCCGCGCCGAGATGGCGATGGCGCGCAACGAAGAGGGCAATTGGGAGTTCGAGGAATTCCCGGACCTTGAAATGAACCCCGAGAAGTTGAGTAGCTTCCTGCAGGCCGCCACGAGTTTTGCCGCAGATCGCCCGATCGGCGGGGCGGCGCTGCGGCGCTACGGACTCGATTCGCCGAGCCTCGAGCTAATTGCGTGGGGCGCAGACGGCAAGGCCCAGGGCCTTCGCGTCGGCACAGTCGACACGGCAGAGGGCATTGCCTACGCAGAACGCCTGCAAGATCACACGATCTGGGGAATCGACTTCCAGCGGGTGAATGAGTTGTATAAGTTCCGTCGCGACCTGGAAGAGCGGCGTATCCAGACCGGCTTCGGCGATCGTACGGAACACGTGCGCCTGCTGACCGGACAGAACACCGTGGAAATCACAAAACAGTCCGGCGTGTGGAAGCTCTCCTTCCCCGGCCAGGCAACGCGTGTCGTGTCCGATGATAAGGTAGACACGTTCATCGCTCGTGCAGAAGCACTCGAATGGAACAGTGAACTCGTCTCCGGTGATGCCGGGGCGTCAAATCTGAAGCTCGAGTTCCTCGATGCAGACGATGAAGTGATCTATCAGTTCGAGCTACTGGCCGACGCCAATGGCGATCCGCTGGTTCGCACCGGCGGCCGCACCTATTACGTCGAGCCAAAGCAACTGAGCCTGCTTGATCAATCAATGGTCGATCTGCTGCGGCGCGACAACGAGTAGTCTCTCCTCTCCCCTTTCAATTCTTTGCAGTGCTGAATAGAAGCACCATGTGAGTGTGCTCCATTGCGGCGAGTTGCGCGAGCGGCCAAGTGGCTTGAGGCAATGCCTCGCCTAAAAAAGGAATTCGGCCGGACCGATCTTGCGATCGATCCGGCCGGCGCCGAGGTGTGGCGCGATCCGACAGACTTTAAAGAAAGGGGGCTTCGGCTAGGTCCGCTTTCCCCCGAAGAACGGACTTTATCGCCGAAGCCCCCGTCACGGTGACACGCTCAAACGAGGCATCCGAGCGTCCCCCCATGAGTCAAGCCTGCGGATCAGTACCCGTTAGGCGCGTACACGGCGTAGCCGCGCGGCGGTGCCCAAACTTCGACCCAGCCGCTGCTGTTACACCACTTGCTGGAGGGCTGATAGTTCTGGCCGCTGTTGGGCGAGTACCAGGCGTAGCACTTCAGGGTCTTGTTCTTCAGGTTGCCATTCGAAGTCTGGACCCAGGAGCCGCGCCAGGAGTAGCTGTCGTCGTTGATCGCGATGATGAAGCCCGGGTGGCTGCTGTTGCCGTCGGCGTCGCCGTAGATCAACAGGTTGCCATCGTTGGTCTTCAGGTTCTGGACGTTCGGTCCGCCGTTGCCCAGCTTGTTACGAACCCAGGTCAACTGCTTGATGCCGTTGCCCCACTGGCCGCCAAGGGTTGCAAGACCGTAGTTGAAGTAATCCTTCCAGTAGATGCAGGGATAGCCCTTGTAGGTCATCGTGTAAGCATAGGCCAGCATCTTGTCGGTGAAGATCTCGTCGGTGTCGTGGTTCCCGACGAATCCGACGGCGCGATAGCTGTTCTTGGCCGCGAAGGACTTGTTGCTATTGACGAGGTTTGGCATGTAGCCGCCACCGCCGGTGTTGGTGCAGATATCTTTCAGCGTGTAGTAGGCTGCGAAGTCAAACGCCTGGCAGTCGGCAGAGCCGGCCCACCAGTTCAACGTGCTGGTGTTGGAATCCCAGTACTCGCCAACGCCCATGCCGTAGCCGGTGTTGTAACGGAAGTCCTTGGACATCCACGGGTGATAGCCCTTCACGTAGTCGAAGCGCCATCCGCCGTTGAAGCCGGCGTTGCCGGTGTTCTTCAGCCAGTTGCCCCAACTGATCAAGTCGCCGTAGGGCTGGCCTGGAGCAGAACCAGTGTTGTGGCAGACGTCCGGATAGCCACCAAAAACGCCTTCGTCCGACCATTCGAAGGTCGACGGGTGGAAGTCATTGTAGTTCCACACGCACATGCCGGAGGACTGGTTATTGAACTTCGTCCAGGTGTTGTAGCCGGCGTTGGGGTTGTATTCGCTGTTACCGCCACTGCGGTGGTTGAGGACGATGTCCGCCATCGTCACAACGCCGTAGCCGCGATACTTGGAGGTGGCGGCCTTCAACTCAGCCTGCGTTCCGAAACGGGTGGCGGTTGTGCCGTGCTGATAGTACTGGCCAACGTCATAATAGTCGTGCGGGTCGTAGCCCATGGAGTAGCCGCCGCCGGCGCATTTCGACGGGGGCGGGAAGTACATGCGGTCGATGCCTTCGCCGCCAGTCATGTAGCGCAGACTGTAGGCGTTGTTCTTCATCGTGTTGTACCAACCATTGGGGGTGTCCCAATAGAAGCCTTGCATCATAACACCGGCCTGGAGGCCTGCCGGCAGTGCGAGGGCGAGTGCGGCGCCGGCAACGAGAGCTTTACTAAATTTCTTCATGGTGACTTTCCCTTCTGCCCTTCTGAGCCGGCGATGCGGTGCGGTGCGACGCTCGACTTTTCGGACAATTTGGATTTCGTCACTTGGGCTTCCCCCCGACAGGCAAAGCCTTTATTGACGTTGGACCACTTCAATCAAAAACGGTGCGAACGTGCAACGCGATTAATCTTTCGAATTCCGAAAATTTGGAAAAATACAATGAAACGTTTTATAAAAACCGGGTGCCCAGGCCTCTGGTTAAGGGCTTGCTCGCCCGCGGTTTCTCAAGCGGTAAATAAACAGCACAAATCCAATTATATCAATCTTTCACGATGAAGTCTTGGTGCGCTCAAACTGAGTAAGACAAGAAGCCGCGTCGCAGGATTTTGATAAAACGAAGGCGCTTGGCATGGAAAATCACTTCTCTTCGAATTTCCGCTCTCACTTTGCCCGCCGGTTTTCACGGCTGTTAAAGATTGACCGGTCCAAACGACGCCGTTTTGCTCCGAATGGACCCTACCATGCCTTTCTATGATCCGATTCCTGGACATCCTGTGCAGTGAGGACTTGAGCTCTGGGATCGTCCGTGCAACTGTGAGTTCAATCGACCTTCTCTTCGAGAGTGGGCGCCACTCGCACCGGGATCAATGCAATGCCCTACTGGGGAAAAGGCCTCCATTTCACGGACCGCAGAGAAGCGGGCCGGCTGCTGGCTCGGGAACTCACGTCCTATGCGGGCCGGGACGATGTCATCGTTCTGGCGCTGCCCCGCGGCGGCGTTCCCGTGGGCTATGAAATCGCCAAAGCCCTGGGCGTTCCGCTCGACGTCTTTATTGTCAGGAAGCTCGGCGTGCCCGGGCGTGAGGAGTTGGCGATGGGTGCGATCGCAACGGGAGGCGTGCGCGTTCTGAACAGCGACGTGATCGAGGCGCTGGCAATTGCCGATCGCGAGATCGAGCAAGTAACACGGCGGGAAGAAGCCGAGCTCATGAGGCGGGAATCGCTGTATCGCGGCGATCGCGTACCGATGATGTTGGCGGGAAGAACTTCGATTCTTGTAGACGACGGGATTGCAACGGGTGCTTCGATGTGGAGTGCGCTGGTTGCGCTGAAAGACTTGAAAGTTGCGCACTCGATTGTCGCGGTGCCCGTGGCGCCGGAGGATACGAAGTCAACATTCGAGAAGCGAGCTGAGGACTTCGTCTGCCTGAGCACACCATCGCCGTTCGGCGGCGTTGGTGCGTGGTACTCGGATTTTACGCAGACCGACGATGAGGAAGTCCGTCGGCTGCTTGCAGAATTCTAAGAACGAAAGGACGATACTATGAGCGAGGAAGGGTTGGTCGAGATTCAGACAAGCTCTGCTGAACTGAAAGGAATCCTGAAGATTCCGCCCAGGGCCAGGGGGATTGTTCTGTTTGCACATGGCAGCGGCAGCAACAGGAACAGTCGGCGGAACCGGGTTGTTGCAGAGGATCTCAACGAGAGCGGCCTCGCTACTCTTCTCTTTGATATGCTGACGAAGGAGGAGGAGGAAATCGATGCACGCACACGGCGGCATCGCTTCGATATTGGACTCCTCGCGACGCGTTTGACGGAAACAACCGAATGGCTGACGCGCCAGGACGAAACGCATCAATTGAATATCGGCTACTTCGGGGCCAGCACCGGCGCCGCAGCGGCGATTGTCGCGGCCAGTTGGAATCCGGGAATTGTCAAAGCCATCGTCTCGCGCGGAGGGCGCCCGGACCTCGCTGGCAAGGAAGCTCTCGGTCGCATCCACGCCCCGATCTTGTTGCTCGTCGGGGGCGATGACACTCCGGTGATCCGCATGAACGAGGCGGCCGTGGAGCACATTGTCTGCCACAAGCACTTCGAGATTATTCCCGATGCCGGGCACCTGTTCGAGGAACCCGGAAAACTGGCAGACGTGATTCTGCACGCTCGACAGTGGTTTCGGGAATACCTCGAATGAGGCGCAGCGAATAGCGGCAGCGGGCAATCCCCCTTGCCCGTGTTCGCGTGTTGCATCCAGCTAACTGCATGAAGAGTCGATCCCCCGTCACCGCCGTCCGATGGGTGCTGGCGTTCACATTCGCTCAGCGCCTGATCGGCATTGCCGGCCTGGCCATCATCGCGCGCCTGGTCAGCGAAGCGGAATGGGGTGTTTATCGGCAGGTCATTTCGCTCCACCTGATGGTCTGGGCGGCGCTTTCACTCGGGTTCGATCAGTTGGTCGTGCGCGAGGCCGAGCAGCGCGAACGCTACGGGCGGGCCTTGCGCGGCGCCCTGATGCTCGGGGCCGCGATCCTCGCAATCGTTGCCTGGGCGGGGCACGGCGTCATCGCCGGCTGGATGGGCCTCGGCGACAGCAGTTACCTGCTCTGGTTCTTCCCGCTGATCGTCTTTCTGGAAACACTGAAGCTGAACGTGAAGCCGCTGCACGTGGCGGAGTTGAACTTCGCGCGGATCGGCGTGGCGGAGTTCAGCAACACGGCCGTGACGCTGCTTGGCGGAGCCGCCCTGGTCCTGCTGTGGCATTCCGTGGCGGCGCTTTACACGGCGTATGCGGTGGCTGCCGTCGTCGAGGTGGCGATCCTATGGCGGGGGCGATCCTTCGGTACAATCTTCCAGGTTGGTGCCGCGTGGCGCGAGTTTCGAGCCCTGGTTGGCAAGCATCGACGGTTCTGCTCGGTTTTCACGGCGGATCAACTTCTGAATGCGAGCGGCGCCCAGGCGCCGGTGCTGATTCTTGGCGCGCTGGTGGGCGAGGCGGCAGCGGGCGTCTTCGCGATGGCCAACGCACTGATTGCGATGCCGATGTTCCTTCTCGTGCACGCGATCGGGCGAGTCGCCTTCCCGGCGCTGGCGGGACTGGAAGAGAACGAGCTCCAACGCCGGGTTCTCCTGACTCTCCGCGGAGCGTCTGCCACGATTCCGATCGTTCTGCTCGGGTTGGCGTTCTATGCCCCGATCCTGGTCCACCTGATCCTCGGTGCGGACTGGGTAGACAGCGCCGCCCCGATGTTCAAGTGGTTGGCGCTCTACCTGGTCTTCCAGGGCCTCTTCTCGCCCATTTCGAGCCTGGACGTCCTGCGCGATCGGCCAGAGGTCGGCCTGTTCTGGAACGGCGCGAACCTGATCGTGCGAGCCGGCGCTCTGATCTGGGGAGCATCGCGAGGGGTGGAGACCGCAATAGCAGCCCTGGCGGTGTGCTCCGCTGCAATGTGGCTCGTCTACGGCGGGCTGCTGGCCTGGCTGCTGCGGGCAGGCTACACGAAGTTCTTCCTTTCGTGGATGCGCTTCATCCCGCTGTGGGGACTCTTCGGACTGGCTCTGTGGGGCCTGTGCGCGCTGCTGCCGGATCACCAGATCGTGTCGTTCCTGCTGGCCGCGGTGCCCACGCTGCTCTACGGCGCGGCGCTGCGCTTCTGGGATCGCGAGACTTACGATTTGCTGATGCGGCTGGGGACGAAGTTCCGCAAGACGTGACAGCTCGATCACGCCATATCCAACCCATTGCTTCCTGTATCTTCCCTTGCCCGACGGGCCCGCGGTGGCCTAGGCAATCCGTTGTCCGGGCGCGGGCGGCCGCGCGCCAAATTCCGGGAGACAGCTCACAGTGCAGAAGGCTCCAGTTGTTGCTATCGACGGCCCCGTTGGGGTCGGGAAATCCACCGTCGCGCGCCGCGTCGCCGAACAACTCCACTTCAGACACATCGATACCGGCGCCATGTACCGCGCCGTCGCCTGGAGTTTCCTCCAGTTGACCGATGAGCAAGCGACGACCGATCGACTGGTCGCGCTGGCGCGGAATTTGTCGTTGGAACTGCGCGATGACGGAACGGTGTGGCTGGACGGGAAGGAAATCACACAGGCCATCCGCGACGAAGAGGTCGGACGCAATGTGCACCGCGCGGCCGATAACATCGATGTGCGCGAGGCCTTGGTCGATCAGCAGCGCCGCATCGGACTGCAACGATCGAGCGTTCTCGAAGGTCGCGATATCGGCACGGTCGTTTTCCCGGATGCCGCGTGGAAGATCTACCTCGACGGTTCGCCCGAAGTGCGCGTGCAGCGACGCGCGGCTCAGTTGAAAGCAATGGGCAAGCCCGTTCCGCACGAAGAGATTTATCGTAATCTGATCGATCGGGACGAACGCGATCGGCGCCGCGAGTGGGGCGCCTTGCGAATCGCGGACGACGCCACATTGGTCGACACGACGGACCTGGATGAGGACACCGTCGTGAGCCTGATCTGTTCAGTCGTGCGCGAAAGCCCCGTCGAGCAGTTGGCCACCTGATTCAGAACCTCTCTTAAACAAACATCGATTTCGCCAGGAGACGTCCATGTCCCTTCGCATCACCAACTCCATGACGCGCCAGAAGGAAGAATTCGTTCCTCTCGATCCCGAGGGGAAGAAGGTCCTCTTCTACAATTGCGGGCCGACTGTCTATGGGCCGTTTCACATTGGCAATGCGCGCAACTTCGTTGTCGTCGACGTGATGCGGCGCTGGCTGGAGTACAGCGGCTATGATGTAAACTTCGTGCAGAACCTGACGGACGTGGACGATAAGATCATCGCTAGGGCTACTGAAGAAGGCATTCCCGCCGAGGAGGTCGCGGAGAAGTACACGAAGTTGTTCTTCGAGCACGCAGAGGCGCTCGGCGTGCGCCGCGCGACGCGGCATCCGAAGGCGACAGAATTCATCGGCCAGATGATCGGCCTGATCAAGAGTCTGGTCGACAAAGATCACGCGTACGCGAGCGAGGACGGCTCGGTCTGGTTCGACGTTCGATCCTTCAAGGAGTACGGTCGCCTGTCGCGGAAGAAACTCGACGACATGAGGCAGGGCGAACGCGTATTGGAAAGTCAGCAGAAACTGAAGCGCAGCCCGCTTGATTTCTGCCTTTGGAAAGCCGCGAAACCCGGCGAGCCCGCGTGGGATTCGCCCTGGGGCAAGGGGCGCCCCGGGTGGCACATCGAGTGTTCCGTCATGTCGATGGCATGTCTGGGTTCGGATACAATCGACATCCACGCCGGCGGCGCGGATCTGCGCTTCCCACACCACGAAAACGAAATCGCGCAGAGCGAATGCCACACGGGGCATCCGTTCGTGCGCTATTGGGTTCACAACGGCTTCCTGAACATCGATGGCGAGAAGATGTCGAAGTCGCTGAAAAACTTCAAGACGATCGATGCATTGCTTGAGAAGTTCGATCCTATTACGCTGCGCCACTTCCTGATCTCGGCGCACTACGGGACGGAGCTGGACTTCACGGTGGACAACCTGGAAGCAGCCCAGAAGGCCTCGACTCGATACAGCGATGCGTATCGCGAGGCGCTACACTTGCTCGGCGATTTGCCAGAGCCCGAGGAGTGGGAGAACCACGAGCAGTTGGTCGAGGTCGAGAAGCGCTTCGCCGCCGCGATGGACGACGATTTCAACACGGCGCAGGCCCTGGCCGTCCTGTTCGATCTTGTTACGATTGTGAACAGCGAACGCGCCCGAGTGGAACGCGGCGAGACCGATGAAAAGGCGTTCCTGGCCGGCGCAACGGCCCTGCTGGGCGTCTTTCGCGAAGTCCTCGGCGTGACGTGCGAACTGGAGCCTGAGGAGGAGCAGATCGCCGGTCTTGAGGAGGATCTGCTGCAACTTCTGATCGACATACGCGCGCGCGCGCGTCAGGATAAACAGTACGCACTCGCCGATATGGTTCGGGATCGATTGGGCGACCTGGGTATTGCCCTGGAAGACCGTCCCGGCGGCACGATCTGGAAGAAATCCTGACGCCTGGACGAACCGCCGGGCGGGAAGGTGGCCCGACGGTGCACATGGATCGCCTGATCATCGACGAAGGCTGGACCCCCCAGGATAGCCCGGAAGTACTGTGCTATGTTGCGAGCGATCTGCGCGCGTATATGGATTTCCCCGCGCGGTTGCTGCACCATCGCGCGATGTCGGATTCGAGCGTTACCTGGCAACTCGGCAGCGCATCGCTCGACCGACTGGCGGGGCTCGATCTCGATCTGAATCCCGATCTCGATTCCCAGACAATCTCGAAAACTCTGGTGGATGTGGATGGCGCATTCCCCAACGAGACGCCCAATCCATTCTGCGGTGACAATGATGACGGCATGGGAATTGTCGTGGAGTTCACGCTGCCAGACGATCTCTCGAAGGACCTCTCGCACCGCTGGTTGGAGTACCTCGCCGCGTTCGAGGAACTTCACGCGGAACGTTTCGGCCCACTGTGGCAGTTTGTAAAGGACTGGAAATCCCCCGACCCGAATCGATTCACGGCCGAAATTCCCTATCGCTTCAGCGACTGGCGTAACGTCCGATTCCGCGCGCACTTTCTCGAACGATATGGCGCAGAGAAACTAGGGACGGAGACCCCGTTCATCGTGTCGCTGTTTGGCGTGCGTCCTGATGCGGTGCCGTATGCGAGTTGGATTCTGATGGAAATCGCCGCGGGATTGGGTGGCCGAATCCTGATCCCAAGTGCCGACTAGGCGCGACGCTCGAATTCACTCCGCAGTATACCGTAAATCTCAATATCCTCGAAGTGATCCCACTTCTTGACGTGCTCGCGCATGCGCCCTTCGTGCTGCATACCGATCTTCTCCATCACGCGCCCGGAAGCCGGGTTGCGTGTGAAGTGGTGCGCATGGATGCGGTGGAGATTCAATTCCTCGAAGCCGTAACGCAACATCTCCTCAGCGGCTTCGCTGCAGTAGCCTTTGTTCCAGAAAGGACGCCCGATCCAGTAGCCGAGTTCGCCGTGACCATGATTGAGCGTTAGCACAAACCCGATCGCACCGATCAGCAGACCATCGCTCTGGCGCACGATCGCGAAGATCGCAACCCGTCCCTGCTCGAAGTCGCGACGGTGCGTGCGAATCCACTGGTCGGCCAGGCCATCCTCGTACGGGAAGGGGATGTTGAGAGTTGTCTCAGCGATCTCACGCTCCCCCGCCAGCGTCTGCACCTCTGGCGCATCGGTGAGCGCGAACGGGCGGAGAATAAGGCGCCTGGTCTCCAACGAGGGCTGAAGGCGCGGGACGGACTCACTCGACATGGACTCGAACTCCCTGGAGCATATGACACTACTGGGGCCAATGATTGAGCGGAAGTCAAGCGCAGGGGCGCGATACGGCTTCCTCTAAAAAGAACCCCGCCCCGCCGAGGGGGGAAATTCGGCGGGGCGGCGGTCGGGTCCCTCAGGGAGGACAACCGAAGGCTAGTCGGGGGGAAAGCCTAGTTGATTGTCGCCGTCAGGTTGATGCTGGATGCCTCGTATCCATACACCGAAATGTAGTACATGCTGCCGGCCACCAGCGATGGGCTGGAGCTGCCATTCACCGTCACCGTCTCGCTCGAACCCCAGGCGTACGGCCGGAAGTCCCAACTGCTCGATGTCGGCTGGCTGCCTTGCTTCACGTAGACGTCGCCATCGCCACTGCCGGTCATAACAACCTGCAACTGGCTCGAGCCGGCGGGCACGTAGATCGAGTGGTGCGTCCAGGAATGGTACGCAACGCTCTCACTGATCGTCACGCCGCTCGTCATGTCGCCACCGGTTGGAGTGGATGTCGCTGTCGCCGTCGGGGTGGGAGAAGGTGTCGGGCTCGGCGTGGCGGAACTCGTCGTGATCGTCGGGGTCAGCGTGTAGGACGAGGTCGCCGAAGCGTAGCCGTACACGGAGATGTAATAGGTCACGCCAGTGTTCAGCGCCGGGCTGGAACTGCTGTTGATCGTCACGGTCTCGCTCGAGCCACCAACGTAAGGACGGAAGTCCCAGGAACTGGCGGTCGGCTGGCTGCCGCTCTTGACGTACAGATCGGCGTCGTTGTTGCCCGTCATGACGATCTGCAACTGGGTCGCATTCGACGGGACGTAGATCGTGTAGTGATCCCAGGCGCCATTGGCGACGCTGTCACTGATCGTCACGCCACTGGTCAGTCCGCCGGAGCTCGGCGTCGGCGAGGGCGACGGAGAAGCCGTCGGGCTTGGGCTCGGGCTGGGTGTCGGCGTAGGCGTCGGAGACGGGGTCGGCGACGTGCTGCCGGCGGTTCCCAGATTCGAGAAGTCGTCAATGCTGTAGGCAATCCACTGGACACTCGGATCAAACGTGTCGGTGCCGTTGGAGTCGCCGGAGGTCACCGTGGACTTGCGACGCAGCGTCTGGTCCTGCGTGCTGACGCCGTTGGCGCTCCAGGCGCTGCCCGGATCCTGGCCGATGCGGCCAATCACGTCGACGGTGGTGCCGCTGTAAACCAGGGCCACGGCATCGTCGCCGTTCCAGGAACTGTTGGAGAACAGCATATCCGAAACGCTCGTCAGAGCGGAAACGGAGCTATCGTCGGCGATGACGTAGACATCACCCGCGGCCAGCGTGCCGGACAGGTTGATCGTCGAACCGGCGGAGGTGCCGCCGTTGAAGAACACTTGCACGGACCAGCCGGAGAGGCTGACCGAGGAGCCGCTGCCGTTGTAGATCTCGACGGCCTTGTTGTAGCTGGAGCCTTCAACGTACTCGGTGAAGAACAGGTTCGCGGCGCTCGAAGGCGTCGGGCTCGCGGTGGCCGTGGCCGTCGCCGTCGGGCTCGGCGTCGGGGTGGACGATCCGGTGACCGTCGCCGTCAGCGAGTAGGACGAGGTCGACGAGCTGTAGCCATAAACCGAAACGTAGTACATGCTGCCGGCAACAAGCGTCGGGTTGGAGCTGCTGTTGACCGTCACGGTCTCGCTCGAGCCGTTGACGTACGGACGGAAGTCCCAACTGCTCGAGGACGGCTGGCTGCCTTGCTTGACGTAGACGTCGGCATCGTTGGTGCCGGTCATGACGACCTGCAACTGAGTCGCACCGGCCGGAACGTAAATCGAGTAGTGATCCCAGGCGCCCTGGGCGACGGAATCGCTGACCGTCACGCCGCTGGTCAACGTGCCACCGGTCGACGTCGGGGTCGGCGTCGGGGTCGGCGTCGGGCTGGCCGTTGTCGTAGCGGTCGGAGTCGGCGTCGGGCCACTGCAGGCTGCTCCGCCGTAAACGGAGCAAACGTATTCCGGATGGTCGACGTACGGATTACGGTTATGCTGGTAGTTCGTGTAGACCAAGTGATTGCGGCGGCGGTCCCACTGCACGACGGGGTCAAGCGCGTGCCACTCGAGCAGTGTGCTGATCTTCGCCATGTGGGGTTCGCCGGTTACGGGCTGGCCATCATCCAGGGACAGATCCGGCTCGTTGGACTGGTCGCCATTGTAGCGGGTGTCCATATAGAAGAGCGCGCGGGCCACGTCGCCCTTGCGTCCATCCCAGGGCTCGAAAGCGTCGCCGAGCAGTTTGTTGACGTCGGTCGTGCCTACGACCGCGTACTCGGTGCCACCGGTTGCCCAGTCGAAATAGTGGTTGTTGCGGGTCGAGTTGATGTTCTTCTCGCACGCAAACAGGTGATGAACGTCGGTGTAGGGGGGCCAGCTCTCGTAGTTGAAGCCGAACGACTTCGGGAACGAGTGCTCGCGGTTCCAAACGTAGGTCGCGCTGCTCGAGCCATCCTGATCGGTCTTGGGGATCGAGCGGTTCGAGTACAGGTCGAGGATGTTGTTGGAATTGCTGGGGTCCTGATCGATTTCACGCAGAGCCGTCCACACGCCGGGCGTGTAGGAGAGCTTCGTGTGATCGTCGATGATGTTGTGGAGAGCGTTCTTGAGAGCGCTTCCGGTGAGTCCGGATGCCGAATCATAGTAGCCGGAAGGGGGATCGTATTCATCCGCCAGGGCCAGACTCGACATGAGGAATGTGAGGGAAAGAACCAGAAGAGTACTGCAGAGGGTGCGCATCGAATGTGCGCGAGAAGCTAATGACTCATGGGGGGTCACGGCGCCTTCTCCTTCCGAGAGAAAATTTTTCGCCTGCCTTCAGTAGAACAGAGGAATATGCATAGCGCGCGTGGTGTAGTCAACGATATTTTGTGTTAATATTTGGTGAACCTACTTTGAGCGCTTTATTTGGTCAAAACATGCCCATTTTGGCCATATTTTGACCGATATTTCCAACAATTCGGAAATTGAGATTTAGCATTTTTGGACCGATTTTTGGAGAAGAGTCATAGTCGCGGGATGGATTGCGCCGCTTCGATCACACAAACCAGGGCCCGCGGAACATTTCCCGCGGGCCCTGGTACGACAGACTTTTGTGAGGTTTCGCCCGGCGATCAGTCCAGCCCAAGGACCTCCAGCACGGCATCCATGCTGGCCGGAATGTCGATCAGTCCCCCGGTGTTGCCGATCGCGAAGTCGGGGTCCTTCAGGCCGTGCCCGGTCAGGATACAGACGACGTTCAATTCGCCGTATTCCTTCACCAGCGGTTCCACGAGGCCCGCTTCGGCTTTCTTCATCAGCCCCGCGACGGAAGCCGCCGAGGCCGGCTCGCAGAAGACGCCTTCGCGCGTCGCAAGGAACTTCGAAGCGGCGGTGATTTCTGCGTCGGTCACCATGTCGATCAGGCCGCCGGATTCATCGCGTGCCGCTTCCGCCTGTTTCCAGGAGGCGGGATTGCCAATCCGGATCGCGGTCGCGAGGGTCTCGGGCTTGTCGACCTTGTGGCCGCGGACGATGGGTGCGGCGCCCTCTGCCTGGAAGCCCCACATCGTCGGGGTCGCGGGGATCTTGCCGGCCGCGTGAAACTCGGTGTAGCCCTTCCAATAGGCGGTGATGTTTCCGGCGTTGCCGACGGGGATACAGTGGAGCTCCGGGGCCTTGCCGCCAAGCTGTTCGCAGATCTCGAACGAGCCGGTCTTCTGCCCTTCGATTCGGTACGGGTTCAGCGAATTCACCAACGTAATGGGGTGGTTGTCGCAAACCTCGCGAACGAACTCGAGGGCCTCGTCGAAGTTGCCGTCGATGCGGATCACTTTGGCGCCGGCAATCATGGCCTGGGCGAGTTTGCCGAGGGCAACGTTCTTGCCGGACGGAATCAGAACCGCGCAGGTCATCCCGGCGCGAGCTGCGTAGGCCGCCGCCGATGCAGACGTGTTGCCGGTCGATGCGCAAGCCACTGCCTTCGAGCCTTCCTCCTTGGCCTTCGACACGGCCATGGTCATGCCGCGGTCCTTGAACGATCCGGTCGGGTTCAGGCCTTCGTACTTCACGAAGACGTTCACACCCTTGCCAACGCGTTCGGAGACCGCGGGGCAGTGAATCAACGGCGTGTTGCCTTCGTGCAGCGTCACGACCGGTGTCTTGTCCGTCACCGGCAGGTACTCGCGGTAACGTTCGATCAATCCCGGCCAGCGGTGAGACGTTGCATTGGGAAGCACAGAAGACATGTCGGGCCCATCCTCGATAGAATAACCGCCCCTTTGGGCGCGCCCCGAACCAACACGCCAGCCGCCCGGCGGTCAAGCGCCGTTCGGGTCATGGCGGCTGCTCGCCCAGGGAAAGCATTGCCCCTCTGCGGGGCTTCGCTCTGAATAAAGGCACTGAGACCTCTTATAGATCGTGCAGGTGGGACACACGCCACCTGACCCCCTTCTTGGAGACCCTCTATGCGACGATTTTCTTGCAGGAAAGCCTTCTGGGTGCTGGCCCTGGCTTTCCTGATCCCAATGGCCCTGGCCGCGGCGCAGATTCCGCCCGTCCCGACCGACGACTCGTTTGTGAATGATTACGCCAATCTCCTGACACGTCAGGACATCGGCGTCCTCGGAAACATCCAGCGTCAGGCCTACGAGGAGCACGATGTCCCGATTGTTGTCGTGACAATCAACTCGATGGCCCAGTACGGCAGCAGCGGTGAGAGCATCGAGGATTTCGCCCGCGACTGGTTCGATTCGTGGGGAATCGGCTCGAAAGCGCCGGGGGGAAACAAGGGAATCCTGTTGTTGGTGTCGCTGGGCGATCGAAAGGCGCGGATCGAACTCGGGGCCGATTGGGGTTCGCGGTGGGACTATGCGGCGAACCAGGTCATGCAGACCGACATCATTCCGAGATTCAAGACCGGCGACTACTCCGGCGGGATCGTCGCGGGGGTTGCCAAGCTGGGCGCCTTTGCCGCGCAGGATCCCGAGACGTTGCCGCAGCAGGATTTCTTCGATCGCCTTGAGAGCACACAACTCGGCCAGGATGTTCAGACATTCAGCTTCTTCCCGTTCTTCATCATTCTCCTGATGGCGGGACTTGGGGTTTTCCTGATGATCCTCGCGATCTTCTTCCCGGAGTACCGCTCGAAGCTGCTCATCGCCGGTGGAGTGCTGCTGGCGATGGCGTTCTGTTCCTGGATCATCGTCGGCATACTGGCCGTCTTCGTGCGCAGCCGAGGTGGCGGCGGCTTCGGCAGCAGTGGCGGTTTCGGCGGAGGCTTCTCCGGCGGCGGCGGAGCCACCGGCTCCTGGTAATCACAACCCATCGACCTGACAAAGGCATGGACGCATGAATGCTCAGAGTTTCTTGAACAGCAATCAGAAGCGCGAGGTCGAAGAGGCCGTCGCGGAGGCGGAGAAGGCCACAGCCGCGGAGATCGTTTGCGCGATCTCGACCGAGTCCGGCCGCTATGATCGCGCGGAGTCGATCTGCGGCCTGATCGCGGCGTTGGTCGTATTGGGCGGCGTGAACTTCATCGACTTCTCGCGCGAAGGCGGCGCGCTCGGCAACTTCGGTTCGCCAAGCGGAATCGGGTTCGGCTGGCAGGCCGTGGCGGTTACGCTCGGATTCATCGCCGGTTCCGTCATTGCCAGCTACGTCCACCTGCTGCGACGGCTCTTCGTTGGCGAGAAGGAAATGATCGCGGAGGTTACCCGGGCGGCGTCGCATGTCTTCGGATCGCGGCGATTGGCCTGCACGGAACTGCGCGGCGGTATTCTCGTGTACCTTTCGCTCTTCGAGCGCCGCGTCGTGGTGCTCGCGGACCATGCTTTGGCGGAAAAGGTCGGACAGGACTTCCTGGACAGCCTGCGCGATCTGGCCGTCGAACAACTCCGCGCCGGCCGCCGCGCCGAGACCTTCACGCAAACGATTGCCGAAGCAAAAGGCAAACTGGCTGAAATGCTTCCCATCCAACCGGACGATAAGAATGAACTTCCGAACGAGTTGGTGATCATCCACCCGCGGCCGTGAGGACTGAGACCTATTCCGCAGTGCCTGCCTGCTGACTGGCGCCTTGGATCGCTCGCTGAATCTCGTCTTTGTTGGCTGGATCGTTCAGGTATTGCCGCGCGACATTCAATACCCCTGACGTCGAGTCCAGGTCCAATTCCAGGGCCTGGTCGTCGTCCTTGGCGATGCGCCATTGGCCGTTGTTGAGTTTCACGAAGTGCAACGTGCGCGCCCAGGTGCCGATTCGGTTCCCCTCGGAGTCGGTCATCTGTATGCTGACCGGACCGATTCCATCGCGTTGAATCACGATTTCACCGAAGGCCGTCGTTCCGTTGATGCGCAGCGCTTCGACGCTGATTTCTTCGGGAATCTCTCCGCTCAGTTCTTTGGCTGCCTTCAGTGCCTCGGCGCCAGAGAATGGAACGCCCAGGAATGCCGATGGCTCGTAGCACAAAGCCGCCTGCTCGAACTCGTCGGCGCGCAGATGACTGTAGTAGCGTTGGACGAGTCCTCGAATCGCCTTGTCGTCGTCGGCCAAACCTGGCGTGTAGAAGATCTTCGCGCTGTGGTTGATGAGCAGCGCCAGGGCAATTGCGGCAATGATAGCAAGCGTGAATGCCAGGCTCTTCATCGACTTCCTCCTCGTCCCCGAATGAAACTGGATACGAAGGAGATTGTGGGACAGGTTTGGAGCCGCGTCAGGGCTAGATGCTGTCGGGAATTCTCCGCCCTTGCTTTGGTCCGCCTCTTGCCTCTACGATTCGCCGCCCCTGGATATTCAGGGCCGATCAAGAAAGAGAGACCCCCGATGACTTTGTCTGAGACGATTACCAAGTTGCGTGAAATCAAGGACTCCTGCGTCCAAAACAGGAGGTTTCTTTGACTTCGAGGGAAAGAAGCAGCAGATCGAATCCCTCGAGATAGAAACCCAACACCCGGAGTTCTGGAACGAAGCCGAGCGCGCGCAGAAGCTGATGCGCCAGTTGAACGATCTGAAGGCCGGCATCGAGCCTTGGGAGACGCTGGAGAGCGAGGCCACCGAGAATCTCGAAATGGCCGAGCTTCTGAAGGAAGAAGGCCAGGAGGATTCGGAAGACGCCGAGGCGTTGTCCGCCCTGACCGACGATCTCGTCGCCCGCTACGAGAAGCTGGAGATCCAGACGCTGCTGACGTCCGACGAGGACAAGCTGCCGTGCTTCGTGGATATTCACTCCGGCGCCGGCGGCACCGAGTCCCAGGATTGGGCGCAGATGCTGATGCGCATGTACGTGCGCTGGGCAGAGCGGAATGACTATAAGATCGAAGTCCTGGACATCCAGGAGGGCCAGGAAGCCGGCATCAGCAGCGCGCAGCTGCGGATCGAAGGCTTCATGGCTTACGGGTACTTAAAGGCCGAAAGCGGCGTGCATCGCCTGGTGCGCATCTCGCCGTTCGATTCCAACGCTCGACGCCATACGAGTTTCGCGTCCGTCTTCGTGACGCCGGAAATCGACGAAACGATCGAGGTCGACATCGGCATCAAGGATAAGGACTGGCGGATCGACACGTTCCGCGCGTCCGGTAAGGGCGGTCAGAAGGTCAACAAGACCAGCTCGGCCGTTCGCATCGTGCACTTCCCCACGAACACGATCGTCTCCTGCCAGAACGAACGATCCTTCCACCAGAACCGCGACGTGGCGTTCAAAGTGCTGCGGTCGCGCTTGTACGCGATCGAGTTGGAGAAGCGTCGCGCGGCGTTGGATGCGCAGGAAGCCGAGAAGAGCGACGTGAACTTCGGTTCGCAGATTCGCAGCTACATCCTGCAGCCCTATCAGTTGGTTCGCGACGAGCGGTTTGAACTGAAAGTCAGTGATCCGCAGGCTGTTCTCGACGGCGACATCGACCAGTTCATCGAAGGCTACCTGAAGCATCAGTTGCGCGAACGCACGGGAATCGGTTCCTGATCGCGAGACAAAACGACACAACAAAGAACCGGCCGGGGACTGCGTCCCCGGCCGGTTTTGCGTACTTGGACGTGGCGTCAATTACTTGACGTCGATGCCCGTGCCTTCGGTGCGGTCGATGTACAGACCGATGATGCCGAAGGGGAAGCCGGTGTAGCTGCCTTCGTGAGGCGTGACGTTGATCATGGCGTCAGCGCCGTCATCGGCGGCCTCGTTGGCGATCTCGAGCAGGAGGTCTTCATTGCTCTGCATGGGGTAGACTTCCATGAACTTGATCAGGAAGGGCAGGCCGATGGCGATACCGAACTCGGTGCCGGTGTAGTGGCCGGTCGCGTGGTAGTTCTCGAAGGTGCCATCACCGGTGGTGACATTGGTCATGCCGGCATTCTCGGCAACGTAGTGCAGATCGGTGCCGCCGGGCCAATAGGCACAGCCGGTGAATGCAACTGCCAGAACGAGAACAGAGAGAGCTGTCAAAACCTTACGCATAACGAACTCCTTAGGTTTCTCCCCCTCAAACCAGTTTGAGAGCGGAGGAAAATGGTGTGTATTCAAATGACGAGCCTACTTTAAGCAATCCCGATGCCGGTCCAGGGGGTCAAGAACAAGTGTGCGTTTCCCGGCTCGGGGCGCCCGCTCAAGCTGAGTAAATGGGCTCATTTCCGGGGGACTGGCGGGCATGCGAAGTGCTCGACGGGGCTATTAGTCTTCACGTTTGAGTATCTCGTAAGAAATTGCCGCCTTGGAGCGCTTTGACATGCAGAAGTTTCGCCGTTTTCTGGGAGTCTCCGCTGCCGTTTCGGCGCTGATCGCCACGTCACTGTCACCATCCGACACGATTGCGGGCCAAGACTCCCCCCGACTGATCGCTAATTCCGTCTCGGGTACGATCTGGGAAGACCTGAATGCGGATGGGTTTAAGGATCCAGGCGAAGCCGGGAGGGCGAATTGGACCGTCTACTTGGATCTGGACCAGGACGGCGTGCTCGATGCAGGCGAAGATTTCGTAATAACGGATGCGAACGGCGACTACACGCTGCAGGCCTTGCCAATCGGCACCGTCGCGATCGCGGCGGAACCTCAAGCGGGTTTCTTTCAGACCTATCCAAATACCGAATTCAATATCGAGGTGGTCTTCCCGGATTCGAGCCTGACACCAAGTCAGCAGGCCGCATTCGAGACGGCTGCCGCTCGCTGGGAGTCCATCCTGATCGGGGACATTCCAAACATCGGAGACATCGACGATCTGCGGATCACGGCCAAGGCAGTCGATATCGATGGGGCCAGCGGCATTCTGGCGCAAGCCGCTGCGACCGTGAAGCGCCTTCCATCTTACTTGCCTGCCGAGGGATTCATGCAGTTCGACACGGCAGACATCGGCAACCTGGAGGCGACCGGCGATGACTTCGTAGAGGTCATCACCCACGAGATGGGCCACGTCCTCGGCGTCGGCTCGATCTGGCCGGATTTGAGCCTGATTGAAGGCGCAGGAACGGCCGATCCGCGCTTCACGGGGTCGGGGGCGACATTGGAATACAACCAGATCTTCTCGCTGTCGGAGGCCTCCGTCCCCGTCGAGCAGGATGGCGGCTCTGGAACGAGAGACAAGCACTGGGATGAGGAGACATTCGGCACGGAACTGATGACTGGAACACATTCATCCGGCGAAACGAGCCAGTTGAGTCGGATCACCGCCGCGTCGATGCGCGATATGGGCTATGAAGTCAGCATGGCCGCGGCAGATCCGTATTCTCCGCCCGCTGTACCGCCGCGTCGGACGTCGGGGGATGAATGGTGTCGCGTTCTGGAGCCGGAGGTCACCTACGCCAAGCCGACCTCCGTATCGGGTAAGCCTCTCTACCGCCAGGGAAGCCTGGTGGTTCCGCACTTGGTCACTCTCGATGCCTCCTCCGCCATCACGGAAATTAACTTCGGTATCGCCGGCGACTCTACGCCCACGCCGACTCCCTCCCCCACTCCGTCTCCCACGCCAGTCCCAACGCCGCCGGCCAATCCACTGGATTGCGGTGCCAGTTCGATGCTCGGACAGCCGTCGGATGCCGCGGCCTTTGCCCTGTCGAGCGATTTCCAGGGTAAGACCGCCTACGATGATTTCGATTCGCTCCCTGCGCCGATCTGCGAGGTCCGCTGGTGGGGGCTGTTCGTCGATACGATCGGCTCGTTCACTAGCGCCGACATTCCGGCCGACTACAGCTTCGACATCGCCTTCTACGCGGACGACAGCGGCCTGCCCGCCGCAACGCCGTCGTTCGGTCCCTACACGGTTGTTCCGACAATTGTGGATACCGGAGAGCAGGTGAATGTGCTCGGAGGAGACATGGCAGTCTATCGACTGGATGCCCAGGTACCGTGTGTGGACATGGCGTCCGGCTGGATCTCCATCAAGATGAACGCGTGGACCTACCAGCCTCACCCGATCTATCTCTGGCTGAGATCGAACACAGGGAACGGCCTCTTCTCGTCCGATGGGTCGACACTGAATGCCGGCAACGTTTCGCTTTGCCTGTCCGGGGTGACAACCCCCTACACCACTCCCGGTGGGCCGGATTCCGACGGCGACGGGTTCTCGGATGCCCTGGAGGAAGCCCTCGGCTCCAGCAAGAACGACCCCAACAGCCGGCCCGATTTCGGCGATTTCAGCGGCGACGGCCTGACGAACATGGGCGATGCGATCCGGCTCTACCGCGAAGTCGTGGGCGGCGTTCTGAACCCGTACGATCCCCATTTCGATGCCGACGGGGATGGGGATGTGGACGAGAACGATGCGGTCATCTTCTACGAGTTCTCGACCGGAAGAATCGGGGAATTGCCCTCGAACTGAGGGTGCCCCGGCGGGAAATAACATCACGATTTTCAAGGGTCGGTTTTTTTTCTTGACGGTGTTGGCCCCCGAGCCTCCACCTCACGAGACATGGGGATGATGTCAGGCAGGGATTGCGACCCCGACGATATTTCGCTCCCTTCCCGCGCCCGCTCAGACTCCTGCGACCCGTTGATCCAGCTCCTATTCCCGCTCCGGAAGACCGCTCATGATCGCCCTGCACCAAATCGTCGACATCTTCAATCTCGACATCGGAATCGACCTCGGAACGGCCAACTCTCTCGTCTTTGTTAAAGGTGAGGGAATTGTCCTGCGCGAGCCCTCCGTTGTCGCCGTCGAACACAACCACAACAAGGTTGTCGCCGTCGGTATCGAGGCCAAGCGTATGCTCGGCCGTACGCCCGGCAACATCAGCGCCGTGCGCCCCATGAAGGACGGCGTGATCGCCGACTTCGATATTACCCAGGAAATGCTGAACTACTTCATCCGCCGGGTCATCGAAGGCCGGGGATATCGCTACATCACGCGTCCGCGCGTAGTGGTCAGCGTCCCCAGCGGCATCACCGAAGTTGAACGGCGAGCCGTGCGCGAAAGCGCGATGCTCGCCGGCGCCCGCACCGTGTACTTAATCGAGGAACCGATGGCGGCGGCGATCGGTGCCGGCCTGCCCGTCGATGAGCCCGTCGGCTCGATGGTCATCGACATCGGCGGCGGCACCACCGAGGTCGCCGTCATCAGCCTCGGCGGCATCGTGATCGCCAAGTCCGTTCGATGTGCCGGCGACAGTATGGACGACGCCATCATCCAGCACGTGAAGCGCAAGTACAACCTGATGATCGGCCCGCGTACCGCGGAAGACATCAAGATCAACATCGGCTCGGCGGACCTGCTGGACGAAGAACTGCTGATGACGATCAAGGGCCGCGATATGATGGGAGGCCTGCCGCGCACCATCGAAGTCCACAGCGAAGAAATCCGCGAAGCCCTCTGGGATCCGATCAGCCAGATCGTGAACGCGGTTCGCGTGACGCTCGAGCGGACGCCGCCGGAGCTCGCCGGCGACATCGTCGAGCGCGGCATCTGCATGGCCGGCGGTTCGAGCCAGTTGCGCGGCTTGCCCGAAATGATCAGTCAGGAATCAGGCGTGCCGGTCTATCTGTGCAAGAATCCCGAGACGGCTATCGTCGAAGGCACCGGCAAGACGCTGGAGAGCATGGAAGTGCTTGCAAAGGTCGACAAAGCCGGGCGCTGATTCACGAATACACAAGACGACAAAACGAATGGGACGTGCCGCAATCGCACGTCCCATTCTTGTTTTCGGTCTGGCTGCAGAGCGATCAGTAGATCACGAACACCTCTTGGGTCGGATCTCCGCTGGTGGTCGTGAGCCCGATTCCGCCGGCGGAAAGCTCATAGCCCCCGCCCGAGAAACCGCCGAGAACGGGCTGGGCAATCAGGTCGTTCACTTCGTAGCTGCTGCCGGCCCCGTTGCCTCCGCCCGCGGCAATAACATCAACGGTGACGGCCGTCGTGGGAACTCCGCGGGTTTGTTCCGACCCCAGCGGTGAGAGCATCGTGCAAGCCGTGACGATGAGCAGTGCCAGGAGCAATCGCGTCCAGCTTCGCGGTCTCATTTCGCCACCTCCTTGCTCAGTTGATCGACCAGCGCTTCCAGACGCTCGAGTTTCTCGTTCAGGCGATCGATCTCCGCGTCTCGGTCTTCCAGCTTCTGGTTCAGTCCCTGGATAGCCGCGAGCGCAACGCCATCGGCGTCGGTCGTGGCGATGTACTGCTTGTCGTTGCCCAGGCCAAAGGCCGCGTAGAAATCCTCCGCGGTCGGACCGATGTGAGTGCCGTCCGAGGCCTTATCGAATTCCCAGCTCAGAATCGGCACCTTCGAGAGGCGATCAAGAATCTCTGCAGGATCGAGCGTTTGGAAGTTCGTTTTCCACTCGCGACTGGAGCCATTCGTCCAGATGCCGCCAGCCGTTACGTGCGCCCCATTTCCATTGGTCGTGTCGGTTCCAACGTGAATCGGATAGCTTGGAGAGATCGTGTTGATTCCAACGTAATTGTCCTGGGGCAGCATGACGATGTTCGTCAGCGTCGCGCCCTCGGTCACGATCCGGAAGTTGTTCCTCGCATCGAAGAATCCGAGCTTGGCCTGGATAAACTCGCCGTCCTGGCTGAATCGAATCGAGGGCTGATCGCTTTCGCCGTTGTTGTCCGTGTCCGCCTCGATCAAGAGTTCGACGGAGCCGGTGCCCCCGGTGACAACGGCATCGCCCTGGGCGATGAGTGACTTCGTCGTCTGGCTTTCGTAGATGGTAAGCGCATCGTCGCCGACGCTTGTCACGTAAATGCGTTGATCGTCTGCGAAAACGCTATACGGAGAGTTGAGGTGTTCCGACCCTGGAACGCCGTCGCGCAGTTGAGCGATCGTGCTCGGATTCGAGGGATCGGAAACGTCGATCACGTTCACCGTATTGCTGCCAAGCGCGGGAAGAAACGCCATTCCGTCGCGAAGGAAAAACCTGCGGATATCGCTCATGCGTGTGAAATTCGTACCGTCGTCCTCGATCAGGCTCAGCGTGGTCGGCGAAGCGGGATTGGTGATATCGACGATTCCGAACTTGTGATGACCACACATATAGGCCGTCGAGCCATCGATGATCAGCGCCCTGGGGCCACCGATATCCGGGAAGCCATTTTGACCTCCGATATGCACACTGGATTCGGTCGGGCTGGCGGGATTGGTGACATCGATGACGGTGAAGGAGTTGCTGTTAGCAGAAACCACATACGCAAGATTGCCGACCACCGTCACATCCCAAGCGCCATCGAGTTCGGTGAAGCTCACGCCATTGCTGACGGCCTTGCCGACCTGGATTGGGGCAGCGGGATTGGTGAAGTCCAAAATCGTGAGGGCATCTGCTCCCGCGCATGCAACGTAAACAAGATTCCCAACGATATCGAAACCTTGCGGGATGCCGAGCGAGTCGATCCCGTTCTCGCCATTCGTTGCCGTTCCGATCATTTGCGGATTGGCTGGATCTGTCACGTCGACGAGGCTGAACGTGTTACCATACCCGCCGCTGACATAGAGAGTCGTCCCGTCGATGGCGAGCTTCCACGCATCGCCGAGGCCCTGGAATTCGAGCGTGGAGGAATCCATCGCCGAGACCAATTGCGGATCGCTCGGGTCGGAAACATCAATGATCTGAACCGACCCATCGGCTACATAGGCGAGCGTCCCATCCACGATCACATCCGTCGGATCGATGAAGTTCGTGAAGGTTTCATACTCGTGCATGAATCCGACTTCCGCGGGATTGACCGGCAAGCTGTCCTGGACAACATGAAGCTGTGCCGTCGGAGCACTCGTTCCAACGCCGACACGCCCGCCGACATCAACAAGAACCGCGTCGGCCGGAGAACCATCATACGCGTCGAGAGAGTAAGCATCGCCGGCCGTCGCAAGCAGTGGAGCGAGGTCTGCGGACAGTGTGCCGCCACCATCGGTCAGTTGGAGCACCGAGCCGCTGAGGGAGAAGCCCGTGTTGTACTCGTTCGCCGGATCGGCATCAGCATCGTTGATACCGCCTTCCACCGAAGCTGCCGTTGCGGCGTACAAGGAGCGCGGCGTCGTGAGAATCTCTCGGCGCGGCGTCAAAATAGTGTAGGAGCCCGTTTCTGCGGCGGAGCGAATTCCAATCTCCAACCATGTCCTGTCAGTACTCACGAATGGCGCGGTCCCAAAATCCAGTTCCACGTTCAGCAAGCCGTTGCTGACGGCATGATCGTCGATCGTCACAATCGAGCTGATGGTGAATCCACCAGTATCGGAGTCCCACACCTGGAACTGCAAGTCGACGGCGCCGTTGACCGGCACGCCGCTCTGCGTCAGTTGCGCCTGATACGTGAAAGCGGAGGTAGGAGGCCCGCCAGCCATGGATGGAACCGGAGCGAACATCGCGAACACGATGCTCGCCAACATCAGAAGTTTCTTCATGAAAAGCCCTCTAGAAGTGGATACGAACGGAAAAATGACTCATGATGAAGAAACTGTCTTCGAGCAAGAACTTCCGTGCAACGCATTTCTCCGAAGGCGAGGGCGCAGGTGGGGGATTTGGAGCGCACTAATTGTGGCAGCGCAGTTTCTGCTTCAGAGAGGAGGATTATTGGGTGACGCTCTCTCCATCCAGCCCCCAAAAAGACTGATACAAAGGATTGTGCCTGTTCACCAAGGGGGAGAGCATGGACGCTGCCAGCGAAACACCCATCCGAAAAAAGTTGAGGTGGAAAATCGCGCTGGTTGTCGCTGGTGCGGTTCTGGTCTGCGGGATCGGTACGGCCATCATTATATGGATCGTGGCCTTTATGGTATTCTTCAGCCCACCTCCTCCGATCGATGTCCAAACGTCGGAGATCGTTTCACCGTCGGGGAACTACTCCGTCTACGCTTCAGTCAATCGCAGTAATAAGCAGGCCTCCGACTATGCAGAGGTCGTGATCCATCTAATTGATGCAAATGGCAACGAACTGGATGCTGTCAATTCCGGGGCTGGAGACTTTCAGAAATGGGCTCTCGGCTGGATGTGGGACACGGATGAGGTCGTTCTATGCAGTTCCGACATTGGAACAAGCCTCTGGCAACTAAAGACCCCTCCCTCCCTTGAGGAAGTAGACATCTACCACAAGGAGCGCGATCGCGAGAATGCTGCTGCAAGACGTGGTATGGAATTGAAAAAAGAGAAGTACCATTGAGGGGCACTGGGAAGGCACACCAGGGTCAGCGCCTTATCTCTGCGCATCTTGCGTAGAGTGCGTTCCTGAAACCTTCTGGAAGCTTGTGAACGTATCGACATCGATTGAACCACAAGTCCGGCGGAGTTGGCAAGGCACTGGTGAAGGAGTGCATAGGTCCACAGAAATACAGCGCGAATGGCTTCGAGACGTCATGCTTCTGGAGATTCTTGCCTTGGTAGCTGGAATACTCGTCGAATGCAACCCAGCCATGAATGGCCCTGTTCGCGTAAAGAAAGACTTTATCGCCCGGGACGATATCTTTGAGCTCTGGCCCGCGAAATACACAATCTCGCTTGCCTGATGGGATGGCGCGGAAGAAGGCAATGTCTGCTTTCTCGGGATTGCCTGCCGGTATGACTATATCCAATGTGGTTCCCCTTCTCATGTGGATTTCGAGTTCCTTCGTCCGCAGCCCTCCCCTACTCCTGCACCAGTCCGCGGTTCACAAGTTCCGCGTGAGCCCGATTCACGCAGTTATCGGCTTCCAGTTGGTCGGTCCATTCGATGAAGTCCCACGAGTAATGCGGAATTCGAGGTGCCAAGGCCGTGGGAAGTAGATACGAAAGGCAGAGGGATCGCAAGCAACGATTACGATCCCTGCTTGATACTCTGAATGACTCGATCGAACCGGAAGGTGGCCGCGGGGGTTTGTCCGTCCAGGAGCAGGTTGCTGATGGTCTGCATTTCTTCCTGAATGGCGGCGTTCTCGGGGAAGTGTTTGCGCATTCGGTAGACGCCGAAGGGCAGGCGCAATTGCTCTGGCCCGATGGATTCATCGGGGCGCAGATCGCGGGAGAGCGACTGCAGGTAAGCGAACTTCAAGTCACGTGTTGGCTCGATGACGGTGCCTTCGCCGAAGTCGTTCCAGGTGGCGATTTGAATGATCGGAACGCCTGAATCCACAGCGCGCCGCCATGTTTCGCGCATCGTCTGTCCGTCGCGCGGATCGATGTATCCGTAGCTGGGATGGAGTTGGGCTTGCTCGTAGATATCGTGGAACCCAGGGAATGCGATGCCGATGACTGGTTGGGAACTCCCCGTGCGTGCATAGAGTGAATCAAGGTACGCGTTCCACTCGCCAGGTGGAATTGTGCGATTACCGGAAACCGGAGGCCAACCGAACGCGCCCTGCATGCCCGTGGTTTCAATCAGATGAGGAAGGCCGAAGAGTGCTGGCCGGTTTTGGATGCCCGAGGTGAGAGACTTCCACTCGGAGGCCTGGAAGTACTGCGGACCGAAAACGAGCAGAATGGGCCGATCGCCGAGACGCATGTAGCCCGGGTCGGCAAAGCAATTCTCCGCGAGCCACTGCATGTCGGCGCGGCCTTGCTGCAGCGTCTGCTCTCGCGACCAGCCGCGTTCTGCTGCGGCGTGCTTGACGGCCTGGTCCTCGTAGCAGACCGCCAACTTCAGCCCCGCGCGTTTGAGCACGGTCATCAGCCGTTGTGTGTTTCGATGAATAACGGGGTAATCGCGGAATTGCCCGGTCCCGTACCAATCGACGACAACGCCATCGATGCCGGCCATCTTCATGAGAGCCACGTGGTACTCGAGCAAGTGAGGATCGCCTGAATCGTACAACCCAATCAGCGGCGGATCATGCGTCGCCGCCTGCTCGGGAGGATGGAAGTGATTCATCGTCCAGTGCCAACCCCAGACGCCACTGACGGGTTCGGATTCATACCATGTCATGTAGTGTGCAAGAACGATCGGTTCCGTGGCGCGGGCCGTTGTTGTCAGCGCGGCCAGGAGGAGAAGGACGAATGAAATCCGAGTCCAGAGTTGAATCTTCTTTAAACTATTCATTAACGCCAACCCAGTGAAGACTGAAAGCCTCCGCCGCTTCCACAATTGCAAGAAGACGGATGCAGAAGTCCAGTTTACTCCTTCACCAATCCGCGCTTCACCAACTCCGCGTGGGCCTGGTCGACGCGGTCGTCGGCTTCTTGTTGGGCGGTCCATTCGACGAGGTTGCGGAGGCCGTCCTCAAGGGCAATGCGGCTCTTCCAACCGAGGCGCGAAATCTTCAGAGGATCGCCGAAGCAGTGCCGGATGTCGCCGCAGCGGAATTTCTTGATGACGTTTGGTTCGAGTTCGGGACGGCCGAGGAGTTTCGCAAGGAGACGCGCAAGCTCCAGGATCGAGGTGCCCTTGCCTGTGCAAACGTTGTAGGGCTTGTTGATCGCTTTCTCGTTCTCGAGCAGGAAGAGTTTTGCTTCGACAATGTCGCGCACGTGAACGAAGTCGCGCACCTGCGCGCCGTCTTCGTAGATCAGTGGCGCGTTGCCGTTCTTGATGCGGCTGCTGAAAATCGCCGCGGCGCCGGTGTACGGATTGGAGAGCGATTGGCGCGGGCCGTAGACGTTGAAGAACCGACACGCTACGGTGGAAAGGCCGTGTGTGTGGCCGGTGAGGAGCGTCCATTCCTCCTGCGCCTTCTTGCCGAGCGCATAGATCGATGTGCAATGCAGCGGTTTCGTTTCCGACGTCGGAACGGGCTCGAGCGCTTCGCCGGTGGCGTCTCGCATTTCGAAATCGTGCGTCTCAAGTTGCTCATCGGGCCGGAGTTGCGGAGCGACCAACGCGCCATCACTTGGCCGGCGGTATTGACCTTCGCCGTAGATGCTCATCGAGCTTGCAACGAGAAAACGTTCGACGTGTTTGCAGTCGTTGACAATCGCATCCAGCACAACCGCCGTGCCGGTCACGTTGTCGTCCGTGTAGCGCGCAATCTGATATTGCGACTGGCCGACGCCGACCTGGGCTGCGTCGTGAATGACGGCATCGATGCCATCGAGAGCGCGCACAACCGCGTCGCGATCTCGCACGTCGCCACGAACGAATTCGATGTCGCGACTCAGGTAGTCCGGGGGCGTCTCGCGCCCGCCATGAACCTGGGGTTCGAGGCTGTCGAAGACTCGAACGTTATACCCCTTCTCCAACAATAGATCCACCATGTGGGAACCGATGAATCCTGCTCCACCTGTCACGAGAACGCGCTTGAACTTGCCCATCAATCGGCCTCCGGCCTGTATTCAAATGCCAACGGTTCGGTGCGGACCATCGGCGCGGTCATAAGTGTTCCAACAACCCGGTAGATGCCCGGCTGCTCGGGTACGGGGAGCAACAGATTCTGCACGATGGATTCACCGGGGCGAAGCGGCAGCGCCTGCAATGCCATCGTGAAGATCCGACCATTGCTCCAGCGGGTGACCTCCTCGCCTCGGGCATTGCTCACGATCAAGTCAAAGGTCTGGCCGTTGTTGAGGTGCAAGGTCACGGGGACATCCGAAACGTTGCGGGCTTCCAGTCGCACGCGCAGTTCCTCGCCGACGGAACCGATCGTGGTCGATTCCAATTCCATGAGCAATTCCACGCCCAACTCCGGGCTCTCTCCGATGGCCTCGGTCTGATCCAGAATCGGCGTTGGTTCCATGATGGCGGGGGGCGGGGGCGGGCTGCCTGCGCAGGCCACGAGGAGTCCAATGATCCAGAGAAGCATGACGAGTGGCAGTCTGTTCATCGGTCTTGCTCCCTTCTGTACTCGAGATCCGGTGCCGCGGCACCACTGACGATCCATTTCAACGCTCGGTGGGTGCCTGGGGCGAGTAGAATCTCTGGCCGTTCCGATTGAAGGCTGGTCCAACCCCGGTGTAGAGAGTGAGAATCATCGATTCAAGCTGTGGTGGAGGGGAAAATGTCCGTTTTGCAGTCAATCGACACGGCTACGTGCAAACGGTGCGGCACGTGCCTGGAAGTCTGCCCCAGTGGGATCCTGGAATTCGACGCGGAGGGGGCCGTTTCGGCGAATGCAGATCGCGAAGGCCTTTGCATCGCCTGCGGCCAGTGCATGGCCGTCTGCCCGACCGAGTCGATTGTGATCGAGGGCTTGGATTCCGATCGCGATTTCTTTGAACTCCCGAGCCGCCAGACTGCATTCGAAGACCTGCACGATCTGCTTGCGACGCGTCGCTCCGTTCGCGTTTTCCGCGACAAACCGGTTCCGCGCGAGATGCTGGAGAAGATCATCGAGGCGGTGGCGCTGGCGCCGATGGGATTTCCTCCGCACAAGATGGAGATTTCCGCCGTTCAAGATCCCGATACTATGCGCGAAATCCTCCCGCAGTTCATCGAAGCCTACCGTGGGCTGGTGAACGGAATGCGGAATCCGCTGATGCGGATGTTCCTGCGCGTGACGGCGGGATTGGAAACGTACAATGTGCTCGCGAATCACATTGTTCCGATGATGCGACAGGCTTTGCCTGAAATGGAAAATGGCGAGGCCGACTACATTCTGCGCGGCGCACCGACGATGCTCGTGTTGCACGCGGATGCAGCGTCGGAGTGCCACACGGAAGACGCGGGGATTGCGCTGACGTACGCGCTGCTGGCTGCGCACTCGCTGGGTCTGGGCGCAACGGCAATCGGGCTCGTTCCGCCGGTTGTGCAACGAAACAAATCGCTTCGGCAAACCCTGCAGATCCCGCCGCAGAATGAAGTGCTGGCCGCGCTTGTCGTCGGTTATCCGAAGTACAAATACCGCCGCGGCATCCGACGGGAACTCAAGAACGTCACATGGATTGGGAAGGAATCCTGAGGGGCAACAGTCACCCCCACTGACCGCGGCTTTCATCGCGTGATTTTGCGCGCCGAATAGCCGAGAAACCATGCTTCTCGCGCAACGAATCGATCGCTTCCAGCAAGCGTGTGCGGCGCTCAGTCTCTTCCGAATCGGAGAAGAAATCCATCTGCGATTCGCCCCAGATCAGGTTGCATCCGGCGATGCCGATCAGCCGCAACGGACGTGATGGATCGGCGTTGTCTTCGAGGAGCTTCACGGCCGTTTCAAGCAACACGCGCTCATCCGCGGTTGGCGACGGAATCGTGATCGCCGCCGTGTGTGTTTCAAAGCCAGTGTAGCGGTACTTGATCGAGACCGTCGCGGCCCGGGCGCCGGCCTTTCGCAGCCGCGATGCAACCTTTTCGGTCAGTTCGCTCAGCACTCCCGCCAGAAATTCTCGGTCCGCCGTGTCGCGCTCGAATGTCACTTCGTGACTGACAGACTTCACGTCCTCCGGTTCGCCAAGAAACGAACCGCCGATGCCGCAAGCGCGATCGTGGAACTCGGCGCCATGTGCACCGAACAGGCGCTCCATCTCATCACGACCCAGCCGAATCACATCGCCGAGGTACTTCAGCCCCGTCTCGTTCAGGCGCTTCTCGCTCTTCGGCCCAATGCCGGGCATCTTCGCAATTGGAAGCGGTGAAAGGAACTCGCGCTCACTACCCGCCGGCACCCACAGGATGCCTCGAGGCTTGCAGAGCGCCGACGCGATCTTCGCAATCGTGCGGGTCGATCCGAGCCCAAGCGAGCAGGGCAACTGCGTCTCTTCCAGGATGCGCTGGCGGATGCGATGCGCGGACTTCATCGGCGCGCCCCACAGGCGCTCCGTCCCGGTCATGTCCAGGTACGCCTCGTCCTGGCTCGCCATTCGAACGATCGGGGTGAACTCCTCCATCACCTCGCGAATCCGGCGCGAGTAGTCGCCGTACTCGTGGTAGTGCCCGCGCACGAAGATCGCCTTCGGACAGAGCTTGATGGCCTGGCTGCAAGGCATGGCCGAATGCACGCCGAACGCGCGTGCCTCATAACTCGCCGACGCCACGACCCCCCGCCCGCCCGGCGTGCCGCCGACGATCACCGGCTTGCCGATCAGGGACGGATCCTTCAGGCGTTCTACGGAAACGTAGAACGAGTCCATATCGACGTGAAAGATGAGTGGTGTGGGTTCGCTCACGGCCAGCATCCGGTAATTACATGGGCGAAGATTAGGCGAATGCGCCGCCGAAGGGCAATGGAAATGGGGTAACGGCCCCAGGACTAAAAACAGCACCTCGGGGCGGGCTGGGAAGCACCGCCCCGAGGAGCGAGGAGGGGAGGGGTTTTGCTTACTTCGTCAGGCGCTGGTTGCCAGGGTCGCCGCCAGGTCGGCGGTCGCTTCGCCGGTCAGCTTCAGATCGAACTTCTCCTGCAGGACCGCCATGATGTTCGGGGTGATGAAGGCAGGCGGCTTGGGCCCGATGCGGATGCCCTTCACGCCCAGGTGCAGCAGCGACAGCAGCACGGCCACGGCCTTCTGCTCGAACCAGGAAATCACCAGCGACAGCGGCAGATCGTTGACGCCGCACTCGAATGCCTCGGCCAGCGCAAGAGCGACCTGCACGGCACCGTAGGCATCGTTGCACTGGCCCATGTCGAGCAGGCGTGGGAAGGGACCAAACCGACCGTAATCGTGGTCCATGATGCGGTACTTTCCGCAGCCGAGCGTCAAGATCAGCGAGTCATCCGGCGTCTTCTGGGCGAATTCGCTGAAGTAGTTGCGGCCCAGTTCGGCGCCGTCGCATCCGCCGATCAGGTAAACGTGACGCAGGGCGCCGGACTTGAACGCGTCGACCACAGCCTGCGCGTTGTCCAGCAGCACGGTCCAGTGATAGCCCAGCTCGATTTCTCCATCTTCGACCTCGGCCAGATCGCCGATTTCCTTCGCCTTCGCGATCACGACGCTGAAGTCGTCGTCCTGGATGTACTGGCCGCCGGAAACGCCCGTGGCATTCGTCAGGAAGATCCGGTCGGCGTAGCTCTCGCGCGGTTGCAGCACGCAGTTGGTCGTGACGACGATCGGCCCACCGAACTCCTCGAACTCACGCTTCTGCTTCTGCCAGGCGCCGCCGTAGTGGCCGGCCAGGTGGGGATACTCACGGAGCCTCGGATACATGTGGCCGGGCAGCATCTCGCCGTGCGTGTAGACCATGATGCCCGTGTCTTTGGTTGCTTCCAGCAGGTGGAGCATATCGGCCAGATCGTGTCCGGTGATCAGGATACCGGGGGCCTTCTTCAGGCCGCGCTTCACGACAGTCGGAGATGGCTTGCCGAGCACTTCAACGTGTCCGTCGTTCAGCATCTGCATGACGCGGATGTTCTTTTCACCGCACTCCATGCAAAGGGCGAAGAGACTGTCGATGTCGAAGTTCACGTTGGTCATCGTCGCAAACAGAGCGCGCTCGATGAACTCGTTGACCTCGGGGTCGTCCTGGCCGAGGCGCCGGGCGTGGTGCTTGTATGCGGCCATGCCCTTCAGGCCGTAGAGAAGAAGTTGTTGAAGGGACTCCATGTCCGGGTCTTTCCCGCAAACGCCCACAACGCTGCAGCCTATGCCATTAGCGGCTTGCTCGCACTGATTGCAGAACATGCTCATGATTTCCGTTCCTCGCTGGCTGGTATTTGCTCCTGCTGATTGGGAAGCTAGCGAGATGGCTTCAGGGATTCCTTGATCGAAATCAAGAAAACAGAGATTTTAGATATTCATACCCTCAAATATCCAGAATTATTCGATGGAGCGAGAGCTGAAGGTGGGTATCCTTCACCCGGGCGACGAATTTGGACCGTGGATTGAATAAAAGGCTCCCATCGGCGGTCAATTGTAAGTAAACGTTCCCCTTGCAGGGTTCTGTCGCGTCGGCTTTCATGGACTCGCACTTGGAACTGGAACCGGACTTGCATCCTATGACACATCAATTCGCCGCTGGCCCGAAAGGGCACGAAGATACGCGATTTCCCTGCTGCATCGGGCAAATCCCAAGGCGAATGGAACCGGCGAAGCGCCGTCCTTTCGGCATCAGAAGGCTGCTGTGGCTTCACCGGATGGAGCGAGCCGGGATCTTGCTTGGAGAAGTGGGCATGAGAATCTGCCCGGTATTTGACGCGGAATTTCTTTCCTGGAGTTGCCATCGATGACGACCACTGAAGCCCCGGCGGTAGGTAAAACCCCCACGAGGGGTCAGAAACACTCCACGCCCCAGCCGAAGCTCCCGAACCTGTCCCGCGAACAGATGGCCGCCTTGTTCAAGAACATGGTGATGTCTCGCCGTATCGACGATGCGGAGATCGCCATGCGGAAGCGCAATCAGGCGTATTTCCAAATCAGCGGCGCCGGCCACGAAGCGCTCTGTACCGCCGCGGGCTTTGTCCTGAAGCCCTCCTACGATTGGTTTTACCCGTACTACCGCGACCGCGCGCTCGTGCTGCAGTTAGGCGTGACGCCTTTGGAGATGCTGATGCAGGCCACGGGCGCGAAGGATGACCCGTCCTCTCACGGCCGCCAGATGCCGAGTCACTTCGGACATCGGGGACTGAATATTGTCAGCCAGTCCAGCCCGACCGGAAGCCAATGTAACCAGGCTGTCGGTTGCAGCGAGTCCGAGGAGACGATCCGGCATTTCGATCTGGATCTGCCCGCGAACAAGGATGAAATCGTGTACGTCAGCCTGGGTGACGGAACGTCGCACCAGGGAGAATTTCACGAGTCGCTGCACACCGCCTGTATCAGGAATCTGCGGGTGCTGTTTGTGGTGGAAAACAATGGCTACGCGATTTCGGTCCCGAGCACAGAGAATATCCCCGGCGGCGACATTGCCAAGGCCTGCGCGAGCTATCCGAACCTGACGACCGTCTCGATGGATGGAACCGATCTGATGGGTACGATCTCCATCCTGCAGGATTTGACGGACCGGATGCGGTCGGGCGAGATCGGCCCGGTTCTGATCAATGCGACGGTCACGCGGCCGTATTCGCATTCGCTGTCCGACGATCACGTCTACTATCGCACGAAGGAAGAATTGGAAGACGAGAAGAACCGCGACCCGATTACCCAATTCGAGCGCTTCCTGCTGGAAAACGATCACTTCACGGAGAAGGAGATCGAAGATCTGCGGGAAGAGGTCGAGAAGGTTCTGCGTGCAGCCGTCCACGGCGCCCTCGACGCGGAGAAGCCGACGCCGGACATGGCGGTGGATCATCTTTACACGGTTGAGAACAGCCCGCTGGACCGCGATCTCTTCTCCTGCCCGACGCCCGTTCGCGGGCCGGCCAAGGATGCCATTCCGATGGGCCAGGCAATCAACCGGACGCTGATGGACGAGATGGAAGCTGACGAACGCATCCTCGTGTTTGGCCAGGACGTGGCGGATTGCTCGAACGAGACAGCCTTGTCGGAGTGCAAGGGCAAGGGCGGCGTTTTCAAGATCACGCACGGTCTGCAGCGCAAGTTCGGCAAGGCGCGGTGCTTCAACGGGCCGCTGGCAGAAGCGAACATCGTCGGCCGCGCAATCGGTATGGCGAGCCGCGGCTTGCGCCCGGTTTGCGAAGTGCAGTTCTTCGATTACATCTGGACGGCGATGCAGCAGATTCGCGACGAGCTGGCGACGATGCGATACCGTTCCGGCGGCGAGTGGACTTGTCCCGTGGTTGTCCGTGTCCCGACGGGTGGCTACTTGCGCGGCGGCGGCATTTACCACAGCCAGACGGGCGAGTGCATCTTCGTCCAGTGCCCCGGGCTGCGTGTCGTCTACCCGTCCTCTGCGGCGGACGCCGCGGGGTTGCTCCGCACCGCAATTCGTTGCGACGACCCGGTGCTGTTCCTCGAACACAAGCACCTCTACTATCAGGGCTACAACCGCGACGTGTACCCGGGCGAAGACTACACGATTCCCTTCGGCCAGGCAGCAACGAAGCGCGAAGGCAGCGATCTGACGATCATCACGTGGGGCGCGGCCGTGCAGCGCAGTCTGGATGCGGCGAGTCGCCTGGCGAACGAAGATGGCTACGAGGCTGAAGTAATCGACATTCGCACGCTGAACCCGTTGGATGAGGAGACGATCTTCGCCAGCGTCCGCAAGACGCACCGTGCTGTGATCGTCAGCGAGGAAGCAACGACCGGCGGCTTTGGCGGCGAGATCGCCTCGCTGATCGGCGAGAACTGCTTCGAGTGGCTGGACGCGCCGGTGCGTCGCGTCGGATCGTTGCACACCTGGGTGGCCTACTCACCGATTCTGGAAGAGGCTATCCTACCGAATTCCGATGACATCCTGAAAACCATCCGCGAGATTTCGACCTACTAATTCCAAAGAGAGTTACCCTTCCATGCCGACCACGAACTACATGGACATTCAAATGCCCCAGATGGGCGAGAGCATCACGGAAGCCACGATCGTGAAGTGGCACAAGCGGGTGGGCGACACGGTTCGCGAAGATGAAACATTGCTGGAAATCTCCACCGCAAAGGTGGAGGCCGAAATCCCCGCGCCGGACGATGGCGTGCTTGCCGAGATCGTTCACAGCGAAGGCGAAACGGTGGATGTGGATACGGTGATCGCGCGGCTGGCTCCTGTCGGGACAAAGCTGGGCGAAATCGAAAAAGCGGTCGAGCAGAAGAAGCGCGACGAAGAACCGCACGCGATGAGCAAGGAAGCGCAGGCGCGCTCCGGCCAGAAAGCGAAAGCCCTGGCGCAGGAGACGGTCGGCGGTGCAGCCGCTCCCCCACCGCCGGCAGCGCCACGCGAAATGAGCACGGAGCATTCGGCCGTCGAGATGGAGCGCGAGAAGTTGCTGCGCCGCAAGAGCACGCCGCTTGTTCGGAACATCGCCAAGGAACTCGGTCTGGACATCGAGCAGATCAAGGGCACGGGCACGCGCGGCCGTGTCACAAAGGCCGATGTCATGGCGTTCCTGGAGCAGCAGCGCATGGTGGAGCAGGCAAAGGATGACTTCCGTCCCCACACGCCGGGACGCGCGAAGGCGCCGACACCGAAATCGCCGAATGGTGCAACGGCCGAGATGCGCGCTCCGGAAGGCGCACGCCCCATCGGGTTTGAGGAAGGTGAACTGAAACGCGTCGAGCCGATGTCGACGATGCGCAAGATGATCGCGCAGCACATGGTCGAAAGCCGTCGGATCAGCCCCCACGCCTACACCGTGTTCGAAATCGACATGACCGCGACAACGCGTCTGCGCAACGAATCGCGCAAGGAGTTTGAAGCGCGCTACGGCGTGAAGCTGACTCCGCTCGCGTTCATCATGCGCGCCGCGGCCGATGCGTTGGTGCATTTCCCGATCCTCAACAGCAGCATCGAAAACGACAACATCGTCTATCACCGTCACGTGAACATGGGCGTCGCGGTGGCGCTGGAAGATGGCCTGATTGTTCCGGTCGTTCGGAATCTTGAAGAGAAGAGCATGGTGGGCATTGCACGCGGTCTGGCGGACATCGCGCATCGTGCGCGCATGAAGAAGCTGAACGCGGCGGACGTGGAAGGCGGCACGTTTACGATCACAAGCCCCGGCCAGAAGGGCGCGCTGTTTGGCACTCCAATCATCGCCCAGCCGCAGGTCGCCATCATGCACGTCGGCGCCATTCACAAGCGCCCTTCGGTGATCGAAGGCCCCGACGGCAGCGACATGATCGCGATTCGTGACCGCGTGATCCTGACACTCGGCATCGATCACCGCGCCATCGACGGCTGGGTCGCAGACTCCTTCATGTCCACCATCAAAGAACGCATCGAGAAGGCCGACTTCCACGTACTGGACTAGTAGTCGATTTCCCCTCACTACCTTCCCAACTGGGCCCTGCCAACCGGCAGGGCCCTCTCCTTTTTGCGCTCCGCCCCGGGATGGCGCAGAGCCGCGGTAAAGGATTCTCACCGACCTCGCGAATCACAATCTCGAACAGTATCATTGCGTATTGCGCCTCGCAGGAGAACCTGGATGATCGGAGTAGTAGCCGCGGCAGCGAGTGAGGGTGTCGAGGTCTTTCAATCGTCAGTTGAAGAAACGGTATTTCGCCACGTGTCCGGCGGAGATGTGGCAATCCGAAATGGGTACCGAACCCACTTCCTGCGTCTATGAGTTGCGGAACCTCCTGCACAGAAAGGCAGCAACATCGTCATGACGATCCCAAAGGACACCAGACTGGGCCACTATCGCATCGGGTCGCACATGGCGACCGAAGGATTGCACGAGGCCTACGAGGCGATCGATGAGCGCTACGACAGACGAGTGGTCTTGAAGATTTCGCGAATTCACGCTTTTCGCCCCCCTGAGAAGAGCCGCCAGGGGGCGTTCAGAGACGAGGAGGAGCGATTCAAAAATGAAGGGGACACTGCTGCAGGATTCAATCACCCAAACATCGTTCCAGTCTATGACGTCGGCGAGTATGATGGGACCCCTTTCTATATTGCTGCCTATCCATACGGAGGGACGCTCTCGCAAGGACTCGATCAAGGGAGCATTGCAGTTCCCCAGACCCTTGAAGTCGCCAAAGATATCTGTCGCGCGTTGGAGTACATCCACGGCAGGGGTCTGGTTCATCGGGATGTCAAACCGAGCAACGTCTGGTTTGATGCTACGAGAAGCACAATGCTCAGCGGCTATACCCGTGAAGTCGTGACGAGTGATTTGGACCGCATCACCGGTTGGTACGCGGGCACCGAACACTATATGAGTCCGGAACAGATCCGTGGAGGGTCGGACATCGATGGGCGCAGCGATCTCTACAATCTGGGAATTACAATCTACGAGATGCTGACTGGAACGAAGCCTTTCGACGACAAGACTCCGATCGAAGTGCTTAAGATGCACATCAGAGAACCTGTTCCCTCCCTGCCATCCCGACACAGACAGTGCCAATACCTGATCGATAAGCTTCTGGCGAAGAATCCCGACGCCCGCTTCCCATCCGCATCGGCCTGTATGGATGAGATAGAAAGCCTGCTGGGAACGTTCCAGTCCGAATCCCCCGCGCCGGGCACGCGACCTCTCGAAGAGAAGACTCGTGCCAGCACCCGAACTTCAGATTCCGACCATCAAGTCTTCATTTCCTTCAAGAATCTCGATGCGAATGGACGGCAGACCAGAGACAGCCAACTGGCCCGTACGCTCTACGACTACCTTACCGCCAGGGGCTTCAAGGTATTTCTGAGCAGCGTCTCGCTCGAGAAGATGGGCGCCTCGGCGTATCAGCAAGCCATTGATCGCGCGCTTGATGCCGCCATGGTAGTCGTTGCCGTCGGAACCTCGAGAGAGCACCTGGAATCGAGGTGGGTTGAGTCCGAGTGGAGCGGCTTCATCAATGATATTCGGAGTGGTCTGAAACCGGCGGGCCACGTATTCTCCTATATCGACGGGATGGAGCCCAGAGATCTACCACGCTCCCTGCGTCAGTATCAGATGTTCAAACACTCCGACGAATCTTTGATGGCATTGGCCAACTTCATCGAGAATGCACTGGACGCAGAAGGGGATTAGGCCTCGACTGCTGAAGTCGCGCTTCAACGTTCGTTCAGGGCAAGCCATGCTTGCCACCACCAGGCGATGCACTCCAAACGGGTCTTGGCATACTCAAACCTCTCCCCCACTTCCCGACGAAATTAAGAGTTTGCCGTGGGAACGGACCGTGCCTACGATCAATGCACTATGAGTGATCAGGCCAACCACAACCACGAAGAAGAATCCGCCGACTGGCAGCCGCAGATCGTTGCGACGGTGATTTGCCTGGTGGCGTTATTGCTCGCGATGACGGCCGAGCATCTGTGGTTGCCGCTTGCCTCGGTGTTCTACCTGATCAGTTTTGCGGCCGGGATGCGGTATCCATTGGTCGAGGCCGCCGAGGAAATCGCCGAGGGAACGTTCGATGTCGATTTCCTGATGCTGCTGGTTGCGTTGGGAGCATGGGCGCTCGGGCATCCGGCGGAGGGCGCAACATTGCTCGTGCTCTTCGGAGCAAGCCGTTCCATGGAGGCCTACGCGCGTCGTCGTACGCGGTCGGCCATCGAAGCGCTGACGACGGAAATGCCGGACACGGCGCATCGCGTGGGAAGCGACGATGACGTCGAGGAGATTCCGCTCGATCAAATCAAGGCCGGCGATCTGCTGCAAGTTCGCCCCGGCGAAAAGTTCCCCGTCGATTGCATCCTGGCGCAGGGAAAGACGACGATCGACATGTCGGCGATCACCGGCGAGTCCGAACCGTTGACGCCGGAACCGGGTGCGGAGATTCCCTCGGGCGCGTTGAACGGCGGGGGGCTTGTCCGCGTCCAGGTCATTCATCTCGCACGAGAAAGCGCCTACCAGAAGATCATCCAGTTGGTCGAGTCCGCACCCAGCCATCGTTCTCAGGCGCAAGTCCTGAGCGATCGCGTCGGGCGGTACTTCACGGCGGCGATTCTGTTCGCATCGATTGCGGGATTTCTGATCTGGTGGTTGGCGTTGGGCCTGCCGTTCAAGGTCGCGGGTTATCGCGCCATGGTTCTACTTGTTGCGGGGTCGCCGTGCGCACTGGTGTTGTCGATTCCGAGTGCCGTCCTGGCGGGCATCGCGGCTGGAGCACGCCGCGGAATTCTCTTCCACGGTGGCCGCGGTTTGCTCGCCGCAGCAGGCGTACGAACGGTTGCGCTGGACAAAACGGGTACGCTGACGACCGGCGAGCCGAGCGTCAGCAGCGTTACGCCGTATTCCGAAGATCGTGATCATCAGCTTTCTCTGGCGCGCCGTCTGGCCGGGTCGTCAACGCATCCCGCGGCGGGCGCCGTGCTGCGCCACATTTCCGAAGATTCTGATGAGTGCCGACACGATCTCAGTGACATCGCCGAGGTCGCGGGGGAAGGCGTGCATGCGCTGCATGATGGCGGTAAGGTGATGCTGGGGCGTTGCCCGGTTAAGCATCGCGACGGCGAGGAGTGTGCAGCGGCGCAGAATGCACGCGTCGTTCTGTCTGCCGATGGCCAGCCGCGGATGTGTTTCCATTTGAGCGAGACGCTTCGCGAGCAGGCAGCGGAAACCGTCGCGGCATTGAAGCAACGCGGTGTGCGCGTTCTGCTTCTCAGCGGAGACCTGACCAACGCAGTCAATCGCCTGGCGGGCCAGTTGGGCATCGAGGAAGCCTTCGGCGATTTGCGCCCGGAGCAGAAATGGGAAGCCGTTGCAAAGGCGGCGGACGGGAGCAGCGGCGGTCAGGTCATGATGGTCGGCGATGGCGTGAACGATGCGCCGGCGCTGGCCGCCGCGGAAGTCGGCGTTGCCATGGGTATGCGCGGCAGCGCCGCAACGCTCGCGCAGGCGGACATCGTGCTCGTCAAGGATCGTCTGCCGGACCTTGTCGAGGCGCTCGATCTTGGCCGTGCGGCGCGGCGGATTGTTCGCCAGAACCTGGTCGTCGCAATCGGCGCGGCGGCGATTCTGGTCGGGTTTGCAATCGTCGGTGGACTGCCGTTGTCGCTCGGCGTGTTCGGGCACGAAGGCGGCACGGTGCTGGTCGTTCTGAACAGCCTTCGGCTCCTCCTGCGGACCGAACAGAAGCTGCCCAGTGGCACGCACGGCGCCCCCCAACCGATTCCGCAACCCGCATAGTCCCTCTTCCCGAGTCTTTTCGATTTCCGCCCACCCGCGCGAGTCTGCAGACTGCTCCCGGCGTTGAGAACGCGCGGAGAGGCCTGCCATGTGGAAGAAGCCCGACAAGATACTGGCGGTCGTCGCAGCGGTCGTGCTTCTGACCGTCGTGGGTCTTGTCTGGATTCAACTCACGTCGCTCGCCCGGCAGAATCGTGAAGCTTCAGAGCGGGCCTCCGCGATCACGCTCGCAGGCGGGCCGGAAGCGGTACAGGGAATCAAGCCAGCGGCAACGCCCACACAATCGCCTCCCTTGACACCGACGCCAACCCCGGAGCCGACGCCTTCTCCGACACCTGCTCTCGGATCAGTGGCCGGCCGCGTGAACTTCACAACTTATCCTGATGCGCAGCGCGCTGTTCTGCAAAGGTGGCAGGATCATGCGTGGCAAACGGTTAGAGAGCAATCGGCGGAGGGATTCCGCTTTCCAGGATTGGACGAAGATATCTATCAACTGCTGGTTCGTACGGATTCGGGCTTCGTGGCACGCCGCGAGTTCCGCCTCTCGCAGAGCCAGGATCTGATTGTCGAAATGGGAGGCGACAAGCTGCCGGAAGTCGGGGGAGAGATCACCTTTGGAGACGCCCCCCTGCAGAATGGCATTGTGTATCTTGTCGAGATCAATGAGCCGGAGCTCGTTGCGCGTCGAATGAAGTCGAGCCCCTCGGGCAGTATCCTGTTCGCGAACGTCGAACCGTCGATTTACGAACTGGTTGTTGCCGGCCGATCGGATGTTCCGACCACAGATGCGCTGGCGTGTTTGCCGGATCGGCTCGTGCTCGATGTTCGCGACGACGTCATCCAGGAGTTTCACTTCGAGGAAGCTGCGGGCTTCGGCATCTGCTTCACTGCGGAACCGACGGATGCGTGGTTTCGCCTGTCGCTGCAGGATGATCCGATCTCTCAAGACTACTACCGCCTGCTTGCGCCGGAAGGCGATTGCCTGACGGTTTCGCCGCTGACGTATGGCACATATATGCTGGAACTCCAGGAGGCCACGATGTCTCCGGCGTGGAAGCGCACAATCGCGACAGACATCGAAATCTCGGGGACAACGGACTACAACTGGGAGGGGCGAGTGGCGCTGGATGGCGGCGGCACTCTTTCCATCAGCATCGTTAATCCGCCGGATGTACCTTTTGAACTTGCTGTCGTTGAGGCGGCCGCAGATGCCAACGCCCCACGGCCATCGCAGATCATCGCCACGCAGAAATTGGCCGCCTCGACATCGCATGTAGACTTGAAGAATCTGCCCTCGGGTGAAGTCCTTGTGCTGGTGCGCACGGATCGCCTGGTGGCGGAACCGGAAACGACTTGGGTAATTGATGGAGAAACGATTGCCGCTCAAGTACGCTGTGCCGAACAATAACGCACTTCCTCAGGAGGTTCGATCATGGTCCGATTCAAAGTCACATTCCTCGCCCTGTTGCTTCTCGCGGGTCTTTTCACGGTCGCCAGGGCCGAACAACCAACAGAGAACATCTCCACGTTTTCGATCGTCGCCTACGATCCGGAAACCGGAGAACTCGGCGTAGCCGTGCAGTCGAAGTTCTTCGCCGTCGGATCCGTCGTGCCGTTTGCCGAAGCGGAAGTCGGTGCGATCGCGAGCCAGGCATTCGGCAACACGACCTTCGGGCCGCGCGGCTTGCGTCTGCTGAAGGAAGGTATGTCTGTGCATGAGACGCTCGACCTTCTGCTGGCCAGCGACCAGCAACGCGAACATCGCCAGGTCGGAATCGTCGATGCGGAAGGGCACTCAGCCACGTACACGGGCAAGGAGTGCATGGAATGGGCAGGCGGCCGTGCGGGGAAGAATTACGCCGTGCAAGGCAACATCCTGACGGGCGAAGAGGTCGTCGTCGCAATGGAGAAGGCCTATCTCGATTCCAAGGGTGAACTTCTCGGCGAACGCCTGCTGCGCGCGATTGAAGCGGGACAGGCAGCCGGCGGCGACTCGCGCGGCATGCAATCCGCCGCGATCTATATCGTCAAGAAGGGCGCGGGCTACGGCGGCTACAACGATGTGTATTGCGATCTGCGCGTGGACGATCACGAAGAGCCGATCAAAGAACTGCGCCGCATCTTTCACATCTGGAAGTACAACGCGCTCATCATGGAAGGCTATCGCCTCGCGGATGAGAAGGAATTCGATCGCGCTTTCGATATGGGCGACGAGATGATCGCTCTGCAGCCGAAGAATCCGGAAGGCTATTACCACTACGGGTGCTTCCTGTCGAAGGCAGGCAAGAAGTCCGGTGCGCTGGAATTGCTGGGCAAGGCCATTGCCCTGGATGAGCGCTATGGTCCGCGCGCCGCACAGGATCCAGATTACGAGTGGCTGTACAATGACCCCGAATTCAAGAAATTAGTGGGGACGGAGTGAGCAAGAGGCATGTTGCTGTACGATCAGGTTCGCGATGAGCTCAGGCGTCGGCTTCCTTCAGAAGTCCTGGTCGATCGTGTCCGACGTGGAATCTATGCCACGGATGCGAGCCTGTATCAGTTCGAGCCGATCGCCGTTGTAACGCCGCGCTCGGAAGCAGACATCGCGATCGCCCTGGAGATCGCCCGACGCCACCGCATAGCCGTTCTTCCACGCGGCGGCGGGACAAGCCTGGCCGGGCAGGCGACGAACAGCGGGATTGTGCTGGATGTTTCGAAGCACATGAACCGCGTCCTTGAGATCAATCCGTCGGAACGTTGGGCGCGCGTGCAGCCCGGCGTTGTACGCGACGAGTTGAACGCGCAACTGAAGCCTCATGGTCTCGAGTTCGCGCCGGAAACTTCGACGAGCAATCGCGCGAATATCGGCGGCATGATCGGCAACAACTCCAGCGGTATGCGAAGCATCCAGTATGGGCGCACGTCGGAACACGTCATTGCGTGTCGCGTTATGCTGGCATCGGGCGAGTTCGTCGAATTGCGCCAGCGATCGCCGCAGGAAGTTGCCGACTTAATCGCGGGAGATTCCATAGAAGGCCGTCTCTTGCGCGGTATTGGAACGGTGCTGGATCGCCATCGGGAGTTGATCGAAGCGCGTTTCCCGAAGGTCATGCGACGCGTCGGAGGGTACAGCCTGGACGAGTTTGCGCTCGGCCAACCGTGGAATCTTGCCAAGCTGATCTGCGGCGCCGAGGGAACGCTGGCGGTGATGCTGGAAGCCACCGTTGCGATCTCCGAGCCACCCGAGCACGTCGCCGCAGTGGCAATTCATTTTGTTTCGATGGACGAAGCGCTGCGCGCCGTACCTCAGTTGCTCGCGCACGATCCTCTCTCGGTCGAGTTGATGGATGGCGAGTTGATTCGCCTCTCTCAAAACAATCCGAGCACGCGCGATCTCTGCGGATTCATCGAAGGCCGGCCGGAGGCGATGCTGGTCGTCGAACTGAGCGCGGAGTCAGACGAGGCGCTGAAGGCGGTGACGAGTCGCCTGACACGAGACCTGAGCGGTAACGCGATCGGCTATGCGAACCCGGTGATTGTGGATGCAGTGGCGCGCGCCCGACTGACCGAACTACGTCGCAAGAGCCTCGGCGTGATGCTGGCCATGCCCGGCGACGAAAAGCCCGTGCCCTTTATCGAGGATGCGTGCGTTCCCCCGGAGCGGCTTGCGGAGTATCTGCCTCGTGTTGTCCAGATCTGTGCGCAGCGCGGCATCCGGACGCTGCTCTATGGACACGCCAGCGTCGGCGTCGTGCATGTGCGCCCGGTGATGAACATGAAGCGCACCGACCATCGCGAAATGCTCGAGCCAATTGCGCGCGAGACGATGCAGATGGTGAAGGAGTTCGGCGGCTCGTGGAGCGGCGAGCACGGCGATGGAATCTCGCGCGGTGCGTTGAACGAGGAGTTCTGGGGCCCTGAAATGATTGAGGCGTTTCGCGAAACGAAGCGCGTTTTCGATCCGGATGGTTTGATGAATCCCGGCCGAATCTTCGATACACCGGCAATCGGAGAGAATCAGCGCTTCGGTCCGCATTACAACGTGCGGTTGCCCGAGACGTTCTTCCGTTTCTCCGAGATGCGCGGCTTTGCGGGCGCCATTGAAATGTGCAACGGCGTTGGAGCCTGCCGTAAGACGGGCGAGGGAACGATGTGTCCGTCCTACATGGCAACGCGCGACGAAGAACACACGACGCGTGGTCGTGCGAATGCACTACGGCTAGCGATCTCTGGCCAACTTGGCCCGAAGGGACTCGGCGATAAGCGCTTGCACGAGGTGCTCGACCTTTGCCTTGAATGCAAGGCGTGCAAGACAGAGTGCCCCAGCAATGTCGACATGGCGCGACTGAAGAGCGAGTTCCTCGCGCACTGGCACGCGAAGTACGGAAAGACGTTGCGTGAGCGACTATTCGCCGAAGCTCCACGCTCAGGGGCCCTGTTCAGCGGCGGGCTGGCCCCGTTCGCGAATGCCGCGTTGAAGAGTTCCATCATCCGGCGGCAGGTTCTCGATCGCCTGGGCATCGCAACGGAACGCACGTTGCCGAAGTTCGCGCGCCAGCCCTTGCGCGATTGGTTCATGCGCCGGCGCGAACATCTTTCCTCCGACGCACCGCGCGTTGCATTGTTCGGCGATTGCTGGGCGAGCTATCACGAAACTGGCCCAGCGCGTCTGCTCGTGCGTGTACTCGCCGTGTTGGGCTATCGCGTGGAGTTGATTTCCGGGGCGTGCTGCCAGCGCACCCGCATCTCGAAGGGTTTCCTGGATGCCGCCCGGCGCGACGGCGCGCGCACGGTCGAGACCTTGGCGCCGTACGCGGAGGAGGGCGTGCCGGTGCTTGTGCTCGAACCGAGTTGCCTGTCCGCTTTGAAGGATGACTTGCCGGACCTGGTTCCGAATCGCATGACGGCGCAACAGGTGGCGCGCAATGCGTTCGGCGCAGACGACTTTCTGGTGCGCACACTGGAAGCAAGCCGACTCCGTCCCCGGTTTCAGCCCATCCTGCCGGAGTTTCTCATTCACGGGCATTGCCATCAGAAGGCGCTTGAGACGACGAACGCGACACGACGGCTGTTGGAACTCACCTCGCCGGGCAAGCCCCCCGTGATCCGAGAAGTCGATTCCGGGTGTTGCGGCATGGCAGGCTCGTTCGGTTACGAGGCGGAACACTACGAGATTTCAAACGCGATCGGAGAGCGTCGGCTCCTGCCCGCTGTTCGCGAGGCAAACGATCGGACAATCATTGTTGCGAACGGTTTCAGTTGCCGTCACCAGATCGCCGACGGCACGGGTCGCTACGCCATGCATGTCGTCGAAGCTTTCGGGCGCACTGTCTTCGGCCGCTGGCATCGTTAAGGACGGAGTGTGCGAATGAAATTGCACCAGAGAATTCTTGGGTTTCCACCTGTCCGATTGATTCTCATTCTGTTTTGGGCGGCGGTCTTTGGATGGCTGCTCGGCCTTATTCTGGGCTTCCTCCACTCCACGCTCGGGATCCGCTTCGCCCCGGGGGGCGGGCCGTTTCCCGAACTCGGCGCCGGGATCGTTCAAGAATGCGTCATGCTGCTGGCCCTGTTGGGCGCTGTCTGGCTTGTCGCGCGATTCGCCGCGCGGCGCGAGTTAGACGAGTTCAATCCCGACACGGCCACGTCGGAGACGTTCCTTGGAATCGGCATCGGTTTTGGGTTCATCACGACAATCATCCTGTTCGAGATGGCCGCCGGCTGGTACAGGGTAGTGGGGACGAACTTTGGCGACAGCAATGTGATGCCTTACGGGTTACTCGCCACCTTCCTGCTGTTCGTGCTGGTTGCGTTCTTCGAGGAACTCCTTTTTCGCGGCGTCCTCTTTCGGCTGATCGAGGAGATGTTCGGCTCTCCAGTGGCGCTGCTGATCAGCGGACTTCTTTTCGGCTTCGTGCATTATCACAATCCAGGTGCAACCGTCTGGTCGTCGGTGCTCATCGCGATCGAAGCGGGCGTGATGCTCGGCGCGATGTACATGGTCACGGGACGACTGTGGATGGTGATCGGAACGCACCTGGCTTGGAACTTCTGCCTCGGCAGCCTCTACGGTTCACCGGTTTCGGGGCTCAGTCATCTTCCCAAGCTCCTGGTCTCCGAAACGTCCGGCCCGGATTTGTGGACTGGCGGTTCCTTCGGTCCCGAGGCCGGCCTCCCAGCGTTCATCCTGGGGACGCTACTTAGTATAATCCTCCTGTCTGTCGCATGGCGCCGGGGCCGCGTGCACATCCTTCCCGTCTGGTGGACGCATTGGCGGGAACGCCGGCGCCAGAAGCTGTTCCTCGCCGCTCAGGCGGAGGTACTGGCAGAGATTCCCGAGGAACTCGATGAGTCCGAAGAGCCAGAACGGCCGGAATCCTCCCAACTCTGAATGATCGTTGATTCTCCTTGACTCCGCCGGACGGCTTTCGCTTTTATTTCGCCACTGGCAACAAACACATATTCCACCTCGCTTCACAAGGAGAATGCGATGAACTGGACTGAACTCTTGACCTCAGAGGTCAACGACGGCTTTGGCGGAACCAAGGCACTGATGGCGAAGGTGGAGGGGTTGTCGCTGGATTGGAAACCGGCGACGGGGAACAATTGGATGACGATGGGGCAGTTACTACTTCACCTCGCGACGGCTTGTGGAGAGCCGGCGAAGTGCTTCGTCACGAATGACTGGAGCATGCCCGATGGCGCGGACATGAGCGAAATGTCGATGGAGGAAATGATGCCGCCGGCAGAGAAATTCCCCGCCGTCGGCAGCGTGGCCGAAGCGCTGGAGAAACTGGCCGCAGACAAGGAAATGGCGCTGAAGGCGATCAACGATGCCGGCGAGGAGAAGTTGAATTCGCAGCCCGCCCCGGCGCCATGGGATCCGCGTCCGCTGCCCCTCGGCATGCGGGTCATGCAGATGATTCAGCACCAGCAGTCGCACAAGAGCCAGTTGTTCTACTATTTGAAGCTGCAAGGCGTGCCGGTGAATACCGGCGATCTTTGGGGCGGCGAACCCTGCTGAGACTGACTAGCCAGAGCGCGTAGTCAGCACATATCGGCGCGGCCAATCGGCGGCCTTTGTAATGCCGATTCGCGGCGTTGTGATGACGGTTTCTGAATCGTGGAGTGATCCGCGCATCAAGTAGATCGCATCGCCACGGATCGCGTCTGCGCCATTCAGAGACAGATCGACTTCGAGGGCCTGGCAGATCTTGCCAGGCCCATTCAGCATCTGCGCGGCGGGTTTGCCCTGCCAGTTCCGCGAGGCAATCATCAGTTCCGTTCCCTCGATTGCTTCGAGAGCGCGAATCAGCACCGCCTCGCCGCGGCCATCCGGACCGCAGACGATATTCATGCAGTGGTGCATTCCATAGGACAGGTAGACATACAGACGGCCAGGCGGCCCGAACATGATCTTGTTACGCGGGGTCTGTCTTCCAAAGGAGTGGGAAGCAGGATCGTCTTCATCGTAGGCTTCTGTCTCGATAATGCGCGCGACGCGTTTTCCGACGGGCGTCTGGCGCACGAGCAATGCCCCGAGCAGCGACGGCGCGGCTTCGATCGCGGGCAGTGCGATCTCGCGGAGCGTGAGCCGCCCTTTCCCGTTGCCGGCTGCCATCCTTCAGTAAAGCTCCCAATCTCGCACGGATGTGGCGCCCTCGTTCAAATAGCCGGTGAACGAGAGACTTGCGCCACCGTCGGTCTGCACGCCGAAGGTCGCGCCGGTTGCAGGCAGTGATTCCAGTTCCACTTCGATGAGCGAAGAACTCCAGCTCGCGACCGCAAAGGGAGGTGCGCCGTCGATCAGCACCGAACCGCTTCCCTGCGAGGCGCCGAAGTAGTAGCCCTTGATGCTGGCCACGTAGTTCGCGGCACGCGTGGTCGCCGGCCCGATGCGCACGCTCGAGATCGTGGGCGACGCGACGCTGCCGTAGAACTGATGGAACAGATCGTCCCCGCTCATGATGCCGTCGGCACCGAAGCTGACGATCGTGTACATGTCGAAATCGTCCTGATAGTCCTGCAGCACAACAGCGCTCTGCTTGGGGGCAATCAACCCGACCGGCGAATAGAAGTAGTATGGTGTTCCCCACGGATCGAGCGGCGTGCCTTCATCGTAATCGCTCATCACTCCATCCACTCGACCCTGTTGATAGGTGATGTATGGTCCCTGCCATTGCAAAGACGAAGGGCGATTCACGAGATCGACGCGACTGGCCTCGAAACGCCCCTCCGCCATGTCGATCACGAGCGCCCCGCCTTTGTCGTTGATCCAATCGAAATGATCGTCCGGATCGCCGGGCTCAATGGACAGGTCGTTCAGGTTCTCGAGCGTTGTGAAGTAGGTCGTGTCGACAGAGACAAGGACCATCTGCTGCGCCATGGTGTTCATCTCGTCGCGCGCTGCGACTTCGTTCGCGCTTTCGGCCGCGGCAGCACCGCACACGCCAGCAATCATTGATACAGCAAAGGCTCGACGAATGTTCATGACTCTCTCCAACCGAGTGAAACTCCACGCCTCTGCAAGGCGTGCCAAATCCCGCCGGATTACTCCGTAACCCAACCTGAGAAGTGTAGCCCATCCCGGCCGTCTCGCCAAATCGAAATGCTTGCCGTCTCGGGTCAGCGGGAGTCCACCTTGCAGTTCGGCATGGCTTCGCGGAGTTCGAAGATGCGCGCCATGCTCGCATGTCGCGACGTGACAATGAGCCGGCGGAGCGACTTGAATTTGCGAAGTTGCACCTGAACGCGATGGTTAATGGGCGTGTCGAACAGGCTCAACTCGCGCAGGTTCTTGAGGCTTACAAGCTCACCGATCCCATCCGCCGAGATGTCGTTTCCGTAGAGCGTCAGCTCCTCCAGCGCTGGGAATTGCGATAGCATCCGCATTCCGACGTCGTTCATTTCGACACCGGACAGGTCGAGGCGCTTCAAATGCGGCAATTGCGCCAAAGGTTCCAATCCATCCGGGCGAATGTCGGTGTACCCGAGGTCGAGCGATCGAAGTCCCGTCAGTACCGCCAACTGTGCAAGCCCCTCGTCGTTTAGTCGTGTGTGCGCCATACTCAGTTCCATCAGTCCTGGCATCTGTACCAGACTGGAGACTCCGTGATTGCTGACGAGGGTGTGCCCAAGACGGAGAATGCGCAGGCGAGGAAGCTGTGTCAGGGGCTTCAATCCAACATCCGTGTAGTTCGTATCGTCCAGGATGAGTGCTTCCAGGTTGGGCAATTGCGCGAGATGAGGAGCGGATTGCACACCCATGGGCGTATGTGAGAGATTGATCCAACGCAACGTTGTGATCTTCCCGAGGCTCTCGGCGCCGTCATCGCTGACATAGGTGGAATACAGGTTAATTGTCTCAAGCCGCGGCAGAGATGTCAGGTGCTCGACGAAATTGTCGCCGATTCTCGTGTCGGAAACATCGAGCGACTTCAGCGATGTTACGAAGGAGATCGCCGCCCCGTCGGGTTCACGCAATCGCGAGTTGCTCAGATCGAGTGACTGCAATCGCGGCAGACGTCCCAAGTGAATCAGACCCGTTCCAGACACACGCGTCAGCGACAAGTCCAGCGATCTCAGCGCGACCATATCCTTGCAGTAAACCAACCCTTCGTCCGTGACCTGCGTGGGCAGCGCGAGGTCCTCCAGCCGGGGGTGGCTCTTGAGCGATTCAAGGCCCGCATCCGTCACGCGCGTGGACTTCATGTTGAGTTTCTTCAGTGCAAGGAAGCGCCCGATCACGGGCATCGATTCATTGGTCACGTCGAGTGGAAGGTGCAGTTCCTCCAGGCGGTTCAACGAGGAGATCAACTGAATGCCCTCGTCGTCGACTCGCGTCTGCGAAAGATCGAGCCGACGCAGATTCCGCAATGCAACAAGGTGCCGCACGCCAACGCTGGTAATGGTACGCGGTAGGGCAAGCTCCTCCAGATTCTGTAACTGAACTAAGGCTTTCAGGTCGCGATCCGGCACATGCGACAGGATGAGATTCAGGCGGCGAAGATTCTTGAGATCCGAGAGGAACTGAAGCCCACCTTCGTGCAGATCGGTGGAACTGAGGTCGAGTTCCCACAAGCCGGCGAGACTTCGCAGGTTCGCCAGGTCCAGATCGGAGATTTGCGTTCCGGAAAGGTCGAGCGACTGGAGATCATTCGCACCCAACGCCGCCAGTGGCATCAGGTCCTCGGCTCCCTGCGTGTTCACAATGAGCTTCGCAGCCCACCCGGCGGGAATGTCGATATTACCACGCGCATCGCCGCGATCGACCCATCTGATCGTCTCACCGACGTGGTATTCCGCAGTCAGCAGCAGACCAATCGTCCGATCGCTCGGCAAGAGAAGCGTCCTGGTTGTCAGTTCATCCGCACTCTGTGCGTGGGCGCCGCCGACCAGCAACACCATCAAGAGTACAATGCTCCCCCACCACTCCAGACTGCATCGCCTCATGGTCTGTCTCCTTCGCCGTGACTAGCTCGGATTCTAAGCCTTCTCGCTCTCTGCCACGACATCGATCGCGATTCCGCCGCGGATGTTGAAGTGCCCGGTCACACGCATCCATTTGGGACTCAGGAACGATGAAAGATCATCCAGGATACGATGCACAACGTCCTCGTGGAATCCGCGGGTATCGCGGAAAGACCACAAGTAGTTGCGCAGCGACTTGCTTTCGAGCGCCTTCGCGTCCGGCTCGTACTCGATGTCGATCGTGGCGTAGTCCGGCTGGCCCGTCACCGGGCAGTAGCAGGAGAACTCCTGGCAGTGGAATGTCACACGGGTGGGTTGCTTGTGGTGAAACGGAAATGCTTCAAGCTTCCTCGCCGGAGCCCCCTGGGTAGGGTCCCCCAGAACCGTGATCCCGGTGGTATCGGAGATCTTCTCATTGCCTGCCATCTGTAGTTCCCCCTGGTCTGGAGAAGTATGGGACACCTGTGTATGGGTGTCAATAGCCTGCTCAAGATTTGGCCAATCAGATTTCACGCTGGGCAGATGGCCGTGCAAGATGATTGTTCGCGCAAATTGGGCAGGCCCGCGCGTTCCAAACCGTCATCAGAGGCGTTTCCACTTGTCCGAACTTGAATACGCAAGGCATACTGATCGTACAGGGACTGAAACTGGAAAAGCGCAAACAACCTGGGAACATTCAGAGTCCAATCGTTGTCTTGCATCCAGTCGCACCGCCAAGGGGGGAATGCAAAGGAAGTGCTCAGGGGATTCGGCAGATTCGGCTTCTGGCAGATCGCACCCATCGTGCTCGGCGTTTGCCTGCTTGCGGGCTGCGAGCAGGACGCGCATGAGCACGAGGCCGATCCGGAGCAAGTATATGCGCGACTGGCGCCGGCCGATCGCGAATGGCTGCAAGCCCACGACAGCACTCGGGAAGGCTATTTGGGATGGGTCGTGGATGAACTGCACATCCACGACGATGGCTATCGCTACTGGGTGTCCTCCGACGATCTCCTGCACATTGAGAACCCGGACAATGGCCGGAACCTGGAAGTCAACATTACCAAGATGTGGCGCCAGTCGAGGGATGTCCCCGGGCATGAAAAGGCAGAGGAACTCCTTGCGCAGGCACACCGCATGTTGGGGCCGCCGCCAAAGAACAGCGGGCAGCGGATGCTGGCTCATTCGCCGGTTCCCGATGGAGATCGCGCCCAGGAACTGCGCTATCCCGAGTTATACAAAGAACTGATGCGGCGAGATACGGAGAGGACGCTTCAGGATCTGCGGGGCTACATTTATCTCGCGGATGGCGATGAGTCGGTGCGCAGAGAGGTTTCGCAGGCGCTTCAGAGGATCTTCTGGGAACGCTCGCAGACTTTCGGTGCCGCACACCCATCGCTGCGCGAACCCAGCCAGTTGCACGAGATGATTACGAAGCATCCGCTGAGAATCGCCGAGGTTGACGGCGGAACGACGGTTGTCATGATCACTGTCGAAGAGGCGATCAACTGGCCCTTCGGCCAGATTCGACCATATTCAAGTACCAGCACGACGGATGAGGAGAGGGACGTCCAGACTGCGAGCAATCGGTAGGAGTCCTCATCCATGAAAGCAATTGTCACCGGCGCCTCCGGCACGGTCGGTACGGCGCTCTGTTCAGAACTCATCACCCAAGGCCACGAGGTCGTCCGCTACGATCGCGAAAAACTCGGCGTGACGGATTCTGGCGCGATCGAATCCTTCGTGCGCGAGACCGCGCCGGACGTGATCTTTCACCTGGCCACGGCAACGCGCCCGACGGGACTCGAGAACGAAGGCTACATCGTCAGCCAGGTCTGGACGGAGACGCTTGCGCGTGTTGCGAGAGCCGCCGGCGCCGTGTTCGTCTTCACGAGCAGCGTGATGGTGTACTCCGAGAAGACAAATGGCCCATATACACCCGATTCCCCGGCAAACGCGACCGAGGGCTTTGGCCCCGAGAAGATCGCCGCCGAGGCCCGTGCGCGGGATGCAAACGATGAGACCCGTGTCGCACGCCTGGGCTGGCAGATTGGAACGACGCCGGATTCGAACAACATGATCGCGTTCCTGCACGATCGAGCCGCCGGGGGCGCCATTCAGGCCAGTCGCCTTTGGATGCCGGCCTGCAGTTTCCTCGAGGAATCCGCCCGGGCACTCGTGCGAGTCGCCTCCATGCCTCCCGGCACGTACCTGGTAAATCAGAATCGCGAATGGAACTTCCACCAGATCGTGCAAGCTCTGAACAAGCGCCACGGCAAGCAGTGGCCGATCGAAGCCAACAACGACTTCGTCTACGATCAGCGCATGCTGGACGATCGAACGAACGTGCCTCCGTTGGAGGAGAGCCTGCCGGAATTGCGTGAGTTTGGAGGAGAATAAGATGGTGGGCGCACTAGGACTCGAACCTAGGACCAATGGCTTAAAAGGCCACTGCTCTACCGACTGAGCTATACGCCCACAGTGCCGAATTTGACGGCGGCGCCGCGAAAGGCCTTCCCGGCGCGCGGGTAATGCGGCACACAAAGCCGATGCCCGTCAACCCTGAAATCCCCGCGACGGATACGCGCTCCGCTCCAGCAAACTCCCCTTGTCCCCGGCGGCTGCCGTGACCAACCATGCCGCCACGCTGGACCGGGGTCGCTCCGGGACTGGTGGTTCTTTCTCTCGGAGGCTTGGTGGCGCCCATGCAGAAGGTGACAATCCGCACAAAGAAACTGGTCAAGGACTACGGCAAGAACCGTGTCGTGAACCAGGTGAGCCTGGAGGTTTCCACGGGCGAAATCGTGGGGCTGCTGGGACCGAATGGTGCCGGCAAGACGACGACCTTCAAAATGATGGTCGGCTTCACGCCGCCGACGTCCGGCAGGGTCTACTTCCAAAACGAGGACATCACCGGTCTGCCCATCCACCTGCGCGCCCGCAAAGGCATCAGCTATCTGGCCCAGGAAACCAGCGTCTTTCGCAAAATGACCGTGCGCGACAACCTGAAGGCCATCCTGGAAGCTCACGGCCATCCTCGCGCCGCCATCCGCGAACGCATCGACCAGCTCGAAGACGAGCTCGGCATCGGACACCTGAGGCGCCGGATCGCGGATTCCCTCTCCGGTGGCGAGAAGCGGCGTGTGGAGATCGCTCGCGCCCTGACGACTGACCCAAAGTTCATCTTCCTCGACGAGCCCTTCGCCGGCATCGACCCGCCGACAATCGAGGATATTCAGATGATCATCAGCCAGTTGCGCAACCGCGGCCTGGGGATCCTGATCACTGACCACAACGTGCGCGAGACGCTCCATGTGACCGATCGGTCCTACATGCTGCTCGATGGAATCGTCACGGCATCCGGTACGGTGGATGAAGTCTCTGCCGATCCGCAGGTGCGCGCAAAATACATCACCGAGCGCCTGGTCCGCGATCTGGAATCGGACAAGGAACTCCGCACGCGCAGAGAAAAAGAAGCGGCCAAAGACGAGTAGGCGTTATCGCGCAGCCGCTGCCTTTGCTTTTTCCGTAACCGCGATTTTGTTAACCAGCCCGTCGCGGATGTGAACGATGCGGTGGGCGTGCTCTCCGATTTCCGGCTCGTGAGTCACAAGGATCAGCGTGTTTCCGGCGGCATGCACTTCGTCGAAGAGCCGCATGATTTCTTCGCCGGTCTTCGTATCCAGGTTCCCTGTCGGTTCATCGGCGAGCAGAATCGCCGGATCGTTCACGAGAGCGCGCGCAATTGCGACGCGTTGGCGCTGGCCACCGCTGAGCTCGTTCGGCAGGTGCTTCGCACGGTCCTGCAGGCCAACGCGCTCAATCGCAATCGAGGCCTTCTCCTGGCGCTCGTGACGCGACATTCCGGCGTAAATCATCGGCAATTCAACATTCTGCTGCACGTTCATCTGGGGAAGCAGGTTGAAGGATTGGAACACGAAGCCGATCTCGCGATTGCGCGTGTGCGAAAGCTGCTGATCGTCGAGCGAATCGACGCGCCGTCCGCGCAGTTCGTAGGTGCCTTTCGATGGACGATCCAGGCAGCCGATAATGTGCATCAGCGTCGATTTGCCCGAGCCCGAAGGTCCCATGATGGCAATGTAATCGCCCTCTGGGACTTCCAGGTCCACGCCGCGCAACGCATGCACTTGGACGGTGCCCATGCTGTAGGTTTTCTCGAGTCCTGACAGGCGGATGATCATGATTCGCCGCCGCCCCGAGGACCATGAGGCATTCGGCCCTCGGATGGGCCGTTGTGTGGGGGTTCGGCGGCAACCTGCGGAGCCTCAGCGCCATCCATCTCCTGCGGATCGCGCAGCAGAACCTTGTCGCCGACGGATATTTTGCCTTCGACGGCCGCAAAGTTGTCATTCGTCATCTTGACACTCAGCGGAACGAAGTGCGCCCCACCATCGCCATTGCGGATGTACACGCCGCGCTGTCCGTCCTTCATGAACAGCCCATCCAAGGGGATGCGCAAGACATCGTCGGAGTGCTGGACGATGATCTTTGCGGAAGCAGTCATGCCCTGCCGGAACAACTCATTGGAATCCTCGAGACGAATGCGCACCTCGAACTCTCGCACGCCAGTGGACTCGTTTCCGCCCATCCATGGACGTGTCGCGGAATCGCTGATCGGAACGATGGACTTCGTGTCGACCACTCCGGGGAATGTCTGTCCGGGCAAGGCTTCAAGGGTCACTTCCGCCGGCTGGCCCTTTTCAACGCGCGAGATGTCGATTTCGTTGATCGGCACGATGGCAAGCATCTGACTCGTGTCCGGAACCTCTGCGATCGTGTTGCGGCGGTGGACTTCGTCACCTTCGGCGATCTTGCCGACCGTTCCGCTCTTCCAGATATTGAGGTAAGAAATGTCGCCGGGGCTCGGCGCCCGCAGGATGGCGGAATCGATTCGCTCCTGCGCTTCGTCAACGCGCCGCTGGCGATCCTCGAGGCGCAATCTCGCCTGATCGATGGATGTTTGCTTTACGCGAAGATTCGCAGCGAGATTCTCCCGCACCTTCGCAAGATTGATCTGCGCATTTCTCAGATTCAGCTCTTTCTGCAGCAGCGACAACCGCGCTTCCTCGACCTTCGTTTGCGGCGAAATGTCGCGATTGTAGAGGACCAGTTCCGCTTCGTACTTCTGCTTGGCGTCGTCATAGTCGTGGCGGGCGATTTCAACCTTGGTCTTCTCCGACTCAAGGGTCAGCTCATTCTTCTTCTCCTCAAGCTCGTAATCTCTCTTCGCCTGCTCGAGATCCGTCTCGGAAAGGGCCAGTTCTGCCTTCTCGTCCTTCAGGCTCTCTTCGTAGTCGGTGGTTTCGAACCACACGACCGGATCGCCTTCCTCGACGCGCGTGCCTTCCGGGATCAGCTTGACCACCTTGCCCTCAAAGGGGGCGCCAAGGGCAGCGGATTTTGAGGCCTGCAGAACGCCAATGCTTGAGAGTGTGACCTCGAAGGGGCCGCGCTGGACATCATAGGTCGGCGCATTGGCGACCTCCTGGTCCAGGAGGCTCAGTTTGCCCCTGGACATCCAGGCGGCAACTGCTCCGGCAGCGATCAGAATGAAAATGAATGCAATGACAAGGCGCTTCATGCTGGCACATCCCCCTGTTGACGCGACTCGATCCGTGGCGGCGAAGTTTGACCGACCGCCCGAGTCGTCAGTACAACGGCAACCCTAATGCCACATACAGGCGCGCGATGGCCACCTGATAATTCAGGATGGCGTTATTGTAGCGCGTTTCCGCCGCGAACAAGTCATCCTGGGCGAGTCGAACTTCCGTGATGGTCGAGAAGCCGACTTCGAAGCTGCCGTTGATCAGTTCCAGGTTACGGCGGGCCTGTTCGACGGTCTTCCGAAGAATGGTCAGATTCGCCTCGGTCGACAGCACCGAGCGATGGGTCGAGTAGACCTCCTGCATCAGAGAGCGCTCCAGCGAAAGGCGATCCGTCTCTGCCTGTTCGACGCGAAGCACGGCGCGCTTGTGAGCCTCGCGGCGCTGGATGTTCTGCAGCGGAATCCGCAGCGTCAGCCCCGCATCCAGAGTCGAATTGTCCCATTCGTTCGCGCCCCTCAGCGTCGTCTCCGAATCGTAACGACGATATCCGGCGTCGAAATCCAACTGCGGCAAGAGATCGTTGCGCGAAACGCGCTGATTAATCTCGGCCTGGGAGATCGAAATGTCCGACCGCATCAGTTCGTAGCGATTGTTCATCGCGACGGCCACGGCCCGGTCGACCTTCGGAATCTCGATGCGACCGCGATCGCGAAGCTCTTGCGTGATGTCGATCAATGAGATCGGCGTGTCGAGTGGCAGGCCCAGCAGGATGAGAAGACTCTCGCGGGCGTTGTCCAATGACTCCTGGCGATTGATGGCCGTTTCGACTTCCTGCAGGAACTGAATCTGGGCACGCAGAATTTCGGACTCCGCGACACGACCGACATCGAACTTCACGCGCGTTTCATCCAGGAAGCGGTAACGCTCTGTAATGGCGTCCCGGCTGACCATCAACTGCTGCTTGACGGAGAGAATGTCGAAGTACTGCCGAACGACCTGCAGGACCGTATCGCGATGAGAAAGCTGGCTGCCCAGAATCCGATCCATCTCCGAAAGACGGGCCGAGCGCAGGTCTGCGGTTCCGACGTCAAATCCACCGCCGCGCAGAAGAGGCTGCAGGAAACGGACTTCGGCGTCCGTTCCCCAGGGGGAGTTTTTCGTATTGGCGGCTCCGGAACGGGTGCGCGTCCGCGTGTGCGATTCCTCCACGTCAAAGGTCACGCTGCCGCCGCTCGGCAGGTTCACGCCCGCATCAAGGCCCGCGCTCTCCGTGTCCGTCACGGTCGTCACGGTGGCATCCTTGCCATTCGCCCCGACAGCATCTTCGTTACGGTTGTAAGTGATCCGCCCACTGCTGACGAAGTCGACGAAGGGAATGAACTCTGCCTCGGCGCTGCGTGTGTTGCTGCGTGAGATTTCGATGTCTCGTCGGTCGTTGATCAGATCGAAGTTATTGTTCAGGGCGATTTCGACAAGGTCGGGCAACGTCAGAAGTGCGTAGGGTCCATCGGCGGGGACATCGCTGAAGACGACCTGGCTGGTCGCCACATCGCCCTCTAGCAAAGGCACGGTCAGCAGGAAGCGCTCGCGGGCCTCGCGGGCCGTGTCCGCAGGCAACCGCAGATCCTCGTAGCTGGGGATCTTCTCGTCGCGAACAATCGCTTCCAGCCTGCTGACGACCTCATCCTCCTCGGATTCCTGCGCTTGCAGCGGGGAAACGGCCGCCGTCGCTGTTGTCAGGAAGATCGCAGCAGATAGAAATCCAACTCGCCAACTGCCGGTGCCTTTCATGGGAGCCTCTCGGGTGGAAATTCCAGAAAGCGTGCCCCGGAAAGGGGATCCAGGGCACGCCGGAGACAGAGTGGCATCTTGGCCGGTGAGCCGGGGGGAGGCGCCAGGAAATTCTCGCAGTCGCTCCCTCGATGTGCGGTTTCCGCCCCGTCTCATCGGGTAACCGGCCTTCTCTGCGCATTCTACGCGAAAGTCTCCTTGCCCTTCATTTCGCCGATGGGATTTCTGTGGAGTGTTCATGCAGCCACGGCCCGGGCTTACCGGCCGCTGGACTCTACCCCGGGGATCGAGACCGATGGAAGTCATCGAATCTGTCCAGAAAATGTGCGAATTGGGCGCCGCCTGGCGTCGCGACGACGAAATCACCGTCGCCCTTGTGCCCACAATGGGGGCGCTCCATGCCGGCCATGCCCGCCTGATCGAGAAGGCCAAATCCCTGGCAGACATCACGATCGTCAGCTCCTTCGTCAATCCGCTGCAGTTCACCGAGGAAAAGGACCTCGCGGACTATCCACGAACGCCGAAGGAAGACAAGAAGCTCTGCAAGGACCTGGGGGTGGAGTACTTCTTCGCGCCCTCCGGCGAGGACATGTTCCCCCCGGGATTCCTGACGACCGCCAACGTGTCCTACTTGTCGACAAAGCTGGAGGGTGAATCGCGCCAGGGGCACTTCCGTGGGGTCTGCACGGTGGTTTTGAAGCTCATCCACATCACGCAGCCCGACTACGCGATCTTCGGACACAAGGATGCCCAGCAGCTTGTCATCCTGAAACACATGGTCCGCGACCTGTGCATCGATGTGAACATCGAGGCAATCCCGACGGTCCGCGACAAGGATGGGCTGGCGCTAAGCAGCCGCAATGTGTTGCTGTCGGATGAGCAGCGCAAGCAGGCGCTCTGTCTGCACCGAGCATTGAAACGCGTGCATTTCCTCGTCTCGAAGCAAGGCATCCTCCATCGCGGCGAGTTGCTGCAGGCCGTACGTAGCCACATCAACAGTGCCGGCGATCAGATAGAGCTCGATTATGCGAATATTGTATCGCGCACGACGCTCGAGGAGATCGACCTCATCGAGAGTGGCAACACGCTCGTTCTCGTCGCCGCTCGCGTGGGTGGCGTGCGACTGATCGACAATACGCGGCTCTGATCGGAGCCCAACATTATGGTTAGTCGAACGGCCCGAACCAATCATCCGGTTCGGGCCGTTTCCTTTGCCTGGTACTCGATTTCTGCTACCGCTTCAGTTCCTTCGGCAAGTCATCCACCTTGCTGATGCCTGCTTCGCCGATCACCACCTTGCGGCCGCCAAGGTGAAGTGTCACCTGCTCGCCGAGAACCAGTGCGGCTTTCATCTTGGGGAACTTCTTCAGCAGTTCGAAGTATGCGTCGCTCAGGTACTCGACTTTCAGTTCCTTCGCGTCTTCCGGGATGTCCTGCTGAATCCACTGCTTGCCGTTGAAGACGAAGGTCTTGCCGGCGATCTGGCGGACCGTGGCCTTCTTGTCCGCTGCTGCGACCTGCCCCAGGCTCTCTGCCTGCTTCTTCTCGTTCAGCATCTCCGAGAGTTCCACGGCTCCTTCGCCGCTCACGTACGAATCCAATACGAATGCATCGGAAAAACGGAAGAGGTTAGTTGTCGTATCCGTGCTGAACTCGAACGTATCGTTGGTCATCTTGTCGGTCATAAATACAGTGGGATGGTCGGCGACCAAGGGACCGCCCCCACGTCCGCCTTGTGCCGGGGATCCTGCAGGGGCTGCGGGGAGAGTTCTCCGGGCGGGCGCCATGCCTGAAATCCTATGTTGCATGACGAGCGCGGGAGGGCGTTCTGCGAACTCGGAATCATCAGCCACCAGGAAGCTTGTGTATGGCGTGACAAGATTGTGTTCTTTGGCCAGTTCGATCACGGCTTCCTTCAGTTCCGGGTTTTCGCCATGGAGGCGAATCTGGTCCAGCAGGTAACCGACCTTGCGGTTCGCCCAGAGGTCTTCGATGTAGGCCGTCTCGTCGCCGGTCTCGTCGGGGAATTCAGTCTTGCGCTCGATCTCGTATCCATTGTCACCCGCCATGCCGGTCAGTTGGATCCGCGCCTTATCGCCTTCGCGATAACGGCCAAATACCGTCAAGTCCTGCCCCTTGAACAGATCGGGCAGTTCCAGCGGATAAACGTCGTAGGCCCCCACATGGTCGATCGTCAGTTGCAGGTTCGTGAGAACCGGATAAGCGACCGAATCAAAGAAGGTCGAGACCTTGACCTCGAGGTCTTCCTTCGGCTTCACGTAGGTCGAGAGAGCGCGGGTTTCCTCCGCCACGCGGTCCAGCAGGTGCGTATTCACATCGTAGCCGACGCCGAGCGTGAAGATACGCAAACCATTGGAATTATGGGACTTGATTGCTCGCATGATCTGATCGGGAGTCGTCACGCCGACGGTCGGGAGGCCATCGGTCAGGACGACGATCTGGTGCAGGCCGTCGACGTCTTTCTCGCCCAGGGCGTCCATCATGGCCTGGTGGAAGTTCGTCCCGCCGGAGGCGCGGATCTTGTCGATGTAGTCGACCGCGTCATCGATGTTTTCGCGCGTCGCCGCGGCAGGGTGCCGGGGATAGGAATCGACACCGGATTCGAACGTCAGGATTCGGAACTTGTCCTCCGGCCCGAGCGCCCCAAGACACTGGATGAGCGCTGCCTTGGCTTTATCAATCTTGCCCTGCTGGTTCATGGAGCCGCTGACATCGAGAACGAAGGTCACCAGCTTCGGCACCGGCTGGGCCAGGGCACCGACTGTCGGCGGGTGAATCATCAGCAGAAAGGTCCCCGGCTCGTCCTCATCGGGGCGGTTCGTCACCACGTGGATGCCCACGCCCTCTTCCTCCGGCGCGAACAGGATCGTCAGGTCGCGCCCCTCCTCGGGGTGGAAATCGAGCACATCCACGTCAGCCCGGTGGCCGGTCTCAGAGCGCTCGATGTCGATCTGGTGGGTCGGTGAGTAGATCGTACCCAATCTGCTATCCCAGTTGATCGTCGCAGAGAAGGCCGATTCGTCGACCTGGCGAGCGCCGGCGGCCATTTCGCTCCCGAAATCGAGCGCGTACATGTCGCCCTCGCGGCGAAGCGGCTGGGCATAGCTGAGTTCGATCGGCATGTCGCCATCTCCGGGAATCGGGAAAACGCGAACGCGGAAGGTCTGGTGATCGACGAACTCCAGCAGGCCGGGGTCCTTCATCCGGCGGACGATGCTGGTGTAGATCTCCCGAGCCTCGCCGCTCTCGAGGGCCTGCGCGTGAACCTCCTCGCCATTGATCGTCATCACGAAATCGGTGACCTGAGCGTCCTTCGGCAGCGAGATGACGAAGGTGCCTTCCAGATCGCGAGGATGGGGGTTGTGAAACACCTGATAAATATGGGTGCGCGCCACGGGGCCATCAACGCGGACATCGACCAGATTGCTCTTGATTGACAGGGGAGGATATTGATTGTCCGTCGGCATCAGGACGGAGACTGCGGACGCCGCGACCGGCCATGTCAGTGTAAGCGCCAGAATCATCAGCAGGCGGGTGATCTTCATCGTTCAGTCCTCGCTTCCTCGGGGTCGTTTGCTGCGAGGTGTGACAAGAGATAGACACCGATTGTTCCCGACAATCTTGAATGATTCCGCGTTGACAACCCCAGGGTTTAGAGCGTTTTCTAGCTTGGATTCTGACGTATCGTTCCCCGTTTTGCGCCTATGAGTGGCCGGGCGGGGGGATAGTTAGATATAAGCACCGTAGCATAACATCAGAAGGAGGTACCTTAGCCGAATGGAATACATCCCCTATGCCCTGGTGGGGCTCTTTCTCGGGGCCGTACTGGGATACGTAGGTCGAGGATTCTATTCACGGACTAAAGGCGAGAACACCCTGAGTAGGGCGCAGGAGGAAGCCTCCCGGATTCTAGAAACCGCTCAGAAGGACGTCGAGATTCGCCTCGAGAAGGCGGAGATCGAAGCCCAGAAGAAAGTCGAAGAGCGGACAAGGAAGCTGGAGAAGGACCTGGGCAAGCGGCGCTCGGAGATTGATCGCGACGAGAGCCGGCTGCGCAAACGGGAAGAGCAGCTCGACAAACGTGAAGAGCAGCTCGGGCGGCGGGAACAATCCGTCGGCGATAAGGAACGCAACCTCGATGCGAGGACCCAATCGGTCGAGGTGGCATTGGCTGAAGCGGAAGAACACAAGGCGGAACTGATCCGCAAGACCGAGGAAATCTCGGGTTTGACCGCAGAGGAAGCGAAGAAGCTTCTGCTCGAGTCACTGGAAAGCGAAGTCCGCCAGGAGGCGGCCGCGCTGGTCCGGCGAGTGGAAACGGAAACGCAGGACATCGCCGAGAAGAAATCCCGCCAGATTCTCACCCTCGCCGTGCAGCGATGCGCGACGGACCAGGTGAGTGAAACGACGGTCTCGGTGGTTCATCTGCCGAGTGATGAAATGAAGGGCCGTATCATCGGCAGGGAAGGACGCAACATCCGGGCTCTGGAGCAGGCGACGGGAGTTAACATCATCGTCGACGATACGCCGGAGGCCGTGGTGTTGTCCTGTTTCGATCCTATGCGACGGGAAATTGCCCGGTTAGTGTTGGAGAAACTCGTTGCCGATGGGCGGATTCATCCGGCCCGAATCGAGGAGGTGGTCGAGAAGACCGAGCGCCAGGTTCTGGAACAGGCGCGGGAAGCAGGCGAAGGTGCCTGCATCGAACTGGGAATTCACGACATGCACCCGGAACTGATCAAGCTGCTTGGGCGGCTGAGGTACCGGACCAGTTACGGGCAGAATGTCTTGAAGCACAGTGTCGAATGCGCGCATATCGCCGAAATCCTGGCCTCCGAGCTGGGGCTGGACGCCAAGCTGGCGAAGCGAGCGACCCTGCTGCATGACCTGGGCAAGGCCGTGTCTCATGAAATGGAAGGACCGCACGCCGCGATCGGTGCGGAACTCGCCAAGAAGTACCGTGAACGTCCCGAAGTGGTTCACGCAATCGAAGCGCACCACTTCGAGGTCAAGCCAAGAACCTTGACCGCAGTAATCACCCAGGCGGCAGATGCCATTTCCGCCGCCCGGCCAGGGGCTCGAAGAGAAACCCTGGAAAGCTACATCAAGAGACTGGAAAACCTGGAGGAAATCGCCTCCTCGTTTGACGGAGTGGACAAATCCTTCGCGATTCAGGCAGGCCGCGAGATTCGCATTATCGTCGAGCCCGATAAGCTCAATGACAACGAATGCAGTCTGCTGGCGCGAAACGTGACAAAACGCATCGAAGAGGAGTTGCAGTATCCGGGACAAATCAAGGTCGTCGTGGTCCGAGAAACGCGAAAGACCGAGTTCGCCCGCTAGACACAACGCCTCATCCAGACTCGAAAACAACCGCCCCGAGACTTTGGTCTCGGGGCGTTTTCTCTCTCAGAACTCCAACTGCGGACCCGGCGGCAAGGAAACGGGTTGCTCGCCACGGCGGATGCGCAGCGCGTCCAGCGCCGCACGCCACAGCCGATCGGGATGATCGGCCAGGGGTTGCTCGATCTCGGGGTCATAGGGCTCCCAGCCGGTCAGAATCTGCACAGGGTGGCCGGCCTGGAAGGACTCCCCTACCGCCAGTTGCCGGATCGGAACGCCCGCAGGCAAGTCTTCCAGCAGCACGATGTTGAGTCGCTCTGCGGCGTGCCGGAGAGCATCGGTTGTTTCCTCAGGCGCGATCATGTTGAAGCCCATCGCCTTGATCAGATCGAGATCTGTGGGGCCAATCCGGCCGGATAGGCCCACCAGAATAACGGGCCGCCAGCGAATGCCCCCGGGCGAGTGGATGGCACTTTCCAAACGGCCGCCTTGCCAGCGCAATCTCTGCGTCGGCGGATCCGGGATTCCTGTCCAAAACGCTGACTGGAACCGCGCCTGGGCGAGAACCTCCGACTCCGACTGCGCCATCGCGGCGAACCAGCCGAGCCAGCGATCGCGGGATTGGCGGTGTTGCTTCGCCAGGGGAACATAGATGGACCCAATCGCGATTAGCGCCCTGGTCTCGGGCCGCCGAACTCCGTAGTTGGCGGCGACATTCCAGTCTTCTTCCAATTCCCCAAGGAGTTCCTCCCCCGATCGATCATCTTCCATGGGATCGGCCGTGAACGCCCAGGCAGTGAGTTCCAGGTCATGGAGTCGCTCGAAGCGTAGAGCAACGGTCCCGGGTCCGGGCGGCGGACCGAGGGTGCTGAGCGGAAGGGTATGGTTCACTCTGAATTCCGTCAGAATCCGACCAGTTCGAGCCAGCAGACGCGTCGTCGCAGGGTCGGATGCGGATGTCCAGACGGCCTCGGCCTGCCAGGGGACGAGCGAGCGTGGTTCTGCGGGCGGAAGTTGCCCGGTCCATAGAATCTCGCCTGAATCAAGGCTCTCCAGGCGCCATTCGAGGCCCTCAGGAGTGGGCGGCTCAACGGCCGATGACATGCTGGCCAAAAAGAAGAAGGCGATCCCCCAAAGGAGGATCGCCACAGATTTCGAGCCGTTCCCAAGTCGTACGGAGGACGATCCCGGGAGCAGCATGATCACTCGATTCGTCACCAGCGCGTGGTTACCGAATGTTCAGCGTGCCCTCGTACTCGAATTCAGTGTCGGGGGGAATATCGGCGCCGCTATCAGTCACGGGGACCATGGTGGTACGGCCGTCTGCGCCAACCTGCGGGGTCACGCGAGAAGCGTTGCTGGAGGAGTCTTTGTCGTCACTGTTATTCACCGTGACGCTCATTTCAAGACCGCCGACGGCTCGAGCCAGGTTGTCAATCGCCCTGGCGATCTCGCGGTTGGAGTCCGCAACCTCGCGCGTTGCCGCGGCAACTTGCTGGATAGCGGCCGAGTCGGAAAGGTCGGTCCGATCGCCGGCAGGCAGCGTCCCCACGTCCAGCGTTCCGCGCTGAGCAAACAGGTTCAGAGCCAGCAGGACAACCATGGCTGCGAGCAGCAATATCGTATACGAACGTGCGTCGAGCTTTTTGCCAATCATTCTGAGCCTCCAATTGTTGGAAGAAGAGCAGTTCGATTTCGGTAAAGAGAGTGTTCTCTACCTTGTCAGGTGCGTCAAGTCCGTCGTCGCCTGTGAGCGGGTGTTTTGACGCGGTCCAGGTGCCCGGTGGTCTGGCAAATGCAGAATCCTGCTTGCGGCGCGGTATTGCCTTGCTCGTTTCTTGCTGACACCGCAAGATGACTAGAGAGAATAAAAAGCGCCGGCCAGATGCGAAACTGGGCGCGGGCTTCTGGGCGATTTATGGATGTTCAAATGCCACCAGGCCTCACGGCGGACTCGGTCATTGGCCGAGGAGCGATGGGTCGTGTCTATAAGGCGTGGCAGCCGAAGCTCCAGCGGTTCGTCGCCGTCAAGACCTGTAACCTCGCCGAATCGGAAGAACAGGGCATCGACCCGGGGCGCCTTGAGGACGAGGCGCTGACCATCGCGCGTCTCAGTCACCCGAACATTGTTACCCTCTTCGACGTCTATCGCGACGACATTGCAATCTATCTAATTATGGAACTGCTGGAGGGGCAGCCGCTTTCGCGCTTGCTCAGCCAGAAAGTGCCGAAGCAGAAGCTCGGCGCCCTGACCGACGTCGTGGAGACAATTCACGGGCGCACAATTAAGAGCGAGTGGATCTGCGAAATCGGGGCGGCCGTAGCCCGCGCGCTGGAGTATGGACACTCGCGCGGCATCCTGCATCGCGATATCAAGCCGGCCAACATCTTCGTCACACAAGATCGCCACGTTAAGCTGCTCGATTTCTCGATCGCGAAGTCCGAATCCGCCACCGGCAGAACAGCGACAGGCACTGTGTTTGGAACAGTGGCCTACATGTCGCCGGAACAGATTCTGAACCGCGAACTGGACGGACGAACGGATCTGTACGCATTGGGCTGCACGTTGTATCACATGGCGACAGGACAACCGCCCTTCAGCGATCCGAACGACATCACGGTGTGCATGAAGCACGTGAACGAGAAGGCGGAGTCGCCTTACGAGTTGAATCCAGGACTTCATCGTCCTCTCGGCGAAGTCATCATGCGCTGCCTGGCCAAGAAGCCCGGCGATCGATTTGCATCGGCCGGCGAACTGGCCGAGGCGCTATCGACGATTCAGCGCGCCGGGGACGCAGATCTCGTGCTGCTGCCGTCGGGCAAGATCATGCAGGCGGGATTGCCGACTCCGGTGCCCGAAGAAGACACGCCTGAGCCCGAAGATGATTCAGCGCCCGAGATCGAACCGATCCCCGAGGTGGAGTTCCACTGGTCGGCATCCGACCGGCCCGCGACGATTCCTGAAGAGGAACCGGCGGAAGAGAAGCCAGAAGAGAAGGCGGAAGAACGAACAGACAAATCGGATGACGGTCTGGATCCCATCTTTAAGCGGAACCTGATACCGACCGACGAGGAAGAAAAAGAGCCCGAGTCGGAGGAGACGCCAAAGACACCAGTGCCGTCCCCCGAATCGGAGCCGGAATCAGAACCGAAGGAGACGCTCGCAGACTCGGTGGCAGGATACTCGTCCTCGTCTTCGGCTGTCATGACAGGCAGTGTTTCCTCGGGCGTGACGGATTTCCCAACAAGCGGCGATGCAGATTCGGACTCGGGGTACGGTTCTGCAGAAGACTCGGCATTCCGCAATGCGGCGAAGCGCCGTCGCGCGCTGGAAGAGATGGCAGCGGAGGCGGAAGAAAGCAATGGGCTGGATGGCTTCCCGACGCTTAGCATGCCGGGTTCGGGAAGTGGTTCTTCTTCAGGAAGCAGTTCCACGAGTGCGCCGTTCTCGTCGTCGATGCCCGAAGCGATCTTCCCGACGGAGATGCGGGCGGCAGAAAAAGAAGACAACCGCGTGATGCGGTATCTCATCATTGTCGCCGTTGTCGTGATCGCCTTCTTGGTCACTGCGACGGTTGTGTCGGTGATGACGCTGACGAATAACCAAGATGGCGATTCATCCGGAGAAGAGATCGCTCAGGGGAACTCCACCCAGTTGCCCGGACCGCAACCAACGCCGACTCCAGAGCCCGCGCGGCCGACTCCGACGCCAACGCCGCCGCCGACCCCGCTGCCGCTCGAGCCGACGCCGACATTGGCGCCGACATACAATGTCTTCAAGGTCCCGCTGTCAGATAAGTTGGTCCTGAACATGGTTGAGATTCCCGCCGGCAAAGTCTTGATGGGATCGCAGCTTTCCGAAAAAGGTCGCGGGGATGATGAAGGTCCGCTGACCGCGGTGAATCTGACGCAACCGTTCTACGTCAGTGAGTCGGAGATCACGCTGGCCGAATGGCGCCATGTTATGGGCGGTGGATTGGGCGATGAACCCAATCTGGACCATCCCGTTACCGGCGTCTCGTGGAACGAAGCGCAGCAATTCTGTGGAATCCTATCGCGTGAAACAGGAATCACGTTCCGTCTGCCCACGGAGGCACAGTGGGAATATGTCTGCCGCGCGGGCCGCCAGTCGCCCTTCACTTACGGACCCATCATCTCCAGTGAGGTCGTCAATTTCGATGGAACGAAATCGTACCCCGGCGCCGCAAGTTCGACGTACCGAGGCATAACAGTGCCGGTGAAGAGCTTCCCGCCGAATGCCTGGGGATTGTACGACATTCATGGAAACGTCTGGGAGCTGACGCGCGATTACTATGCGCCCAGACTTCCGGGCGGTAACCTGGAGGATTGGACGGGACCGCCGAGCGGCAGCTATCGTGTGATCCGTGGCGGCGGATACAAGTCTTCCGCTGCAGCCTGCCGTTGTGCATCGCGAATGCAGATTCAGCCGGATCAGCAAGAAGCGGATGTGGGATTCCGCGTGGTTGTGGAGCTCTAAGGCTCGACGATATCCAAAGGAGAAGCGAATGTCGGACTCTGCCCGGAAGTTTGCACCGACACGACCGCCGAAACTCGGCCGTGTGACGGGCTCTGCCTTATTTTGGCCGAACGATGAGTCCGGCTGGAAGCATCCGCCGATCTGCCTACCGCGTCCCGTACTGGTGATGTACGTGGATGGGGGCGGCACGCGCGTGGAAACGCCGGAAGGCCAGGTAGTCGCATCGAATACCGACCGGGCGCTGATGCCGTTTCGCTGGACCGATGAGATCTTGAGCGTGCTGGCCGACTCCTGCCAGGGTACGGAACGCCGCCCGATCCTGCGACCGATTCTGCCGATGGCTGCGCTTTCCGTATCGTATGAGTACGGGCGCACGATCAATCCGTACGAACACTGTTTTCCCCATGCAGAGAAATTGGAGGTTCCCGAATTCTTTGCGGCATTCCACACGAGCGGATTCGTTTGGTCGGATGAACGGTGGCGCCTTGTCGGCCGGCCGTTGGGACGCCACACACGGTGGAAGGACTGGCGGCCTCAGCGGGCAGACCTTGAGTGGCCCGCTCCACCCGGGATGCCGCCGGCGATCATGGGGTTATTGGAAGACACGCCGCCTCCCGAAACAGACCGATTCTCCGATCCCATTCCCTGCCTTGATCGCGACGCTCACGCGGCGGCGGTCGAGTGCATTCACGATCATCTTACTGCAGGCGATATCTATCAGGCCAACCTGACGAGTCGCTTCGAATCGCAGACATCCGCAGATGCAGATTCGATCTTCGCCATGGGATTGTCGCAGGGCGGCAATCGCTTTGCGGCGAACTTGCGCGGCCCGTCCTGGTCTGCGATCTCGTTCTCGCCCGAGTTGTTCATCCGGAAGTGGGGTCCGCAGGTCATGACTCGCCCGATCAAGGGTACGCGTCGACGTACCGGACAGGAATCGAGCGATGCGGCGCTTGGATTTGAGTTGCTGGATTCTGAGAAAGACCGTGCCGAGCACATCATGATCGTGGATCTGGAACGCAACGATCTGGGACGAATCTGCGATTACGGAACGGTACGTGTCGAGAAGTTGATGGAGTTGACCTCCCACCCATCGATCCTCCATCTGGAATCGACCATCACCGGACGTGCACGGTCATCGGCTCGGCTTTCGGATTTGTTTGGCGCGTTGTTTCCCGGAGGATCGATTTCCGGAGCGCCCAAACGGCGTGCGCTGGAAATCATTGGGCAGTTGGAGAATCGACCGCGCGGAATCTACTGCGGCGCGTTGGGATGGGTGGATGCGCGCGGCGATGTGGAGCTCAATCTGCCCATTCGCACAGCAGTCCGATTCGACGACGGGCGAGTTCACCTGCACGCCGGCGGCGGCATTGTCGCCGATTCCGATCCCGCGGAAGAATGGGAAGAGATGCAGGCAAAGCTGAAGTTCCTGTGCGATGCGATCCGCTTGGCCGAGATGAAGTGAGTCCCCTGACTGATCGAATTCGACGTGATTTGCTCGATTGGTTTTCCGAACAGCGGCGACCGTTGCCGTGGCGGGAAACGAAGGATCCGTACGCCATCTGGCTGTCGGAAATCATGCTGCAACAAACAACGGTGCGCGCTGTCGAGCCGCGCTGGCGCCGGTTCCTTGAGCGCTTCCCATCCGTCAAAGCTCTCGCCGATGCGAGCGTGGACGACGTACTCGCAGAGTGGTCTGGGCTAGGATACTACGCGCGTGCTCGTCACCTGCATGCGGCTGCGAAGATGACGATTCGAGACTTCGGCGGTCGACTGCCGGAACGTTTCGAACTGCTGCTGGCACTGCCGGGGATGGGACGTTACACGGCGGCGGCGGTGGCCTCGATCGCGTTCGGAGAAGCGATCGCGGCGGTGGATGCAAATGTCGAGCGCGTTGTTGCGCGGCTCGATGCAATGGAGGAAGATGCCCGATCGTCTCGCGGGAGGCAGAAAGTCGAACAGCGCGCGCGAGAACTGCTCGATCCGGCACGCCCTGGCATCTGGAACGAAGCAATGATGGAACTGGGTGCGTTGGTTTGCCTGGCGCGGGCTCCACAGTGCAGCGTTTGCCCGGTGGCGGATCACTGCGCCGCTCGAAAAACGGGACGCCCCGAAGACTTTCCTGTCCTGCGCCCAAAGACCCCGATGAAAGACGTTCGCGAGGCAGCGATCATCGTGCAGAAGGAAGGCAAAATTCTGGTGATGAAGCGGCCGCCGGAAGGATCGTTCGCCGACATGTGGGAAATCCCCCGCAGCGAGGTCGCGAAGGGCGAAGGGGCGAAGTCCGCTGCGGCGCGAGTATTGCAAGAACTAACATCGTTGCAGGCAAGGCCACGAGGGCCAGTCCTGCGACTGCAGCACGTCGTGATGCGCAGCCGGATTCAGTTGCACGTCTTCACGACGGAACATCCGGGCGGGCGCGTCCGGCGGAAATTCCATGTCGCCCACGAGTGGATCTCGCCGAGCGAGTGGATGAAGCGTCCGATCTCGACAACGCAGAAGGACATCGCGCAGTTTCTTGCCGAAGGCAAGGTTCCGCGCCGCCAGGCGCCGAAGCCCAAAATCGCCAGCGACCAGCCGGAACTCTTCGACGAATCTGGAGAATCAACATGACGACGCTGTACCAGGTGGATGCCTTCACGGATCGAGTTTTCGCAGGCAACCCGGCGGCCGTTTGCGTTCTTGAAGAAGCCCGACCGGACGCGTGGATGCAGAACGTGGCGATGGAGATGAACCTGTCGGAGACGGCCTTTCTGCTGCCAGAGAATGGCGCCTATCGCCTGCGCTGGTTCACGCCAGCGAAGGAGGTGGACCTCTGCGGGCATGCGACGCTGGCAAGTGCATTTACATTGTGGCAGACAGGTTGCACGCAGGAAACGCTGCGTTTCAAGACGCGCAGTGGCGAGCTACAGGCTCGGCGCGCGGGCGACTGGATCGAGTTAGACTTCCCGGCGTTGCCCGTGGAGGAAGTCGCCCCCCCCGCGGGTCTGGTCGAGAGCCTTGGCGCGACGCCGGTGCGTGTCGGCAGGCTCCGCTTTGCCTACCTCGCGGAATTTGCCGACGAGCAGGCCGTGCGCAACCTGTCGCCGGACTTCGGACGAATGAAATCGCTTGCGGCGGAGGGGATCGTCGCAACGGCCGTCGCCGACGGGAACGAGTGCGACTTCGTGTCGCGTTTCTTCGCGCCAAACGTGGGGATCGACGAAGATCCCGTCACCGGATCGACGCACTGCGCGCTGGGCCCGTATTGGGCGGTCCGCCTGGGCAAGGAAACGGTTGTCGGTTACCAGGCGTCGCGCCGGGGCGGAATCGTCCGAGTGCGCGTCTCCGGCGACCGGGTCCAATTGGGTGGACAGGCGGTGCAAGTGGCCGAGATTCGATTGGCTGAGTAAGCCGGATTCCCCAAAAACGCTTGCCTGCCCGGGGGGAGATTGCCCACCGTGCTGGGCGTTTTTGGAATGATAAAGGAGCCCTTCTGATGCGTTCAACGATGACAAGCCTATCAATTCGCCGGGTTTTGCGAGTGGCGATTCCGATTCTCTTCGTGGCAGTGTTTGCCGTGGCTTGCGGCAAGCAGACCCCCGACGAGCAACTGGCCGAGGCCCAGCAGCTTCTGAGCGAGCGCCAGACGGCTCGGGGTGTAATCAAGCTGAAGGAACTGATCCGCGACAACAGCGACGATCCGGCAGCGGCGACGGGACGACTCCTGCTCGCCCGCTACTACACTCAGGAAGGCAACGCGCAGAAGGCGCTCGAGCAGCTTCAGGAGGTCGTCGACGCGTATCCGCTGTCCGATCCGAATGCCGAGTTCGCTTTGAACGGAGTGCTTTCGATTCGTCTCCAGATTGGCGATATCGAGGGGGCATTGGCCCAACTCGACAAGGCAATCGAGCAAGCGCCGGACGATCAGAAGAGCGACTGGCTGCTGGACAAAGCGGCGGTTCTGCTGCAGTCCGTCAGAATGACAGAAGAGCCCAATCCGGAAGCCACCGCCAAGGCTCTCGAGATCCTGAACGACCTGATGCTGAACAGTGAGGATGCCCAGGCCCGCGGCCAGGCCCGCGAGCAGCTTGCCGATTATTATCGCTCTCGCGGGGAGTTTGCGAAGAGTAACGAGGTTTATGAGAAGTACCTGGCGAAGTATCCGGACGACAAGGTTCGCGATCACCTGGAACTGGCCATGGCGGTCAACCTGATGAAGGCCGGCGAAGAAGAGAAGGCTCACGAGTTATTCGATCCAAGAATCGCCTCGATGCGCGAAGCGGCCGAGAGCGAATTGGATCAGCAGACCCAGTTGCAGATGCTGCAGGATGTTGCGCGCTACTACGAGGCGATGGGCGACCTGGAGAATGCAGAGGCCGTGAAGAAAGAGCTGATGGGCAAGGTGCCCATGACGAAGATGGCCATCGATACGCAGTTCGACATCGCCATGATGTATGCTCGGGCGGGCAACACGGACCGCGCACTCGAGATTCTGGAGCAGATCAAGGAGGAGAATCCAGAGTCGCAGATTTCAGAGCAAGCGGATGGACTGATTCAGGGCATCCAGAGGCAACTGGAGGCGCTGGCAAATCCGGCTCCGCTGGAAGAAACTCCGGAAGTTCCAATGCCTGGGGCGGGCTCCTGATGGCCAACCAGCTTCGGATTGCGCGCGCTCGATCGAAGGCGGCGGAAGCGGAATTCTGCGAACTTGTGTACCGCCTGCGCGGGCGCGATCCCCATTGGGTACCGCCTCTGCGCCGCGATCAGAAGATTCTGCTCGACCGGATGAAGCACCCGTTCCACGAGCACGCCCAAGTGGAGTACTTTGTGGCGCGCCAGGGGGGCGAGACGATCGGGCGAATCGCCGCGATCGAGAACTACGCACACAACGAAGCACACGGCGAGCGGGTCGGTTTTTTCGGCTTTCTGGATGCCGTGGACGATCCGGAGGTATTCCGCCGTCTGCTGCATGCAGCAGAGGTTTGGGCAACGCGACGCAACCTGACGGCTCTGCGGGGGCCGTGCAGCTTCAGCACAAACGAAGAATGCGGGCTGCTAATCGATTCCTTTCATACAGAACCGTCCGTGATGACGCCGCACAATCCTCCGTTCTACGTGGATCACGTCGAAGCGGCCGGATACGAGAAGGCAGAAGATCTGCTCTGCTACTGGCTGACGCGCGATACGTTCACCGAGCGCATTCCGCGCATGGCCGATCGCGTGCAGAAGCGTCTGCGCGACGCAGGGCACACGGTCAGCGTGCGTCCGCTGGACAAGTCAAACTGGGCCCGGGAAGTCGCCCTGGTGCGCAAGCTCTACAACCAGGGCTGGGAGCAGAACTGGGGCTTCGTTCCGATGACGGACGCGGAGTTCGCGTTCATCGCGAAAGAGCTGAAGCCGCTGGCGGACGAACGATTCATCTTCTTCATCTACCTCGATGACGAGCCTGTCGGATTCACGTTGGCGCTGCTGGATTATAACGTGGTGCTGAAGCATCTGGAAGGGAAGCTCGGGCCGAAGCAACTCGCGCTGTTCCTGATGCTGAAGTCCAACATCAAGGCGATCCGTCTCCTGATGCTGGGGACGTTGCCCGAATACCGGAATCGCGGGCTGGACCTGCTGATGTATCGGGACTTCGCCGCGAGTTGCATCGAACACGGCATCTTCGAGGGCGAATTGTCGTGGATTCTGGAACGGAATCGCTCGATGAATCGAGCCCTGAAGGCGATGGGCGCCAATGTCTATCGCACGTATCGGATCTACGAGAAAAAACTGGCCGAGTAACGCGCCGCTCCCCTATTGGTCCCGGCGGTAAATCGAACGGATCGGAACGGAAGTCTTCTCGCGCAGAAGACGTTCGATCTCCTCCGCATCCTCGAGGGTAATCGTCTTCAGATCCACCGTATCGACGGGCGCAACGCCCCCGTGGTTCCCACGCGAACCCAGGTACCACGCCCGCGGATAAGGACGCCGCGGGGTGTTGAGTTGCACCTCTTCCGGCTGAATCTCATTCACCATTTCCGCCAGGGCTTCGGCTTCGCCGGCGTTGCGCGGCATGAACATGCTCTGGATCACAATACGGCCGCGGAATTCGGGATCGTTGCGCAGGGCCTTGATGCCCTCGACACTGCGGGCCAGAGTCACGCCCGGCGCGGGACGATTGTAAGCCTGGAAAATCTCCTCGGTCGCAGCATCCAGCTTGCAGGCCACGGTCGTCGCATTGCGAAGGCGCCGCCGCGTAGCCGCATCGTGCAGCCAGGTCGAATTCGTCAGAACAAGGGTCGGCTTGTTGTAGGTTTCGGCGATGTGATCGATGACCTCGCCGATGTTGAGCGCCAGGGTCGGCTCGCCGCTGCCGCTGAGGGTGACGATGTCGACATTGTCCCAATCGACGGCGCGCAGGTCCTCGACGACGCGCCCGGTCGGGACGAAGAGGCGCTGCTCCATGGTCACTTGGTGAATATGTCCAAGCTGGCAATAGACACAGTTGAAGGAGCAGATCGAGTCTTCGACGATCAGATCGATGCCCAGCGACTGGCCAAAGCGCCAGGACGGCACCGGACCATAGACGGTGGAGGGCATGGGGAATGTCGGTTCTTTTTGAGTCATCTGTGGGGCCGATCTCGCGGCTTAGCCTGCTGTCGATGCTTTGGAGGCAAACTTCGCGCCGGGCAATGGGAATTGTTGGAGCGTGAGGATTCCGGCGCTTCCAGGTCAATCCCGTCATATTTCCCGACAGCCCTTGCCAACGCCCGGTGCTGGCCCCCAAATCCCTGGCGATTGGCCAATCTTTCGAAAGGCTGCCTCCCCATCCATGCCCAAACGCACGGATATTCACAAGATCCTGATCATTGGATCCGGACCGATTGTGATCGGTCAGGCTTGCGAGTTCGACTACTCCGGGACGCAGGGCTGCAAGGCGCTGCGCGAGGAGGGCTACGAGGTCGTGCTGGTGAATTCCAACCCGGCGACCGTGATGACCGATCCGGGCTTCGGCGATCGAACCTACATCGAGCCGTTGACCGTCGATTTTGTGAAGCAGGTGATCGAGAAGGAGCGCCCGGACGCGTTGCTGCCGACGCTGGGCGGCCAGACGGCGCTGAACCTGGCGATGGATCTGCAACGCGATGGCGTGCTGGAGCGCCTGGGCGTTGAGATGATCGGCGCAAATGCCGAAGCGATCGAGCGCGCCGAGGATCGCGAAGCCTTCAAGAACACGATGGCGGCGATCGGCGCGGACACTCCGCAGTCCGGTATCGCACGCTCCATGGACGAAGCCGATCGTCTCGCCGAGGAGATCGGCTATCCGCTGATCATCCGCCCGGCGTATACCCTCGGAGGCAGCGGCGGAGGCATCGCATACAACAAGACTGAATTCCACGAAATCGTCGAGCGCGGCCTGCGCCTCTCCCCTGTCGGCGAGTTGCTGATCGAGGAATCGATCATCGGTTGGAAGGAATTCGAACTCGAAGTGATGCGCGATCGCGCGGACAACTTCGTGGTGATCTGTACGATCGAAAACGTGGATGCCATGGGCGTGCACACGGGCGATTCGATCACCGTGGCGCCGGCGCAGACGCTGACCGATGTCGAGTACCAGGCGATGCGCGATGAGGGCCGTCGCATCATTCGCGCGATCGGTGTGGAGACGGGCGGATCGAACATCCAATTCGCGATCGATCCGAAGACGGGCCGCCGGATCGTGATCGAGATGAATCCGCGCGTGTCTCGGAGTTCGGCGCTGGCGAGTAAGGCCACCGGCTTCCCGATCGCGAAGATCGCGGCGAAGTTGGCCGTCGGCTACACGCTGGACGAGATTCGCAACGACATTACGCGCGAAACGCCGGCGTGCTTCGAACCGGCAATCGATTATTGCGTGGTGAAGATTCCGCGCTTCACGTTCGAGAAATTCCCGGGCGCGATTCCGTCGCTTGGGACGGCGATGAAATCCGTTGGCGAGACGATGGCGATCGGGCGCAACTTCCGCGAGGCGCTGCAGAAGGCACTGCGTGGACTGGAAACCGGGCGCATGGGACTGGGCAGCGATGGATGCTCGACCTACCGCCCGGAGTCGCTGCTGCGTCACATCAAGACTCCCACGCCGGAACGCATCTTCTACCTACTGGATGCACTGCGCGAAGGGCACACGATCGATGAAGTCTACGAGGCGAGCGGCGTCGATCCGTGGTTCCTGGCCCAAATCGAAGTACTGATCGCAGCCGAACGCGATATTGCATCGAACTCGGGTCTCCACCAAGCCGTTTCGGCCGCATTCGCCGGCGACTCAAAAGTGGGGACGGAGACACCGGAGGAGGTGCGCACGTTCCTCTTCGAGTCGAAGCAGCACGGCTTTTCCGACCGGCAGATCGCCTTTCTGTCGTTGCGCGCGATGAAGGGCGATGCGTGGGCGGATGAGAATCTGCACGCTTGGGAGCGCGGTGTACGTCGGCTGCGCCATGCGTTGCGCATTCACCCCGTCTACAAGTCGGTCGATACGTGCGCGGCAGAGTTTGAAGCGTACACGCCATATTTCTATTCGACTTACGAGGAACGCAATGAGGCGACTCCGACCGACCGGAAGAAGGTGCTGATCCTGGGCGGCGGACCGAATCGCATCGGCCAGGGCATCGAGTTCGACTATTGCTGCGTGCAGGCAGCGTTTGCGCTGCGCGACGACGGGTTCGAGACGATTATGGTGAACTCGAATCCCGAGACTGTCTCTACGGACTACGACACGTCGGATCGATTGTACTTCGAACCTCTGACGGCGGAAGATGTGTTGGAGATTTGCCGGCTTGAGAAGCCGGACGGCGTGATTGTGCAGTTGGGCGGTCAAACGCCGTTAAAACTGGCGCACGAACTGGAAGCCGCGGGCGTTCCGATCCTCGGCACGTCGCCGGCAAACATCGATCTGGCTGAAGATCGCGAGCAGTTCGGAGCATTGCTGAAGCGCCTTGGACTGCGCCAGCCGGAGAACGGTTTCGGCAGATCGTTCGAGGAAGTGAAGCAAGCGGCGAACTCGATTGGCTATCCGGTCGTCGTGCGGCCGAGCTATGTGCTCGGCGGCCGCGCGATGGAAATCGTCTTCAACGAAGATCAGTTGCGAGACTACATGAAGCGCGCTGTCGAGGCGTCGCCCGAACATCCAGTGCTGATCGATCGTTTCCTGGTCCAGGCTGTCGAGGTCGACGTCGATGCGATTTCGGACGGCGAGCAAGTCGTCATTGCCGGCATCATGGAGCACATCGAAGCAGCGGGAATTCACAGCGGCGACTCTTGCTGCGTGCTGCCGACGCGTTCGCTGACGGATTCGATTCTGGAGGAAATTCGCGACGCCACGCGCAGGTTGGGCGAGGCGCTGAATGTGCGCGGTCTGCTGAATATCCAGTTCGCCGTCAAGGACCACCAGCTCTTCGTCCTCGAAGTCAACCCGCGCGCCAGCCGCACGGTTCCGTTCGTCAGCAAGGCGACCGGCGTTCCGTTTGCCTCGCTGGCTGCGCGCGTCATGGGCGGCAAGAAACTATCCGAGTTGGGCTGCACGCGCGAACCGGAACCGGATCATTACTCGGTGAAGGAAGCCGTTCTGCCATTCCATCGTTTCCCCGGCAGCGACGTGTCGCTCGGGCCGGAGATGCGTTCAACCGGCGAAGTGATGGGCATCGACTCGCGGTTCGCGATCGCTTTTGCAAAAGCGCAGATTTCCGCGGGCCTTTTCCTACCTGAATCCGGCGGCGTGTTCTTCTCGATCGCCGATGTGGACAAGCCGGCGTTCCTCGAAGTCGCACGCTCGTTCCATCGCCTCGGGTTCGACCTGCTGGCAACGCCGGGTACACGACGCTATCTCGCGAAGCACGACATTCCTGCGCAGATCGTTGAGAAGATCAGCATCGGCCGGCCGCACGCGTTGGACTACATGATCAACGGCGAGATCCAACTGGTCGTCAACACGCGCAGCGGTCCGCTGACGGCAGACGACGAGCGCGCCATCCGCATCGAGGCGCTGCGGCGCGACCTGCCGCTAATCACGACCATAGCATCTGCGCGCGCCTGCACCGAAGGCATCGAGGCCATGCGTGGACATAAGGCAGGCGTGAAGGCGCTGCAGGATTATCACTGAGAGACCTTGCCGGCAAGATGCCGGCGCTCACAGGAAGAATAGAATCGGCCCCGGACTTCTCCGGGGCCGATTGGCGTTTCAGGTTTGTCCCCGTGATTACATATCGGCGAGGTAGTTGATCGTCAGCCCGACGAGGTAGATCGAACTGTTGTTGGGATCGTCGGCGGCATTGTTACGACGCAGGGTGATGTAGAAGACATCGCCGGCTGCGGCTGCTGCATTGCCATTCCAAGTGTCGCCCGAAACCGGGACGGTAACCTGTGCGGACTGGTTCGCATTGAAGTATGGACAAAGATCGAACGAGTCGCCGGAAACGGTCGGCGCAGATCCATGCACGGTGTAACGCCAAGTCAGCGGATCGCCGGTGCCGGCCAGATCCTGCAGGCGATCGAAGCGAATGTTCAGATTCGCGCGGTCGACATCGAGGCAGTACAAGTGCATCGTGACCGTGAAGTCATTCATGGTCGTACCGGCAAAGTCCATCGGCAGTTGGAAATTGCTGGAAAGGGCGCAGTCAGCGCCGTTCGGCATTTCAGCCAGCGTTATCTGATTCTCAACACCAGTGGTGTAGTTCGGCGTTCCGGTGATCGAGGCCTCACGAAGGAAGAACGCACCAGACGGAATGAAGACCGTCCGCGTGCGATCGATCATGTCGGCATTGGTGAGCGATCCATCCTCAATGTCAGCGCCGACAAGGCTCTCGTCGACGACGGTGGCGGAGGTGACCGAATCGTCCGGCAGATGTCCGTTCACGTCGAGGACAGCGCTCGCGACATTCGCCTCGAAGTAGCTGCGAGAAATCAGATCGCCCGCATTCGGAGCGGTTGTATCGCTGACGTTCACACGGCCGGTCACGTTCATCAGGCCCGTGTCCGGAGCGATGTTGATGTCTTCGCCCGAGGTCGTGTTGAGGTAGGCATTGCCTCCGCTGACGCCCATGTGAAGGGAGCCAACGCCCATCTTCAGGTCGCCGTCAATGCGCGCGTCGCCGACAACGATCAGTTCGCGATCGGTGGTGGCGTTCGCTGCGGCTCCGGTGGCAACGCCGGAAATTGTCAACTGAGTGGCATTCGTGCCGTCGCCGGCGGAGTTGCCGGCGCCACTGATGGTCAGCGAATTCGGCACCGTCACGTCCGCTGTGCCAGCATTGATCGTGAGTGCGTTCGTACCGGCCAGATTCTGGATGGTCTCAACTTCGATACCCGCCTGGAAGTCGATCTCGCCAGTCGAGCTGTCGGCCGCATCGCTGCGCAGGAACGATGTGCTGTCGATCGCATCGAGCGTATCCGCATCCAGACCGGATGTGTTGACCGCGATGCTGATCTGGTCGGACGAAGCGGTTGTCGTGATGTTCGCGCCGCCGACGATGGCAAGCGAATCGGCCTGCAGATCGGCAGTCGTCGGCGTGCCGCCGTCACCGGAGATTGTTGCGTAGAGATTCTGGTTGTCGGAGCCGGAAGCGTGACGATCGGCCGTGTTGGCAGCGACGTCGGGAACGGCACTGACGTCGACCACGAAGTTCGACATCGAGGCGCTGGTCAGGTCGTCGACTTCCGAATCGCTGATGCCGGCGACCGGGATGTGGGCGCCATTGCCGTACGTGCCGGCATGCGCCGTCAAAGCAGCGGCCGTCGCAAAGGCAGTCGAATCATTACCGTCGAGCGTGTCGGCATCCAGGCCGGTCGTGTCGACCGCGATGCTGATCTGATCGGAGGAAGCTGTAGTTGTGATATTCGCTCCACCAACAACTGCAAGCGTGTCAGCCTGCACATCCGCCGTCGTCGGCGTGCCGCCGTCTGCGGAGACAGTGGCATAGAGATTCTGATTATCGGAACCGGAGGCGTGGCGTGCGCCGGTGTTGGCCGTCACATCGGGGTTATTCGAAACTTCGGTATCGAAGTCGGTCACGGAGCTGGCGGTGATGCCGCTGACTTCGGCGTCGGTGATACCACCGGCGGGAATGTGCGCGCTGTTGCCGGTCAAGGCAGCGTGAGTCGCAAGTGAGTCAGTCGTCGCGAAGTCGGTCGAATCCAAGCCATCGAGCGTATCGGCGTCGAGCCCGGTGCCGAGCACATCGATGGTCACTGTATCGCCAGAGACGCTGGTGCTGACATTCGCTCCGCCAAGAATCGACAGCGTATCGGTCTGAATATTAGCCGAGGTGCTGCCCAAATCGCCGGCGACCGTCTCGAACAGGTTCTGGTTGTCGGAACCGGAAGCGTGACGCGCTGCCGTGTTGGCGGTGACGTCTGCGTTGTTGGAAACCTCGGTATCGAAGTCGGTCACGGAGCTGGCGGTAATGCCGCTGACCTCCGCGTCGGTAATACCACCGGCGGGAATGTGCGCGCTGTTGCCTGTCAGGGCTGCGTGAGTCGCAAGCGAGTCAGTCGTTGCGAAATCGGTCGAATCCAAACCGTCGAGCGTATCCGCATCGAGGCCGGCTCCGAGCACGTTGATCGTCAGGATGTCGCCGGTGATCGATGTGCTGGCGTTTGTGCCGCCAACGATGGACAGCGTATCGGCCTGGATGTTGGCAGAGGTCGAGCCGGCGTCGGCAGTGAAAGTTTCAAAGAGATTCTGGTTGTCCGAGTTCGCGACGTGGCGGGCCGCCGTGTTGGCCGTCACGTCGGCGTTGTTCGAGACCTCAGTGTCGAAGTCGGTGACGGAGCTTGCCGTGATGCCGCTGACTTCCGCGTCCGTGATGCCGCCGGCTGGAACGTGCGCGCCGTTGCCGGTCAGGGCCGCATGTGTCGTCAACGCCGTTGAGGTAACAAAGTCGGCCGAGGCCAGGCCCTCGAGAAGGCCCGCGTTGATCGCATACGGAGCGCTGATCAACTTCTGGCGAGGCAACAAGATCTCCGGCGGCGTCGCCGCGATCAGGTCCTCGACGGTGACCTGGACCCAGGTGTCGTCATAGTTGTCGAACGTACTGGCGTTCGGAACGACGACATTGATGAATCCGCGAGAGGCGGAGAGGTCGACCGTGTAGACGTTCGTCTGCAGCACAGTGCCGCCCACGGAGGCGTCGTAGATATCGACGGTGACCTGGACGCTCGACGAGGTAATCGGGTTCCCCGCCGAGTCGGTCAAATAAGCCTGATAGCTGATGTCCTGGGGGACGGCTGAGGCATTCTGGGGCACACTCAGAAGTAGAGCGGCCACAAGTCCTGCGGCGGCGGCACCGGCTGTCCGCTTGCCGAGAATCGCCAGATTGCTCCGAAGGCTGCGCATCACTGACTCGCTTTCCAGCAGCAAGAAGGTTCTGCTGTTTCCTATAGAATTGAGGTGAGCGAGTTTGCCGCACTAAATCAGAGCGGGAGCGGCACCGCACACCCGTAGTGAGTTGTCCTCTTGTACAGATCGCTCCAACCCCAAAAAAGAGCGATAGTCCCCCTGCGGGGGGCGCACTCCTCCTGGTTGGACCGATATTCCTTAATACATTGCTATAGTGCGCTCCCGGCGCACTGTCACGTCAAGAGTCATTTTTCCCGCTGGGCGGGGCAAGAAGACCTTGAGCCGCAGCCGTTTTTTTTGCCCGCGAGGGCCCTTTCGACCGAAACAAAGACACGTGTCTTTCAAATCGATTCGACGATGTGCACGCTGAATCGCCACGAGGTCGACTGAGTTTGGAGCGGGTCCGCCTGCAAGATTCCGCTTTTCCAGCTTGCCCAATAGAGTTATCGATCCCACCAGACTGTGAAGGGATTGGGGGGACAAACCATGAAGAACGTTCGTTTCTTGATCGCAGCGATCATTGGGGTCGCTGTACTTGTCGTTGCCGTGTATTTTCTCCGGAGCAAGCCGGCTCCCGCCCCGGCGACGCCTGTCGCGGCGGTTCAGAAGGAGGAGAAGAAGCCTGAACCGAGGGAATTCAGCCAACCGGCGGAAGCCCCACGACGCGAATCTCGCCCGCAGCCGGCAGCCACGCCGGAACCAACGCCGGAGCGTCGCCCGGATGCGCCGCCTCCTCGCGAGGGCGAACGCCGCCGTCCGCCCGAGATGCCGGAGGGCGAGGTGATTCTTCACGTCGGTCTCGAGGCAACGGTGTTTCATGGCGACGCGCCACGCGACATCACCTACAAGCTGACGCCGATGCGAGGCGGCCGCGGCTTTGACCGGCGCGGCGGCGGCGATCCTCGCCAGCCGATGGAAGCCGAGGCGGCCATCGAAACAAAGGAAACGTCGACAACCATCGTGCTGCAGAGCCTGCCGTCTCAAGTCCTGGTCGAGGCCTTCGCAGACGGCTACCAGTTTGCGTCGCTGACTTTGCGTCCGAGCCCGGGCGACGCCCCGTGCGATGTGGCGACTCGGGAGGTGCGCCTGGACCAGCCGGAAGATATGGGGAGGCGTGGCAGGCGTCCCGGAGGCAATTGGAACTGGGGTGGACGAGGCCGTGGCGGCCTTCAGCAAACGGTCGCGGTATGTGAAATGACCGACGGATCAGGCAAGACTTACATGGAAGGCACGGCCTTCGTGAGCCTGGAAGGCATCGGGTTTGGCACAGTCGAACTCGAGCTGAAGGGGAGTCTTGAGGAGGGCGAGAAGATCCTCTCGTCCGGACTCCGGCTGGCGTCGGCCAGCGAATCCGTTGCGGCTCTGCAGATCGAGCAGGAGGAAGGCCAGGCCGAGGCCTATTACGCGCAAAGCGATATCCTGCATAATCCGCAGAATCAGGAAGTGGAGTTCTTCGACCTGGGCGCCCGAATGACGGGTATCCCGCCCGGTCAGTACATCGGCGAGCTGCGCACGACGTCGGGGCGCCTCGGGTTGACAGAGCCGTTTCTGCTTCACTCCGGCGAGACGGTGAAGCGACTGGTCGAAACCAAGGAAGCGGGCTCGATCAAGGCCATTGTTCTGTCCGAAGGCGAACCCGTGCCGGAGCAAAGTGTGACGGTTTCGATCCAGACGCGGAACTCCGCCAACATGCCGCATATCATCTTCTACAACGAGCAGAACACCCAGACATCGATGTTCGGGCAGACCGAGCAAACGAACGAGCAGGGCGTCGCGATGTTCCTGGGTCTGCAGGAGGGGAGCTATCGCGTCTGGCTGCGCAACCCCGAGAGCGACCGCCCATGGGACGGGACACTTCGTGAAGTGGCACTGGCGCAAGGCGAGGAGCGCGAGGTCCTTTTCGAAGATCCGTTTGCGATGGTCACGGTGCACTTCACGATCAACTGGGATACGGGCGGACCACTGGAGGCCGGCCAGATCACGGCCGGCAACTGGCGTCGTGCCGAGGCGAGAGCCGAGATCGTCGATGGCGAAGCAGAGTTGGAAGCCAGGGCCGGTCCACATATGATTTCGGTCGAAGATACCGAAGGCGAAGAACTGCGTCAGACCATGGTGCAATTCGGCGGCGATGCACCGACGGAAGTGACGCTGACCATCCCGACTTCGCGAGAGTGTCTCTTCATCGTGACGAGCGAAGTGGGCGAACCGCTCGAGGAGGTCGATCTGCGCTACAGTCCGCTCGCGAGCGGATCGATGTTCCGCGGCGGCAATATCCAGACTGACGCAAATGGCCAGGCGACCGATTCGTTGGCACCAGGCCGCTACGCACTGTATCTGCAGGGCGGCGAAGGCCGCTGGAGAACGCCATCGTTCGTGCGCGATTTCGAAGTGCCAGTCAGCGGCGAAGAGCCGATCGAGATCGAGGCCGTTGTCGGGGACTACTCGCTCGAAGGCGTCGTGATCGATGACACGACGGAAGAACCAGTGCGAGGTGCGCGAGTGACCCTCAACGATGTGTCGAAGACGGACTGGGTCGACATGGAAGTGGCCGAGCAAGTTCCGCAGCCAATGGATCGCGTTAATGAGAGCGGCGTGTTCAGATTTAATGAACTCGCCCATCGAAACTTCGGAATGATCGTGCAGGCGAATGACTACGACATCTACGAGATCGACCGGTTGGCCGAATCCGATTTCGATTCGCCGATGGAGGTTCGCCTCACGCGCAAGGGCGGCACGGTTTCCGGAACGATTCGCGATCAGCAAGGGCGTCCGGCGCGCCTGCGGATTCCGTTCATTATCGACAACGATTCCGGAGAGCGTGTTGCCTGTGAAGCGTGGGCGAACGACGAGGGCGAGTACGAAACACCGGGCCTCGAACCGGGCGAGTACACGCTCTGCTTCTACGGCTTCTGGCGAAACATGGACGGCCGGATCTTCACGCCCATGCTCAGCCCGCCGCTCACCGTGCAGGCCGGCGAAGCCACCATCTACAATCCGGTCGCCGAACCAGGCGGCAACCTGACCGTTGTCGTGCAGTCGCCGCAGGGCTTGCCGTTCGCAAACCTGCCGATTCGGATCCTCGATGACGCCGGCGAGGATGCCGACTGGTTGCTGTCGATGATCCAGCCCATGGATCCGGTGACCGATGGTGTCGGCGAGTGGAACTGGGATAACCTCCCCGTTGGCGAGTACCGCATCGTACCGGGCCCCGGCGCGGGCGTGAACTTCGAAAAGCGCGTGCGCGTCGAAGCCGACGAGAGCCGGACTGAAACCGTGGTTGTGGAGTAGCGAAAAAGTCCGCGATTGAGGCTTGTGCCTCGGATGGTGTCGTGGTGGAATGCGGGTTGAGTAAATGGACCGCAAGGGCCGTCAATGGGGGCCTTTGGGGCGTTGGGCAGGCGGGACAAAGCCCTTGACACGTCAGGCCTGTCCACCTTGCCTAGTCTGGAATGCTCAACTGGACGAAGTTGTTGATAATCAATCGATGCAGGAGGAATTCCGCGTGAAGTTTTACGGTCGACTGCTAGTGCTGGTGTCCATCCTGGCTCTGTTCATGGTCGGATGTGAAGATACACAACGCGTTGAAAAGGCGCAGATGGATCGTGAGGCCCTGGTCTCCGCGGTCAGTCGCTCCACAGAGAGGCTCTCCGCTCAGGCCCAGAGTCTGCAGGCCGAAAACGATCGTTTGCGGACCCAGATTCAGAATCTGCAAACGCAGATCATTCTGCAGGAAAAATCCCTCGAAGATATGACCAGTGAAGTGAACAGCCTTCGCGAGTCTGTCACTGGTGCCGCGACGGCCATCCAGAAGGAGCGTGCAGCATCGAGTTCCGAGGGCAACGACATGAACATCCTCGGATTCCTGGTGATTGTGATCGTGGTGATCATCATCATCTACCTGCTCTATCGCGTCCTGCGTCCGTCGCCGATCGAGGATGAAGACGACGAAGATTTCTCGACATTCGACGATGATTTCGGCTTCGAGGATGAAGAGGACTTCGGCGACGAAGGTCTCGAAGAAGAAGACGAAGACAAGAAGTAAGACAGAGTTCGTCCTTCCATCGGAAGGCAAACACAAAGAAAAGCATCGCCCCGGGCCGCTGTCCGGGGCGATTTTCTTGTCTGGCTTCAGCACAACGGCCAACACGCCACCTAAGGGAGACCGATCGTGCCAGCGACCGTTCTTGTCGGATGCCAGTGGGGGGATGAAGGAAAAGGGAAATTCGTCGACGTTCTGTCCGAATCGTTTGATGTCGTCGCCCGCTATCAGGGCGGAAACAACGCCGGTCACACCGTTATTTTCGATGGGAAGAAGTATGTGCTGCACACGCTGCCGTCGGGTGTACTGCGCCCCCAGGTCCACAACGTCATCGGCAATGGTGTGGTCGTTGATCTCCTGTCTCTTGTGGAGGAACTGGACGAGGTCGAATCGTCCGGACTTCAGGTCGAAGGCCGCCTCCTGATCAGCGGACACGCCCACCTGATCCTGCCGCAACACAAGGCACTCGATGCGGCGGTCGAGAAGGCCAGCGGCGCGGCCAAGATCGGGACGACGCTTCGCGGAATCGGATTTGCCTACACGGACAAGGCCCGGCGTGTCGGCCTGCGTGCGTGCGATCTGCGGAACCCGGATCGATTTGCTGCGAAGTACCGCGAGTTGGCCGCCTATCACGCAGAAATCCTGACGAAAATCTTCCAGGTGGAACCGCCCGATACAGAATCGACACTGGAGGAATTGCTGGCCGCAGCGAAACGCATCCGCCCAATGATTGGCGATTCCGTCGGGTACCTGGCTGCCGAGCTGAGCGCCCGCAAGAACGTCCTCTGCGAAGGCGCCCAGGGCATCATGCTGGACATCGATCACGGGACGTACCCCTATGTGACGTCCTCGAGCCCAACGCCCGGCGGAGCATGCGTCGGACTTGGCATTCCGCCGAGCCAAATCCGCCGCGTCATCGGAATCATGAAGGCCTACACGACGCGCGTTGGGGAAGGCCCCTTCCCGACGGAACAACTGAACGCCGACGGCGAGAAGCTACGCGAAGCGGGACACGAGTTCGGCGCAACGACGGGTCGCCCGCGGCGCTGCGGTTGGCTCGATCTGCCTGTCATGCGGCGCGCGATACAGCTCGCCGGCCTGACGGAAATCATTGTCACAAAGTTGGACGTTCTCGATGGATTCGACGAGATTCCTGTTTGCACGCACTACGAATCCGCCGACGGCCAGACTCAGGCGACCCCTTGCGATTCGAGCGATCTGCAGGACTCTACGCCGATTTACAAGAACCTGCCCGGTTGGGATGCCCCGACCGAAGGCGCCTCCACGCCGGATGCGTTGCCGAAGCAGGCGATTGAGTACATTCGCTGGATCGAGCGCGCGCTTGGCCCCCCGATCACGATGGTCAGCACCGGGCCGGACCGCACAGCGACGGTCGCAATGAACGAAACACTGTTCTGAGTCGCCTTCCAATCCATTGAGGTTGCAACGGGGCGTCCCTGACTCTCACGATGCGGGGATTTCGAGACAGGAGGCCGAGTGGCGACCATGATGCGACGTCGTGAACAAATGCTGGAGCAGGAGGAGCGCCATCTGGCGCCGTACGCCGCGAGATCCCGCGCCAGCGAGGGCCGCATCCATGCAGTGAATCCGGATCCCTTGCGGACGGATTTCCAGCGTGATCGCGATCGGATCATTCACTCCAGCGCATTCCGGAAGCTCGAGTTCAAAACACAGGTTTTTGTGGCACACGCCGGCGGCGACTATCACCGCACGCGGCTGACGCACTCCCTCGAGGTCGCCCAGATTGCCCGCACTGTTTGTGGTGCGCTGGGGCTGAACACGGATCTCGCAGAAGCCATCGGGCTCGGCCACGATCTGGGGCACACACCCTTTGGACATGCCGGCGAAGAAGCCATGAGCGAATGCATGAAGGACCATGGCGGTTTCGAGCACAACGCCCAGGGCTTGCGCGTGGTGGAGCTACTCGAGGAGCGTTACCCCAATTTCCCCGGCCTCAACCTGACCTACGAAGTTCGCGAAGGCATCATTAAGCACGACACCGACTACGACACCCCCGATCCGCACCCGGGTTACAAGCCGGGCAAGCCGGCCTCTCTTGAGAGTCAAGTCTGCGACCTGGCCGATGAAATCGCATATAATAATGCTGACCTGGACGACGCGCTGAAGATGGGCCTGATTGTGGAGAAGGACCTGCAGAAGGTCGATTGGGTGTGGGAGTTCTTCGAGGCGGCGCGCTCGAAGGGCGCGAGCGATATTCGGGATAAATTCGTCAAGTTCCGCGCCTTGTCGAAATTGTATGATGCGCACGTCCATGACGCGCTCGATACGTCCGCCAAGCTGATCGAAGAGAGCGGCGTCCAGTCGCTGGAGGACGTCTACAATCACTCCGGGCGGCTGGTGAGCTTCTCGCCGGAGTTCCAGGCCAAAGTAAGAGCCCTGAAGACTTTCCTGATGGAGCGGGTGTACTTCCACCCGCGGATTCTGGTGGCGACGAACAAGGCTCGGCGCTTCGTGCTGGCCCTGTTCGAGAACTACCTGGAGAATCCGCGGCAGATGCCGCTGAAGTTCCAGCGGCGCATCCCGGAGGAGGGCGCCCACCAGGTGATCTGCGACTACATTGCGGGGATGACGGATCGCTACCTGATGGAGCAATACCGGGCGTCCTTCATGCCCGAGGTGGTGCGCTGACCCGTGCTTCGGAATTTCCTGAAGGCCCGATCGATTCTGTGGCTGCTCGTCCGGCGCGAGTTCCAGACGCGCTACGCGGGCTCGACCCTCGGAATCCTGTGGAACGTGATTCATCCGATTGTGATGATCGCGATCTACATCATTGTCTTCTCCAACATCATGCGACACGGCATCGAGGGCGGCAGCAAGCTGGGCTACGCCATTCACCTGACCTCGGGGATTATACCGTGGTTTCTTTTCTCCGAGGTGCTCGGACGCTGCACGACGACACTGGTCGATAACGCGGGCTTCCTGAAGAAGATGGCGATTCCGGAAGAAGTCCTGCATGTCAGCATTCTGGTGAATTCCGTCATCATTCACACGATCAGCATGTCGGCGCTGATCGCACTCCTGATCGTCACCGGCAATTCACCGGGGCCGGAGGTAATCTACGCATTTCCAGTAATGTACGGCCTGGGAGCCCTGGCGATGGGCGTCGGGATGCTGCTGAGTGTAATGCACCTGGCGATGCGGGATGTCGGCCAACTCGTCACGGTGGCACTGCAGTTCCTGTTCTGGCTGACGCCGATTGTTTACTTCGTGTCGATCTTGCCGGAACGACTGCGGATTCTGCCTCGGTTGAATCCAGCAATGAGCTACGTCTCGCTGATCCAGCGGCTCTTCGGGTCTCCCGATCCTGCTTTCCAGAACGACAGCTACATTGTCATCGTGGTTCTGCCTTTTGCGGCGATCCTGATCGGGCTATCTTTTCTCCGACGGCACCGGTCCGATATTCTGGACGAGCTGTGATTGGGCGCTTGCAGCTTGACGGCTTCTTGCCCGCGGGAACAGATTCCACCCACCTGATGTCCAATGACCGAGAGCCCCCAACTTCGTGAATGAGGTAGATGGTATATGTTGAAGAGGATTTCACTCCTGGGAGGGGGAGGACTCCTGTTGTTTATGCTTCTGGCGATCCCGTTCATGGCGTTCGCGCAAGCTGAGGATGCCGAGCTGAATGGACCGCAGTTGATGAAGGACAAGGACTACTTCGCCGTCCTGAACACGACGAAGGGCCAGATCATTATCCACCTGTTCACGGACAAGACACCAATCGCCGTGCGGAACTTCGTCAATCTGGCGGAAGGTTCCAAGCCCTGGCGAGATCCGAACACTGGCAAGGCGGTTCGGGAACGTTTCTACGATGGACTAACTTTCCACCGGGTGATTCCAGGATTCCTGATCCAGGGGGGAGATCCGCTGGGGACTGGAAGCGGCGGACCAGGATACGCCATCGAGGACGAGATCGATCCGGATCTGACTTTCGACAAGGATTTCATGGTCGCGATGTACAACGAAGGCCCCGGGACCAGTGGATCGCAGTTCTTCATCACCGACAAGCAAAGCACACCGACGCATTTGAACGGTCGGAACACAATTTTCGGCCGGGTTGTCGAAGGATTCGATGTCGTCAGCGCAATCGCCAAGGTTTCGCGCAATGAAATGGACCGGCCCATCGAACCCGTCGTGATCGAGTTTGTGCAGATCATCCGAATCCCGGCGGGACAGGACTTTGCCGGACGCCCATGGCAATACGTTGTTGAGGACACGCCTCCTCCAGGAAAGAAAAGGCGTGTTTTTGGGGCCACGGAAAAGGAAAAGCCGGTGAAGAAATTCGAAGGCAGGCAACTCGACGAGAGGCAGACGAGGGAAGCAACCAGACCCGTCCCCTCGCTGCAGCGGAAGATCAAGCCCTTCAAGGCCCCGGGCTCCGGGTCCTAGAAGTGAGAGTCGCCGACGGATCGCGGGGCTGATGCACTTGACGAATCGGTGCCGTGGTGCGAAGATTTGGTAAAAGAATCAAGAACCGGGAAGGTTCGGGAGAACACTTGTGAGAATGCGTCGAACACTGCTGGCAATCCTGGCAAGCGCCTGCTTCCTGGCGCTGACAACTCTGGCGGTTGCCGATGCCGTCGTCACGCTCAACGGTCGAACAGTGCAGGGGGAAATCACGTTCGAGAATGAGGACGAGATTCGCCTGAAGACCGAGCGCTATGGCGAGTTGCGATTCCTGAAGATGAACCTGAAGCAGATCATTCGCGGTTCCGGAACTGCTGGCGGCTTTGGCGGCAACACAGGCGGCTTCGGCGGCAATAACGGAGGAGGCAACAACCCCTTCGGCGGCGGTTCGGCAGGCGATAACCCGTTCGGCGGAGCGAGTGGCGGAGCAGAAGGCGACGACGTGAGTGCCCTGTGGGGCGGCGATTCGGCGGGAGACAATCCCTTTGCTCCGGCATCGGATACGCAAGTGGCCTCTGCGGCAGCGACGAGCCCGAAGCAGGGCACCGGCGGCGGAATCCCCGAGTTCAAGCGTTCCGATGTGGTCGCGCCAGAAGTGCCGTTCGGATGGGATGCGGTCGTCTTTGGAATTCCTGAGGACATGGCGGTTCAGGTCAAAGCGGAACCTTCCATGACTGATTTTCAGGCCGTATCGACCGATACCAATCTGCGCTCCGGCGCCGAGGTCATGACGGCGGATGCCCAGGCACGCCTGACTGTCCGCACGAATAAGGACATCGTTCGTCTGCCTCGCCATTCTCACATCGAGTTGGCGACGCTGACCGACGACAATGTTACGATCAACCTGAAGCGCGGTAAGATCTGGTGCGAAGTCGAGGATCGCGGCGGCAAAGGACAGTTCATTGTGCGCACACCGAATGTGACCGCCGGTGTGCAGGGTACGATCTTCCGCGTTTCCGATGACTTGGGGCAGGGAGTCAACGTGGCCGTCCTCGATGGCTCGGTGCGAGTGGCATCGACCAAGGCCCAGATTGCGACAAACGTCCCGGGCGGCAAAATGGTGACGGTTCTTCCGAACGGGCAGATCTCGGCCCTGATGCCTCTGAACGAAGCGATCGTCCGGGAATACAACAACTGGGACGCGTGGGCTGACGAAGCAGTGGCGGGCCTCGGTGGAGTCGGCGGTGGAGTCGCGGAGGGGATGATCCGCGATACGGCTGCTCAGAACGCCGCGTGGGCGGGCCAGATGGCGGCCGCGAATTACTACATCTCGCGCAATAAACTGGGACAGTACATCGATTCTGTCGCCGATGCATTCCGGCGATACGCCGCGGACACGGGGCACGTACCAACGACCGAGGAAGGTTTCTCTGTGCTGCGCGAGAACATGGGCAACTGGCCGAACTACAATGGACCGTATTGGGACGACGCTCTGCCTCCCGTCGACAGTTGGGGCCGTCCACTGCGCTACATCAAGCGCATCTCAGAGCGCTCCGGCAACACAGTCGGCATCGTCTACAGCGTTGGTGAGGACAACCGGGACAACGAAGGATCTATCTCTGGCGATATTCCGAGCATGATCCTGTTCAATCAAATACCCGCCATCAGCGAGAATCCGGTCTACAATCCGGAACGCTTACTGCGCGAGTTGCAGCAGGAGCAGGAACAAAACCGTCGCCGCAGATAAGGATCGCGAATCCTTGGGATGAAGCTCCGATTCCTTACAGATGAAGGCAGTCTTTTTCGACCCAGTCATCCCGATGACTGGGTCGAGCGTCATGCGGGACTTGTCATCGCGCTGGCTGTCGGAATCGGGGCGTGGGTGCTGCTCGCAACAACACCGCTGACGATCTCGATCCCGGAACCCGAAATCCCGATGAAGATTGTCCTGAAGCCGGCCGTCCCCGAGCCTGAGCCCGAAATCGCGCCGGAGGAACTGCAGCCCGCCGAGGTCGCTGCCACCACGGTGACCCCGGTCGAAGAAGCGCCACTGGAAGTGGCCATGCTGATGGAGGACACGCCGCTTGAGGAAGTGGATGATTCGCCGCGCTCGTTGGTCGACTGGGCGCCGCGGACAGAAGCCGAGCGCCAGGCCTTTCAATCGATGGTCAGCAAGGTCGCCGATGCACGGGATCGTTTGGAGAAACGGCAAACAGACCTGGAAGGCCAGGTCGATCGGATCGCCATCGAAGCCGCGGGGCGCGAGTTCCTGCTGAACAGCGATGGCGGACGGGAGGGGATTATCCGGACGCTCGATACGAGCGGCTTCCCGGACGACATCGTGATCCCGTTGTTTGCTCGCTACGGCATCACTGTCGAGTACCGCAACGTGCGGCCTCAGGGGAACCGCAAGTTCCTCAACTCCGCCACAACGAGCGAAGGCACGTTCACGAATGTCGAGCGCGAGGGGTACTATGAAGTTTTCGTGATGTCCACCAAGGCCGTCTCAATGATGGCCTCAATGGAAACGACGGCCCTGATGGAGCGTGGCTACGATCCAATCCACAGCCGCATCCGGAAGGTTGTTTTTGGTATCATCAAGGACGAGATGGATGAGTACTCCCTTGGCGTGACAGACATCGAAATCGAGCGGATTCGCTAGACAAAGCAGCCAAACGCATGCGCCAGACAGTCGGTCCGCTTGGATGTCGGCGGGATGAATGCAGGAATCCGTCTGATCCCTGACAAAACCCATTGCCGTCGTGCGCTGCGCTTGCCCATGCAGGACACCCACCCGATGTTGAACGAGGAACCAACGCTCATGAACAAGTCACTGAAGATTCTGCTGCTGATCCTTTTGACCGTTTGCCCGCTGGCCGCCGGAGCCCAGGGCGAACGGGAATCCCTCGGAACGCTGCAACCGCAGGCAAAGTACGAAGCGACGACGATTTGCGTCGCAGCCTTTGGACGCCAGGGCGGCGCGCCCGTCGAGTTCGACACAATCCCGCGCGTCATCCGCCGCGATCTGGAACTGACGGGCTTCTTCAAGATGCCGGAGAACCAGCAACTGGCGAACACGCAGAACATCTTCGATGTGAAGAAGGGCGCCGTAAACTTCGAGGCCTGGCAGGACATGGGCGTCGAGCACTATGTGATGGGCGAAGTGATTCAGGATGCTCCCGGCAGCCTGCGCGTTCGGGTGATCTTGTACGATATCGGATCTCAGAAGCTGATCTTCAGCCGGTACTTCGAGGGCACAACGAGCGAAGTCCGTGTGCTGGCTCATAGCATCTCGGACGAGATCGTGCGATACCTGAAGTTCACCGAGGGCTTCGCCAGTACCAAGCTGCTGTTTGTCAGCTCGCAAGTGCCGGGCATCAAGGAAGTGGCCGTGATGGATGCAGACGGCTTCAACCAGCGCAACGTGACACGCTACAATAAGATCTGCACAACGCCGTGCTGGGGTGCCAACGGCACGGAGATCTACTACACCTCGTATCACGGCAATCGCGCGAACATCTACGGCCAGATGCTGAGCAGCGGCACGACGTGGACGATCGCGGCCTATGGCGGAACGAATCACGCCCCGGCCTGGTCACAACCGGCGGGCAAGCTTGTCATGGCCCTCAGCAAGGATGGAAACACGGAAATCTACTCATCGGGTCGCGACGGCAAGAATCTGAAGCGCCTGACCACGACCCGTGCGACCGACGGCAGCCCGACGTGGTCGCCGGACGGAACACGGATCGCCTTTGCCAGCGATGAAGCCGGCGGCGTCCATATCTTCACGATGAACGCGGACGGTTCCGGCAAACGTCGCCTGACAACTCGCGGTTCGTGGAACGACGCGCCGGACTGGTGCCCGGACGGTCAGCGCATCGCTTTCGTGTCGCGCATCGACGGCGAGAACGACATCTATCTCCTGGATGCCAGCGGCGATCCGAACTCGTACCGTCGCCTGACGCAGGGCCAGGGAAACAACGAAAGCCCCAGTTGGGCACCGAACGGCCAGCACATGGCGTTTGCGAGCGATCGCTCTGGCCGCTGGCAGATTTACATCATGCTCGACGATGGTTCCAACCAACGCGCGCTGACGACAACCGGTAGCAATATCCTGCCCGATTGGGGTCCGGCACCGAAGTAATCCGGCCGGCAAGGCGTTTTTCCGCTTGTTTCAGCGGGACCGAGCCTTCTAGCTTCACGGCTCTTCTTGACGCGGGCGGCGCGAATCGCCGGTCAGGAGATGCAGACGACTCTCAAATGGAGGTTTACGCGGCCGATGGGCAGTGTTATCAAGAAGCGCCGGAAGAAAATCCGGAAGCACAAATACAAGAAACTCCGCAAGCGGATGCGTTATAAGAACCGCTAACGGGGTTGCAGGGCGCCCTTTTCGCGCCCTCCCCCGCTTTCATCGATATTCTTCGTGAAATCATCAATCCCGACGTTCCCGGAGCCCAAACAGGCTGCGGGACGGCGGGATTCTTGTATTTTCGAGAACCCAATTCCAGCTACGGCCGCGTCTGGCGGATCGCTTCGTAGAGCCCGACGGCAGAGGCCATCGCGAGGTTCAAACTGCGCGTGTGAGGGTTCAAGATCGGCATTCCCACCGAGCTCTCTCGCAATTCCTCGCGCATGTTGTCGGGAACGCCGTGGTTCTCGTTCCCGAACATCAGGACATCGCCACTCTGATACTGGACATCGGTGTAGAGGCGTTCGGTGTGCCGCGTAAAGAACCAGATGCGCCGATCGCCGAGCCAGTCCTTGCAGGCCGGCCAGTTGTCATGAAGGTGCAGTTCGACGTGATCCCAGTAGTCCATCGCCGAGCGCTTCAGAGCCTTGTCATCCATCGGGAACGTGATAGGACGAATGACATGCATGACCGTGCATGTGGCGGCGCAAAGACGACCAATGGCGCCGACGTTCTGGGGAATACGGGGTGAGTACAGGACCAGGTGCAGATCGCTCATAGTCCTCAGGTTTGTCAGATCCGCCGGACGAGGCAAGCGCCATTGGCCCTGGGTTGGGGCAATTCTGAGAGACGGAATCTAATCTGAGTCAGAAAGCAAGGAAAGAGCAGCGTTACATCTGTTCTTTTGGTCGTGTTCTTTGGCTATCCTGGCATGTTCGGCAGCGAAACGCTTGCTCTCCAACCGGGGCGGGTGCTTTTTTTCGCGGAAGTGAATATCCAGCCGCACGGCGCGTAGGGGCGTTGAGTGGCGTTGAGGTCGCCATTGAGTGAGTTTGCGACAGAGAATGGGCAACCACCGTTCGATGAGAAGGCGTTACTTCTGAGAGCCCGAAAGGGGGATCGGAAGGCTTACGGGCTGATCGTGGAGCACTATCGCGAGAGGCTTTACTGCGCGGCACTGGGGATTCTGAGGAATCACGAAGACGCGCGAGACATGAGCCAGGACGCCTTCGTTCGAGCCTTTAAGGCCCTCGATCGATTCGAGCTGAAACGGCCCTTCTACCCGTGGTTGTACCGGATTCTGCGCAATCGCTGTCTGGATTACCTGGAACGTCACGGCCCTCGCCGGAAGCTGTCGCTGGATTCGCTGGTCGACGAGAGTCACATGAAATTCGCCGCGGAGGAAGAAGATCCCCGCGAGCGGATTCAAAAGCAGGAGATGGCCGAGCATTTGCATGCCGCCATCGAAGAGCTGAAACCGGAGTTCCGCGAGATCATTATCATGAAGCACCTGCAGGAAATGCCCTACAAGGAAATCGCTGAAGCCCTGGATATCCCGATGGGAACCGTGATGTCGCGCCTGTTTCACGCTCGCAAAGCACTGGCGAAACTGATGGAGCCGCACCGTCCCCGCTGAGGCGGGACCGCGGAGAGAGAACAATGGCACGATCCGAACCGATGCCGGACATTGCCATGGCTTACCTGGATGGCGAAATGTCGCCCGAGGAAGTCGAGCAGTTCGAGCGCCTGCTGGAACAGCATCCGGAATGGCGCGAGGAACTGGCCGAAATGGCCTCCGTGGTGGAGGCGACGGATGCACTTGCCTTCGCCCCTCCCCCGGCGGAAGTGTGGGATAATTACTGGGAAGAAATCGACTCGCAGCTCAGCAAGCGCACCGGTTGGCTGTTGGCGGCTGCGGGCGGTGCGATTCTGGCCGCGGCGGGCATCATCAAGATCCTGCTGCTGACCGAGAGTCTCTGGATTCGAGTGGGGCTGGCGCTGGTCGTCGGCGGCCTGCTGTTGCTCTTCATCAGCGTGCTGCGAGGGCGATTGCTCGAGATTCCGAACGATCGATACCGGAAGATCCGAAAATGATTCTCTGCACAACAGACGAAGTTCCTGGCCGCGAAATCGACGCCTGGGTTGGACTGGCAAAAGGCTGCGCCGTTCGCGGCGCGCACGCTGGCGACGACTTGGTCGCCCGCATGAAAGGCGCCGTCGGCGGTGAGGTCCACGAGTACACGCAGGTCCTGGCCGCGACGCGCGAGCAAGCGCTGGATCGCCTGATGGAAGACGGCCGCCGGATGGGCGCCGATGCGATTGTCGGTCTGCGGCTCTGCTCGGCAGAGATCGATGCAGGCGCGGCCGAGGTGATTGCCTACGGCACGGCGGTGACCCTGAAGAAAGAGCCGAACGACTGAGCAGCAGGCCGAAATCCCCAATCAGCACTCCCGGCCGGCGGACGATTCGCCGGCCTTTCCCTTTCATGGATAGCGGCGCCGGCAAATTCGCCATTGCCGGTCCGGGGCGACGAGCCCCATCCTTCTGACGGCACTTTGACCGAGGCGTCTGGAGCTTCTTCCCATGGCAAGGCTGGACTACGACGAGATCAAAAAAGGGCGGCGTCGCGATTGGGATAAGCTGCAGGATCCCGAGGTGGTGAAACAGCGCGAGCGCGACGCCAAGGAAGAGGAACGCAAGAGGCGTGAATCACTCCTGCGCCGCAAAGAACGCGAGCGCAAAGAGAAGAACGAACTTGAGCTGAAGACCTGGGAGCAAACGAAGCGCGAGCTGAAAATCTACGGTTTGATCTTCGCAGCCGTCGTCGTCGTGTACGTGGGTTTCAAGGTCACGACAGCCACGATCAGAAAGGCGCACACGGCAGCGCGCTTCCGCTCCGTTGCGGCGGAGGTCGAATCGCCAGGGCGATACTTCGATCTCTCGGATCCCATCGGTGCGTGGGGCAGTTGGCGGAACGCGTGGTATCGTCGCAATATCCGCGATCTGTACATGATGTCGTCCATTGGACGCCAGAACTCCGTGCGGGGCACGCGTCGCGATGAAGCGACGTACATGGAGGAAGAGCAGCAGAAGATGGATGAGGGCCGGCTGTCCGCGGACTTGAGCGTTGCCCTGCAGTTCGATGATCCGGAAATCGTGCGCGCTCCTCGCCACCCGAATGAGGGCGATCTGGCCGTCTTCAAGAGCCAGCCGATTATTCGCGAGGCAGTCATCGAAAACCCGACGCAATGGACCGTCGCATTCGCGTGGAGCAAAGAGAAGAATCAGTGGCAACTGGTAGACGTGCGTCAGGCTCAATACTGGCGGGATAAGTGGTCGGATGTCGGCGATATCAAGGCGGTCGTGTACAGGCCGGCACAGCGGCAATCCCTCCTGGACTAGGATGATTCGATGAGTTTTGCAGAATTCGGTTTGAGCGCAGAACTGGCGCGGGCGGTGGCGGATCTTGGATTCGAGACGCCGATGCCGATCCAGAAGCGTGCGATTCCGGAAATCATGGCCGGTCGCGATGTGCTCGGCAAGTCGCAGACAGGAACGGGCAAGACAGCGGCCTTTGGCTTGCCGATCCTGCATCGGTTTCTGGCAACGCCGTCCCAGCGCATTCGTCTGCTGGTAGTCGCTCCGACACGCGAACTGGCGATCCAGGTTCACGAGCATCTGACAGCGCTCGCGGCTCACACGAACCTGTCCGGCTTTACGGTCACGGGCGGCGCTCGCTCGAACGAAGAGGAGCATCGCTTTCGCACCGGTGCCGACTGGATCTGCGCGACGCCGGGACGACTGCTTGATCATCTGGGAAAGGATTACGTGGACTTCCAGGCGCTGGAAGTGCTCGTGCTGGACGAGGCGGATCGGCTGTTCGAGATGGGCTTCCTTCCGGATGTGCGCCGCATCGTCAGTTACCTCCCGGAACGCCGCCAGACGTTGATGTTCTCCGCAACTCTACCGCCGGAAATGCAGGAACTTGCGCGCAAGGTTTTGAACAACCCCGTGCGCATCGATATTGGAGAGACGACCTCGGCCGACAAGGTGCGCGAGGAAGTCTGGCCCGTTGCACATCACCAGAAGTTCGACCTACTGGTGGAGTTGATGAAGCGACGCGAGATGGAATGCGTTCTTCTCTTCACACGAACGAAAGCTCGCGCGGAGAAGGTGGCCGATCGATTGCGGCGTGCGGACTTCGCGACTGCCATGATGCACGGCGATCGCCCGATGGAAGAACGCCGGCGTGCCCTGAACGAATTCCGTGCAGGGAACGTTCGCGTACTGGTTGCAACCGATCTGGCCGCGCGCGGTCTGGACATCGACGGCATCTCGCACGTCGTGAATTTCGATGTGCCGGAAGCGCCGGAAGACTACATTCATCGCGTCGGGCGCACGGGGCGCGCGGACGCCCAAGGCGATGCGCTGACGTTCTGCTCGCCATCGGAATTGACCGATCTGGTAAAGATCGAGCACATGACGCGCAAGTCGCTGCCCGAGCATCGTCTGGATGGATTCGATTACGAAGAGGAAATCCCGCAACAGGCGCCTCGCAAGAAATCGCGCTCGCGCCAGGCCGGCGATTTCTCCACACGCGAACCGGGAAAGGGCCCGAAGGAATCGCCGTTCACCAAGAGCGGCAAAGTCCGCCGCGGCTTCGAAGTGCCCGATCCCGAGAAGGATCGCCGGAAGAAGAAAAAGAAGCGCCGGATAAAGAAACGCCTGCCGCACGAGCGGTAGATCGTACCGATTCTTACATCCTGTAGTTCACAATTTGTGACGCGATGCGGGCACCGAGGAGGGCGACCTTGTCGAGGCCCTCGGCATTGATGGTATCAACACGGTCTTCGGGCGTGTGGTACTCGGGGTGGAAGCCTGTGAAGAAGTCCAGCACGGGAATGCCGATGTCGCGGAATGAATCGCCGTCGGACCGCCAGGGATTGCTGTTCCATTTCCGAACGTCGAGCCGAAGATCTTTGTTCGCGGTGGTCACAAAGCGGCGCCATGTGCTTTCGTCCTGCGTGATATTCAGGAAAAGGCGATCGTTTCGCAGGCGCCCGACCATGTCGAAGTTCATGTAGGCCATGATGTCTGTACGCGGGATGGGCATTTCCTCGGTGAATTGCTTCGATCCCAGGAGCCCCAGTTCCTCGCCTGACCAGAAGGCCAAAACCACGCCGCTGCGTCGCGTTCGATGTGAGAGATACTCCCCCGCCGCCAGGATCGCCGCACAGCCCGATGCGTTGTCGTCGGCACCCAGGTGCGGCAACGATCGACGAGGTGCGGCTTTGGCCAGAGAGAGATTCGGCAGGCCCGATCCAATATGATCGTAGTGGGCACCCATGATCAGTACCATCGATGACGCGCCATCGGCCGGCGAGACGTTTGGCGGCAACATGCCGACCACATTGCGTGCAGAGACTTCGTATTCGCGAATGGCCGTGGAGAAGCTTCCCTGCAGTGCACCCATCTGCGACAGGAAGGTCAACTCGCCACCGGCCTTCTGACTAAGCGAGGCGATCGGAATCCCAAGTCGGCCGTCTTCCCAGATTCGCTTTGGCGCAATTGCCCACGTGTCTGAAACAAACAGGATCCCCACCGCACCGGCTTCTACGAGCGGTTGGGCAAACTCACGAAGCGTATCATCCGGGATTTCTGTCAGAGTGCTCGTGAAGCGGACTTCCTCTGGCCGCGGATCGAAGACGACGACAATTGCTCCGGCAATCTGATCGGGCGCGGCCTCGTCCTCGAAGACGATCGGACCAGAGACTTCGGCTTCGCTGGTGAAAGAAACCGCGCGAAGAGCCTGCCCGCCCTCCCAGTCGTAGTTCGGAACACCAACCGGATCGCCGCGATAGACTCGCAGTCGCGTTCCTTCGTCGTCGATGACGTCGCGGCGCTGAAAGAAATGAAAGAAGCCTTCGCTGCCGGGCAGCGGTTGCGCTCCGATCCGGCGAAGTTGCGAGGCAATGTAGTCGGCGGCCAGCGCTTCGCCTTCCGTCTCGGTCTGGCGGCCTCCGAATTCGGGCGAGGCAAGGACTTCAACGTGCCGAATTGCGTGTTGCGCGACTGCCGATGTCGCGAGAAGCAGCAAAACGACGGAAAGCAGGATGGTCTGGCGAAGACGGCGCATGGTGGAATCCTGTTCCGTGGCAGCGAGCTTGGCAACGGCCATTCCACGGCCGCGGCACGATCGTCGCTCCATTGGACAAGCGGGAGGCGAATCGCGTTCCTTCCGCGTCGATTCGTCCCAGGAAACACCCCGGAGTCAGCATGAACGCGACCCATACAGAATCGAGAGGACTGCTGAGCGCGAGCTGGGCGTGGGTTCGGACATGGGGCCGACAGGCGAAGGGCAGCAGCGCGGATCGCGAGGCTCGCCGTCGCGAGCGCCTCCGCCGAGAGATCGCAAACGGCGGCTGGGAAGAATCTCCTACGGCTCGACTGGCGGTGGGCGGTTTCCGGCAAGTCCGTAAACTGATCGTCTTGATCGTCGGGTCGGTCGTTGTGCTGGCTGGACTTGTGATGATCTTCACGCCTGGCCCGGCGATCATCGTGATCCCGGCCGGCATTGCGATCCTGGGAATCGAGTTCGCCTGGGCGCGCCGTCTGCTCCGGCGGGTTCGCGCCAAAATCGAGGACCTTGCGAAGAAGAGACGGGCGAAGAAGAGCTGAATGACAGATTTTGGCGTTGACAACACATCATCATATCATGATACGTGGATTCGATTCCAACGGAAGGGCTGACAGCCATGACCGATTCCCCGTCTCCGATCGAGAAACGTCCAAGCCTGCTCGAGGCTTTGGCTAAGCGCGTCGTGCTGGCCGATGGGCCGATGGGCACGATGATCTACGATCGCGGCGTCTACATCAACACCTCGTTCGAGAGCCTGAATCTCAGCCGAGGGCATTTGGTCAAGAGCATCCACCTGGAGTTCATCCAGGCCGGCGCCGAGTTGCTTGAAACCAACACGTTCAGCGCCCATCGACTGAAGCTGGCCAAGTACGGCATGGCGGACAAGGTGCGGGAGATCAACCTCGCCGGGGTGCAGCTCGCGCAGCAGGCGGCACTGGGCGCTTGCTGGGTGGCGGGCACAGTCGGTCCGCCAGGTGCGGAGTTCGAAGGCAACGCCGACGCCGCGAGCGAGGAGACCTTGCGCAGCGTCTATCGCGAGCAGCTCGAGTACTTGCTCGAAGGCGGCGTCGACGCGTTCTTCATCGAGAGCTTCTCCCACCTGCCGACGCTTGAGCTGGTGGTGACGGAAGCAAAAGAACTGGCTCCCGAGATTCCGGTCGTCGCGCTGGTGTTGATCAATGAGCAGCACGCAACACGCTTCGGCGATGGACCGGAAGCGATCGGCCGCGCGCTGAATTCGATGCCGGCGGATGTTGTCGGCTTCAACGACGGGCCCGGAGCGAATGCGCTGGTGCAAACGTTGGAAGCAGTCCGCCCGTACACGAAGAAGCCGCTGGCGCTGCTGCCCGGAACAGGCATGCCGGTGCGACACGACGATCAGACGCTGCACCTGTCGACGCCGGAGTACTTCATGGAGATTCTGCGGCGCGGCATCCAGCACGGCGCCGTTCTGATCGGCGGTTCCTGCGGAGCGCACCCGAGCCACATTAAGGCGATCAAGTCTTCCATCAAGATGCTGCAACCGGGCGAGGCGGAGAAGACACCTCACATCGAAGTCGGTACAGCCTCGACGAAGGTCGCGAAGAAATGCGCCGAAACTCCCTCTCGCATGGCGGAGAGATTGCGCGCCGGCAAGTTTGTCGTCTCGATCGAAATCGACCCGCCGGTGGGAACCGACGCGACGAGGTCTTTGGAACGCGCGGCTCAGTGCCGCGATGCGGGCGTGGATTGCATCAACATCGCAGACGGTCCGCGGGCGACTGCTCGCATGGGCCCGGTGGATATGGCCGTGCTGCTTGATCGACAGGTCGGCGGGATCGAGCCCATCGCGCACTTCTGCTGCCGCGATCGGAATCTGCTTGGAATGCAGGGCGACTTGATCGGCGCCAACGCGCTGGGGATTCACAACATCCTGATGATCACCGGCGACCCGCCGAAGCTCGGCGATTACCCGTTCGCGACGGCCGTGTACGATGTGGACGCGATCGGTGCGCTGAAGATCGGCGATCGCCTGAACAACGGGATGGACTTGGCGGGCAATCCGCTGAAGGGCGATCCGACAAAGCTCTTCCTCGGTTGCGGCGCCAATCCTGGCGCGATCGACCTGGATCTGGAAATCGATCGACTGAAGCAGAAGATCAATGCCGGCGCCGAGTACATCCTGACGCAACCGGTGTACGAGCAGTCGCTGTTCGAGCGCTTCTACGAACGCGTTGCGGACTTCGGCGTTCCGATCCTGATCGGCATTTTGCCGCTGGCCAGCTATCGCAACGCGGAGTTCCTGCACAAGGAAGTTCCCGGCATGCAGGTGCCCGAGGCGATTCGCGAGCGTATGAAGGCTTGCCCGGACAAAGACACGGCACGCGACACCGGCATCGAGATCGCACGCGAAGCACTCGCGACAGCTCTGCCGCATGTGCAGGGCACGTACATCATGCCGCCGTTCAACCGCGTCGAATCCGCACTCGAAGTGCTCGAAGTCGCCAAGGATCGGATCGAGGCGTAGGCCTTAGGCCTGCACGACTTCCACAAGGCGGAAGTGCGTTGCGGTCAGCGGGAAGTCGTCGGTCAGGTCAAGGTCCGGCCAACAGCGGCGGTGGGCATCGCGGAAATCTTCGGCGCTGGATGTCGCCTCGCCACGCCAGAGTTTCTCCGGAATGTCGCCGAACGGCACGTTGTAGACTTCTGTGATCTCGATTCGGCAGCGCAACTGCGGCTCGGGCCGGTTATCGTAGACCTCCACAATATCCCCAACCGCGTACCCGCCGTCGTCGTATTCGCCGGCGGGTACGTCGAATTCTCGCGCGGGACACACGGTCGCCGTCTTCAGTCCATCCAGGATTTCCTGAAGAAGGTGATCGTCGTATTCATCCCGTCCCCAGAACTGAATGCGCTTCAGCCTCACGGCCGCCGGACCTCGATGGTGTAGCGGGTCGCTTCGGTGCTCTGCGATTCGGCGATGTAGGTCTGAATCTGCTGGGGCGCGAAGAAGAGCGGCTTCCATTCCGTTTCGTCGCCGGTGGACATACCGGTCTTGTCTTTGAAGACGGCGCGGGCTTCGACGTGAAGCGGTTCCTTTGTGGAATTGCGCAGATTTGCACGCACGAGGATCCGCCCGTCGTCGAGCCGCTCCGCGTCGTACATGTCGGCGGCGACCTTGTTGCGCAGGTCGGGGTCGAGAATGTTGACGGGGAACTTGGCGGCGTAGATGGCTTCTTCATCCCAACGCGCCATATCGGGAGCCTTCGAGCGCCCACAGGCGATGGCAAGCACCGCAATGAGCAGCAGCGATGCGATGGCGAAACTCCGTCCCCACTTTTTTGCAGTCATCGAATTCATGGTTCGGTCCTTTCTGGAGCGAGTATCCATTCTTGTTTCTTCTGAGGCGCGACAAGCGTCTGATTGGGCGCCGGGAAAGCGAGCAATACGGTCAATCCTGTTCCGGGATTCGAGAGATCGACGATGGCCGACGCGGGGCCGCTGCCGTATCCGACGGAAACTTTGTGCTCCCCCGCCGGCAACATGGCGGGCCAGGCACCGATCGCATCGGGGAGCGTCGTCCAGGCACGCACGTCGGCGTTTGGTTTCATCAGGTCGGACAGTCCCTGGACGATGATTCCCGCGGCGAGCAGAATCGCGCCGGCCACCGCGGTGTCGTCGTCTCGGTGGCGGAGTCCTTCGTTGAGAACGACGGCGCCGGCGTAGGCGCTCGTCGTCGCGACAGCTTCCGTTCCTTCTTTGAATTGCGCCTGGCGTCCGAGAATTGCATCGAGTTCACGCCCGCCACGGGTCGCGGCCTGATAGAACAGCGAATCCGCAACAACCGGCGCGCCGGCAGGGCGGCCATCGACGGAGATGTCGGGACGCCCGCCTGTTCCCCGACCGGGCAGGAAGGCCAGGAACTCGCCGTAGTTGCCCTCGGCCACTTTCTTCGGCGCGGTTCCGGTCTGAACGAGAACTAGCAGATTGTCCAGAGGCGTGAAGGGCGGAAGGAACTCCCCGACCTGCAGCCGGGACATGGAATCGCCTGATAAATCGTAATACCGATCGCGGAATCCCGCGTACGTTTTCTGCGCGCGGGCAAAGGCTTCCTGTGCGTAGTCGGGACGGCCGAGTCGAACTTCGCAGACACCGATCAGGTAGTCGAAGATCGCCCAGTCGCCGGCGTTCTGTGATTCCTCGGTGAAGGCGTCCTGCAGGATGGCGCTGCGGAAACAGGCGCGCGCGTTATCCCAATCGGCGTCGTTCATGTAGAGGACGCCGCGATAGAAATACGTCATCGAGCGTTCGTAAGGGTCGCCCTTGAAGATTTTCGAATCTTCCTCGAAGAAGAGCGTCCGTGCGCGTTGAGCCTGATCGCTGTCGCCGTAGATGATCTCGATCAGGAGTATCGCTTCGTCGAGTGCGCGTTTGGCCAGGTCGTGATCCCCATTCTTCAACGCCTGAAGAGCGAGTTCATCAAGATTCAGAACCCAGTTCCGTTCGCCCTCCGTTTCGAGCTCAATGAATCGACCCTGATACGTGTCCGGCACAAAGACGCCCTGCATTCCGGGGGGAAGGCCCTGCTGATAACGCACGGCACAGCCAGAGAGGAGCACCAAGGCCAAGGCGCAGCAGGCGAGGAAGCCGGCAAGATGTGTGCGGGGCTGAAGCATGAGGCGTTTTCCTTGGGAATCGTCGTTCAGGCACGACTTGCCGGCAAGGCGCCGGCGCTCCCAGGGTTAGCGATAGATCACGTCGTCGCGGCCTTCCTTCTTCACCTCGAACAGGTCTTCCCACACTTCGATGCCGGACTCGGCGTCGATCAGCTTGAAGGCGTAGACCATGTAGTCCGACTGGCCCTCGCGGCTGGCGGTCGAGAGGCCGTCGACGCGGCCTTTCAGGAAGAAGTCGGCGCCGGCAACAGTACGTGTTTCGCGATCCGGATCAAAGTCGACTTCGCCAGCGCGCTTGGCGTCGCGTTCGGCTTCGATGTCTTCCATCGCGTCGCGCCCGATGAAGTACATTGCTCCATCCGAGTCGCGGTTCAACTGAGCCTTCAGCAGCGTCGTAAAGACCTCCTTGTTGAACGCGTAACGGGTATTGTTGACCATCGGCAACATCGCGATCGTTGGTGCATTCGGAGAATTCTGGATCGCCGACGACTGAAGCAGCGATCGCATCATCAGATCGGCCACGCGCTTGACGTCCTGGCTCTCCGGCCCGAGGGACCGCACTTCGCCAGCTTTCCCGGGGTCCACATCGCGGATTTCAAAAGATTCTTTCGCGCATCCAGCCAGAAGCAGAGGGATTAACAATAAGCTGCTAAGCGCATATTTCACAGTGTTCTTTGCCATGACAAAACCTCGCCCGAGGAATTTGGTGGGCTGAATCAGCCAATCACCTAACGCAGTGCTCCCAAGTAGTCCGACAAACCAGACTCGTCCCCAGTTCCCGAAGATTGTTCGCGCGAGACGGCATTGGCCTTCACGCGTGGAACGTGACGCCCGCCAGCCAAGGCTCGCAGGCCTGCAAAATCTGCGCAGGCAGAGAGTACTCCGACGCTGCCTTCTCGGCCGTCTTCAAATCGGGGAAAATCCCGAAGCACGCGGAACCGGTTCCACTGAGTTGCGACCATTGTGCCCCGAGTTCCTTCAGTTCGTCCAGCGCATTGGCGATCTCAGGATGCCGTTTGCAAAGCGGTGCGAGGAACGTGTTGTGTACATCTGGCAGAAACCGCGTTTCCGGTGCGGCAAGCCAGTTCTTCAACCCGTCGACGTCGCTCTGCAAACCAAGGTCGCCCGGAGTGAGTGACTCGAATGCCTCGCGCGTCGAGATCTTGACCTTGGGGACGACAACGACAATGCCGAACTCGTGACGGAGTGGCAACTCGGCGAGTTCCTCGCCGCGGCTCCAGCCCTCCTGCGTCCCTCCGCGGATGAAGAACGCACAGTCACTGCCGACTTCGGCCGCGATATCGACAAGTCTATGATCCTCGGCGCTGATGCCGGACAGCTCGGCGAATCCGATCAATGCCGCTGCGGCATCGCTGCTGCCGCCGCCCAGGCCGGCCTGCACGGGAACCTTCTTGCGCAGATCGATGCTGACGCGCTGGTCGATGTTCAGTTCGACTCGCGCTCGATCCACGATTCGCAGGACAAGGTTGCTTTCGTCGTGCGGCACGTCTCCGGCAAAAGGACCGGTGACTTTCAACTCGTCGCGCTCGCCATCGATTGTTCGGATCTTGAGTTCATCGCCCCATCTGAGCGCCTGAAACACCGTGGCAAGATCGTGGAACCCATCGGCACGGCGCTTCAGAATATCCAGGTGCAGGTTGATCTTCGCGGGCGCAAACAGCGTCAGATGATCCGTCATTTCTCTCGTTCCTCCATCTGGCGTTTTTCGAGAACGCGGGCGTACTTCAGAAAGACAGAGAAGGCTGCCATCATGCAGATCACAAAGCCGGTCTTGCCATCGCGATAGCCCTTGAACAGAACGAACTGGCGAAAGAAGCGCCACACGGGACGGAGCGCCAGGTGGCGCCAACCGACCTTTGGAGTCTTCCGCGCGCGATCCTCGCCTGCCCATTCCGTATAGCGCACGAACTTCTTCAGGTATTTGTCGAAATCTTCGTACGTGAAGTGGAGGAACTGGCCCTCAAGATTCCCGACGCTCGATGGCTTGCCATCTGGGAAAATGATGTCGGCGTGTACGTGCTTTTCTTCGTACTGGCCGCGGTCGCGACGGAAGAGGCGCAACACATCGTCACGTTGCCAGCCGCAACCGTGGATTTCCTTGCCCATGAAATGGTTCAGCCGATGAATGCGATATCCATCGTGCGGGCCGTCGGCTTCGAGAACGCGTTCAATGTCGCGGCGCAGCTCGGGCGTGACGCGTTCGTCGCTGTCCACAACCAGTATCCACGGGTGACTCATCTGCGGGATCGCCCAGTTCTTCTGCGCGGCCGAGTTGACGTACTCATGCACGAGGACGCGATCGGCTTTCTCCTCGGCGATTTCGCGCGTGCGGTCACTGCTGGCGGCATCGAGGACCACGACGACTTCGTCGGCAAAACGCGATGACGCAATGCAGTCGGCGATGTGGCGTTCTTCGTTTCCGGCAGGGATCAGGACGGAGAGCTTCTGGCGAGTCACTTGGTGTGCTCCAGTTCCGCCGCGGGCGGTGGGCTGGCGGGATGAGGCGAGTTGCGCTCTCGCCACGTTGTGTAGATCAGCATCAGGCAAATCCCCATGGACAAACCCATCAGGAAGACGGCGATCAGACGCAGATCGGACGCCAGCTTCGAGGGCTCATGTTGGGGTTCACCGGTCATTTCTTCGCTTTCGCTGTCTTCTTTGCAGCCTTCTTCGAGGTCGGCAGCCGCTTCGGCGGCTTCGCCGTCACGGGGAATCCTTCGCGCATCATGCGTGCCCGTTCCTGGATGACCTGAGCAATCACGGAGACGGCGATTTCCTCCGGCGTGATCGATCCGATATCCAAACCGGCCGGGCTGTGTACGCGATCGAGGTCCTTCTTCTTGAAGCCATCGGCGGCCAGGTTCTTCTTGATGTTCGCCCACTTCGAGCGACTGCCGATCATTGCGATGAAACACGCTGGCGTCTTGAGAACCTGCCGCAGACAAGCCTCGTCGCCCAGGTGCCCGCGAGTCACGATCACGACAAACGTCTGGGGTGTCAGTTCGATCTTCTCGGCCAGCTTCTCGTAGGGCGCGGCAAGCGTTTCATCCGCGCTGGGGAAGCGATCGGTGTTCGCAAACTGCGGTCGGTCGTCGATCACCGAGATGTGGAAGTCGAGCCCCGTGGCGACGTGCGCGAGGGCCTTCGAGATGTGACCTCCGCCGCAGATGACGAGTCGGAAATCGGGCATAACGGGCTCCACGTAGAGTGAGATTTCGCCGCCGCACAGCATGTCCATCTCTTCGGCGGACTTGGCCTTGATGTCGACGCGGACAACCCGCGGAACGAGGGTCTTCAACACATCGCGAGCTGCGAAAATGACGTCCGCCTCCACGCATCCGCCGCCGATGGTTCCGAATATCTCCATATCGGAGGTCACGAGCATCTTCGTGCCCGGCTTGCGCGGTGTGGACCCCTTGGTCTCGATCACGGAGATGACCGCGATGCGCTTCCCCTGGCGGGTCCATTCGACGATTTTCTCATAGAAACGTTGGTTCATGGGCGTACTCAAACTCCTTCCCCAGACGGGGTTTTGAGGAAAGCACAACGGGCGGCAAGGGACCAAGGGGAGAATGGACAGGATTACAGGATTCACAAGATCCGGTGGAGCCAATTATCAGAGGGTATCCTGACATTTATCGAAGATCTTCAGTTCGCCCTCTGGCCTTGGCATTCAGTTATCTCACGTTTCACAGAACGGCAGACCATCAGTTCTGTCAATGGGACGTGCCGCCAGGGCTGGTGGCTCTGTGAGGTCCGGAAGTGTAGCCCCTGCTAAGTCACCGGGGCCGGGAAAGTCAGGCTTGGCATCTGGCTGGCCGAGTGGGTAACTTCGGGTTTTGCCGATCATCTTGAGGAGTTGCTTACTGTGGGAATTATTGCCGACTTGCATTGTCACTCGACCGCCAGCGATGGAGTGGACCGCCCGGCACGGGTTGTGGAGCGCGCCAAGGCCGCGGGATTGAAGGTATTGGCGCTGACCGATCATGATAGCGTCGATGGCGTTCCGGAGGCCCGTGCAAAGGGCAACGAACTGGGCGTTGAAGTACTGACCGGAGCGGAGTTAACCTGCTACATTGGGAAGCAGGAGCTGAACGTCCTCGCCTATGGAATCGACGAGAATTCGCCCGCGCTGGTCGATCACTGCACCAAGTTCGTGCAGGCCCGGACCGACCGGGCGCGCAAGATCGGCGAGCGTCTCGCGGAGTGCGGCGCCCCTCTGGATATGGACGCGGTCGTGGCATCCTGCGATGGCGGGGTCGTTGGTCGCCCGCATATCGCCAAGGCCCTGGTGGCAGCCGGGCATGTCGAGAGCTACCAGCAGGCGTTTGACCTGTACCTGGCAAATGGCAAGCCGGGCGATGTCCCCAAAATGATGGTGGACCCGCAGTTCATTATCGATGTGATCCATGAGGCGAATGGCCTGGCGGTGCTGGCGCATCCGGGCCTTTGGGATCAGTTTGACATGCTCCCGGACCTGAAGAAGATGGGCATGGACGGCGTCGAGGTCTGGCACAGTTGCCACAGCCAGGCGGACAGTCTGCGGCTGCTGGACATCGCCGACCGGTACGGCCTGATGAAGACGGGCGGCTCCGATTGCCACGGTGCACTGGGCGATCGGAAAGAAATCCTGGGGCAGTGGGGCTTGGATACCAGCGCATGGTTGCGCGTGAAAGAGCGTTTGGACGCCCGCTGACGGGCGGTCTTGGGAGAAACGATGACGTTGAACGGGAATCTTCCCGAAAGGGTTCGCCCCCGAAAGACGATCCTGACTTACACGCTGCTGGGCGTGGGGTTCGGGCTGTGCTTTCCGGTCGGGGCGACGTTGCTGGCGACGCATTTGAACAATGCGTCGTACTCGCTCGGGAGTTTCCTGCAGGTCCAGGCGCGCACGCCGCTACTGTGGCTGATCGATTCGTTGCCGATCGTTCTGGGGTTGGTCTTCGGGGAACTCGGCCGCAGTCATTCGCGCATTCAGGCCCACACCGTTCAACTCGAGGAGCGCGTGCAGGCGCGAACGGCGGAGATCGCCATCAACGAGGCGCGTACTCGCGCGATCGTGGACACGGCCGCGGACGGCATCATTACGTTCGACGAGAGCGGGCAAATTGAATTTTTCAACAACGCAGCGCAGCGGATTTTCGGGTACTCGGGACAGGAAGCCGCCGGCCGTTGCGTGCGCGATCTGATTCCGGGGATTCTGGAGAAGGACAACGATTCCGGCGAAAGCCGCATCAGTGGCGAGATTCGCACGCGTGAGTTTGCATCGGTCGGCGTGAGCCGCCAGGTGGAAGCCGTTCGTGCGGATGGAACGAACTTCCCGATCGAACTCGACGTCAGCGAACTGCGCGTCGGAGACCAGGTGACCTACACCGGCATTTTCCGCGACATCTCCGACCGCAAGCGCGCGGAAGCGATCGAGAAGGCGCTTCTCTCCATTTCGGAAGCCGTCAACCAGACGGAGGACATGCGGGCACTGTACCAGTCGATCCGCGAGTCGCTCGGCACCATCATCGACGTCACGAATTTCTACCTCGCCCTTTCGACCGATGACGAGAACACGTTCCGGTTCCCATATGGTGTGGATGAAAACGATCCGGAGGTCTATAATCCGGAACCGCGCGACATGGAAGGCAGCCTGACGTCGCTGGTGGCATCAAGCGGCCAGGCCTGGCTGCTGACGAAGGGCGAGTACCTGGCGCTGGTGAAGGCCGAGAAGGTCCGCCAGGTTGGAACGGCCCCGGAAAGCTGGCTGGGCGTGCCGCTGATCGTGAAGGGGCGCGTCCTGGGCGTCATGGTCGTTCAGAGCTACTCCGAGAGCATTCACTACACGAATCACGATGTGGAGATCATGTCGTTCGTCTCCGGCGAGATCGGGCGCGCCATCGAGCACAAGCAGTACGAAGATGCGTTGCGCGATAATGAACGCCGCTATCGCCAGATGATCGAAGAAGCGGGCGACATTGTCTACACGACGGATCTGGATGGGAACTTCACCTACGCGAATCCTGCCACCCAGAAGCTGACTGGTTACGAAGAGGAAGACCTGACCGGCCGGCCGTTCAGTACATTGCTGCCAATCGAATGGAAAGCGCGCGTCCGGGAAGCCTATCGGCGGCAGATTCTCGACTGCATGCGCGAAACGACAATGGAGTTCCCGATCCAGACGCGCTCCGGGATTCGAAAGTGGATCGAGCAGCGCGCCACGCTGATGATGGATGGCGACAAGGCAACCGGGTTCCAGTGCATCCTCCGCGATATCACAGAGCGCAAGGAGGCTGAGAACGCGAATCGCGAGCTTGCTCACGCGTTGCAGGCCGCCGCCGATGCCGTTGTGATCACGGGACTGGACGGTGCGATCCACCAGGTGAATCCGGCCTTCACAGCGATCACGGGCTACGAAGCGGAAGAAGCGATCGGCCAGAATCCACGCATCCTGAAGAGCGATCGCACGCCGCAGCAGCTCTATCGCCAGATGTGGGGAACGATCACGCGGGGCGAAATCTGGTGCAATCGCGTGATCAATCGGCGCAAGGACGGGTCGCTGTATCACGCGGCATTGACGATTTCGCCCATCACGGAAGAGAGCGGCGAAGTCGTGGGCTTTGTGGGAATTCAACGCGACATTACGGCCGATATCGAGCGCGAGATGGCGCTGCAGCAGAGTGAGGAGACGTTCCGCTCCCTCAGCGCTTCCTCCCCCATCGGTGTAATCCAGATCAGCGCCGAAGGCCAATGCACCTACACGAACGCGCGTTTCCAGGCAATCAGTGGCCTGACACTCGAGCAGTGCCTGGGCGAGGGTTGGACGCAGACGATCCATCCGGAAGACCGCGACCGAATCCTGTGGTCTTGGAAGGAATTTGTCGACGGCGGCGTCGGACGCTTGACGGAAGAGTGCCGCTTCGTAACCGGCGGTGGTTCAGAGACGCGCTGGGTGATGCTGCGCGCGACACCGATGGTGGCCGAGGATCGCGAGCGGCTTGGTTTTGTCGGAACCGTCGAGGACATCAGCGAGCGCAAGCACCAGGAGCAGTTGCGCGCTGTCCTCTATGAAATCGCGGAGGCTGGCAGCAGCGCAACGGACTTGGCGGAGTTCTTCCGTTCGCTCGACCAATCGCTCAGCAAGATCGTCGACACGTCGAACTTCTTCGTGGCGCTTTGGAATCCTGAAGAAGGAACGATCAGCTTCCCCTACGACCGCGATCAGCCGGAAGTGCAGGAGATGTACTCGCAGGAAGAGCTTGCGAAGACAATGACGGCGCGCGTGCTCCGAACGGGCGAGCCGCTGCTGGTGGATGAAGAAGGAATTCGCGAGCTCATCGATCAGGGCGAAGTGGATCTCGTCGGCCGCATGTCCAAGACGTGGCTGGGCGTGCCGTTGATTTCGAAGGGCAAAGTGATCGGCATGATCTCCGTGCAGAGCTACACGGATAAGGCCCACTACACGGAACACGACCTCGCCGTTGTCAGCTTCGTTTCGACGCAGATCGCGAACGCCATCGAACGCAAACGCGCCGAAGAGGGCGTGCGCATCTATCTGCAGCAGGTCGAGGAAGCGCGCGATCGCATTCAGGAGCAGGCGAAGTCACTCGAGCGCCAGGCGGAAGAACTGGCCGATGCGCGCGATGCCGCTCAGGATGCCTCGCGTGCAAAGGGCGAGTTCCTGGCGAACATGAGCCACGAGATTCGCACGCCCATGAACGGCATCCTTGGCATGACGGGTCTGCTACTTGAAACGAACATGACGTCGGATCAGCGCGAATACGCCCGCATCGTGCGGAACTGCGGTGAGTCGCTGCTGACAATCATCAACGATATCCTCGACTTCTCGAAGATCGAAGCAGGCAAGCTGGAGCTTGAGATCATCGAGTTCGATCTGCGCCAGTGCGTCGAAGAGGTCGGCGATCTGCTGGCCCAGCGCGCCTCGGAGAAGGGCATCGAATTCCACGTCCGCATTCATCCAGACGTACCGCGGCGCTTAATGGGAGACCCGGGACGTCTGCGCCAGATTCTTCTCAACCTCGCCAACAATGGCGTGAAGTTCACCCGCGAGGGCGAAGTCACGATCGCAGTGACGCTGGAGAACGAGGGCGAGCAGGATGTGAAGCTGCACTTCGAGGTGCGCGATACAGGCATCGGAATTCCCGAAGACCGGATGGATCGCCTGTTCCAGTCCTTCTCACAGGTCGATAGCTCGACGACGCGCCAGTTTGGCGGCACCGGTCTTGGACTGGCGATCTCGAAGCAACTGATCGAGGCGATGGGCGGTGATGTGAACGTATCGAGCGTTCCGAGGAAGGGTTCGAAGTTCTTCTTCAACATCGTGTTCGACAAGCCGGCCGAATCGACGGAAGAACAACGCCCCGCGGAACTCCACGATATGCCTGTGCTGATCGTCGACGATCACGCCACCAATCGCCGCATTCTGAACGAGCAACTGACGGCGTGGGGATGTCATTGCGAGGAAGTCAGCAATGGCCCGGCGGCCATCGAAGTACTTCACAACGCAATCTTGAAAGGCACGCCGTTCCGACTGGCCATCCTGGACTACCAGATGCCGGGCATGGACGGCATCATGCTGTCGCGCCAGATTCTTGGCGATCCGCAGATCAAGGACTTGAGGGTCGTCCTGCTGACATCGATCGGGCGCCAGTGGAAGGACGCAGAACTCGCTGCCCGCGGCGTGAATGCTTGTCTGACAAAGCCGATCAAGCAGTCGCACCTGTACGATACGATTCTGAAGGTCCTCGGGATGCGGCGACCCGATCGCGGAGTGGAGCAGCCGCGAGAGAAGACTTCCCGCCCGCCGCGTCGCGACAACGTCCGCGTGTTGCTTGTCGACGACAATCCGGTGAACCAGAAAGTGGCTGCACGAATGCTGGAGAAGGCCGGCTATCGCTGCGATACTGCCGCGAACGGACTCGAAGCCGTCGATGCGCTGGAGAACATTGCCTATCACATCGTCCTGATGGACAGCCAGATGCCCGAGATGGATGGCTTTGAAGCGACGGCGGAGATTCGTCGGCGCGAAGCGGGCCAGCGGCACACGCCGATCATCGCCATGACCGCCGAGGCAATGAAGGGCGATCGCGAACGGTGCCTCGATGCCGGGATGGACGATTACTTGAGCAAACCCATCCAACAGGATACGCTGTTTGCCACGATCGAGAAATACCTGCCTGAGCAGGAGTCGGCCTTGATCGCGAAAGAGGAAGCACCGCCGGCTCATGAGACGAGCCGGGAAGTGGTGGCCATCCAAACAACGGCCGATGGCGATCACGAGTTTGAGGTCGAGTTGATCGATCTGTTCCTGGAGAGCGCACAGCGCCTGGTGGACCAGATCCGCGACGCGATGCGGACGGAGAAAGCGAGCACGCTGCTGCGCGCTGCCCATTCGCTGCGTGGCGCCGCGGGCAACGTGGGAGCAGCAGAGTTGGCGCGATTGCTGGATCAACTGGAAACGAACGTCTCGAACGGACGCTGGAAGCAGGCGACAGAGAGCGAAGAATCCGCGCGTCGCGAATTCGAAGCGGTTAAGGACGGCCTCCACAGCTACCGGCGGGAAATCCGTCCCAATGAAGTGACGGAGTCGGAAGAAGCGCCAATGAAGAAGGCGAGGGAAGCACACTCGGTTCTTGTCGCCGAAGACGATCCGGTTTCGCGTCGCGTTCTGACGAAGTACCTGGACAAGTGGGGCTTCCGAATTCTGATCGCTTCCGATGGCGAGGAAGCGTGGGAGATTCTGCAACGGGAGACAGGCATCACGTTCCTGATCACGGACTGGATGATGCCGAAGATGGACGGCTTGGAATTGTGTCGCCATGCACGCAAGCTGGAGAGCACCACGTACCTTTACATCATTATGTTAACGGCGAAGGCGGAACGCACGGACTTGCTCGAGGGAATGCGCGCCGGCGCGGACGCGTTCGTGACGAAGCCGTTCGACGCGCCGGAGTTGCTTGCCCAGATGAACGTCGGCACGCGCGTGTTCGACTTGGAAGTGGAACTGGCCGAACAGCTTCGCGAAGTCACCAGCGCCCACGCCCGCATCAAGGAAGACTTGGACGCCGCGGCACGTGTGCAGCAATCCCGTCTGCCGAGCGAACCGCCCAAGGCGAAGGGCGTCGAGTTCAAGTGGGTCTTCGATTCATGCTACGAAGTCGCTGGCGATATGTTCAACGTGATCCCGTTGGATGATCGGCACCTGGGGTTGTATATCCTCGATGTTTCAGGGCACGGCGTGCAGGCGGCGCTGCTGTCCATGACGCTCAGCCAGGTGCTGTCCGCAGCAACCGACGAAGACTCGATTGTTCGTCACGAAGGCCCCGAGGGGCGCGTGATCGCGTCGCCGGCAGAAGTGCTGGGGCACTTGAACGAGCGCTTTCCAATCTCGATCAAGATCAGCCAGTTCTTCACGGTGCTTTACGGTATTCTCGATCTGGAAACGCGGACGTTCCGTTATGCGCTCGCCGGTCATCCCGGCCCCATCGTCGTTTCTGACGGTGTGGCGAAGGCGATCGATGACGAAACAGGCCCAGCGATCGGAATTCTGTCTGACGCGGAGTACAAAGAGCAGACGCTGCAGTTGAAGTCTGGCGACAAGGTGCTTCTGTACACCGACGGAGTGAACGAAGCGCAGAATGAACTGCGCCAGGAGTTCGGAATCGAACGCGTGCTGGACGCCTTGAGTGAGAACGCCGATCAGCCGATTACCGATGCCATTCCGATGCTGCACAAGGCGATCAAGGCGCACTGCGGCGACTTCAGTCAGAACGACGACATCACAATCATGGGCTTCGGACTGACCTGAGCCTCACTTCCCAACTGCGATTCGCATCACATCGACCATTTCGCCTGCGCTGACCTTTTCGTCGCCGGGCTCTAACACGATCAGGCAATTCCCATGCGCCGCGTTGGAGAGATTGCCGGACGATTGATGCCCGAGCGGCTCGACTTTCCAGTTCCCATTCACAACGGCGGCCCGCGCGTAGACAAAGAACAACCGCCCGCGATCGCGCGGACAATCGACCAAGAGTTCCATGCGTTCCAGCGGCGTGCAAATCGGTGCGATCCCCATGGCCTGACGGAGGAAGGGCTTCAGGTAGATCTCCGTGTTCGCGCAAACAGAGACGGGATTGCCAGGCATGCCGAAGTACGGTTTTTTCCCGATGGTTGCAACAAGCAGCGGCTTGCCCGGGCGAACGGCCGATCGCCACATCAAGATGTCGGCTTTCATATCGCGCAGGACTTCGTGCACGATGTCGTGCTCGCCGACGGATACTCCGGCAGTCGAAACGATCACATCTCCCCAATCGACTGCTTCTTCGAACATGGCGCGGAACTTCGCAGGTTCATCCGGAGCAATTCCGATGATCCGAGGTTCGCATCCGAAAGCGCGCAACTCCTGCTCCAGGTAGTAGATGTTCACGCCAACAATGTCAGTTTCCCCGAGCTCCGCTCCGTGGTGCTTCACTTCATCGCCGCTTGTCATGATCGCGACGCGCGGATGGCGGAGGACTTCGACTTCCGGGATGTTGTACATCGCCAGGAACGCCAGCGTAGCCGGATCGAGTCGCTTGCCACGGCCAAAGAGGTTCGCGCCTTCCGCAACATCTTCGCCCTGGCGCCGGATGTAGCGCCCCGGCGTCGCGGGCTGGCGAAAGACGACGCGCTCGCCTTTCACATCGACGAGTTCAGTCGGCACAACGCCGTCGGCGCCGTCGGGAATTTGTGCGCCTGTGCTGATGCGGACGGCGGTGCCAGGCTCGATGGGTCCATCGAGCGGATGGCCCGCGGCACTCTCGCCGGCGATCGGCAAGTCCACCGGCGTGTCGGGTGTGGCGCCTTCGATGTCGCTGCAGCGCACCGTGAAGCCGTCCATTGCGGAGTTGGTGTATCGCGGCAGCGGCCACGGCGCTTGCACCGAAGCGGCCATGTGGCGGCCTCCGGCTTCCAGCAGCGCAACGCGCTCCGTCCCGATTTCCCAATCGATGCCCAGGATTTTGCCGAGCGCTTCCTCGTAAGTCAGCATTGCGTTCCTCGTTCTTTATGTTGGCAAGCTCCTTGCCCCAGGTTGCGGTGGAGCGCAACCTCCGTGAGTCAGACTCTCGCAAGGATCCCACCATGAATCGCCAGCCAACGGCCCGTATTCTCAGTACCGGAACGGAAATCACCCAGGGCCTATATGCCGATACAAACGCGATGAACCTGACCCGGCTCTTGTCCGGATTTGGCTTTCGGATTCTTGGGCACGAGGCAGTGCCTGACGATCCTTCGGCAGTCGAGGAGGCGATTCGTTCAACGTTCGGGCGTTGCGATCTGCTGGTGATGACGGGCGGCATCGGTCCGACTGATGATGATCGGAATCGGGAAGTGCTCGCGCGCGTGGCGGGCGAAGAGCTCGTCCGCATCCATCGAGCGGAAGTGATGCTGCGCGAGGTCTTCGAACGTCGCGGCGTGGAAATGCCGGAGCGCAATCTGCGCCAGACATACATTCCCCGAGGTGCGGTTCCATTTCTGAACCACTGGGGAACGGCGACGGCGTTCATGCTTCCCGGCCAGGCCGATCGCCCGATCATCGTCGCGCTTCCGGGTGTTCCTTCGGAATGGCGCGCCATGATGGATCGTTACCTGCCAACGAAGATTCTCCCCGCGTTCCCATCCCGCTCCATAACCGTGCTGCGCACGCTGCATGTCGGGATGCTCCCGGAATCGACCGTCGACCATATGCTGCATGCCCTGTTCGACAGCGATCCGACGGCGGAGTTCACCCTGCTGGCCCGGCCCGGCCACATTCGCGTCCGAATCCTGGCCACGGGTGATGATGAAGCAATCTGTCGCCAGACCGTCGATCGTCTGGCGAAGGAAGCCGTTGCGCTGCTGCCCGAAGGTTCCGTCTTCAGCCAAGACGGCGAGGAAACCACCATCGAAGAGGTCGTGGTGGAGCGATTCGCCGAGGCCGGCAAGACGATCGCCCTGGCAGAATCCTGCACCGGCGGCGGAGTCGCCCAGCGCATCACCGCCGTGCCGAATGCCTCCTCCGTTCTGGTCGAGGGCATCGTCTGCTACAGCAACGACTCGAAGCGCCGCCGCCTGGGGGTACAGGCAGAGACGCTGGAGACCGAGGGAGCCGTCAGCGAGGCCTGCGTGCTGGAAATGGCCGCGGGCGCGCTCCAGGAGTCCAATGCGGACGTCGCCGTTTCGATCAGCGGGATCGCCGGCCCGACCGGCGGAACGGAAGAAAAGCCCGTTGGCACAGTCTGGTTTGGACTGGCGGACCGAAACGGGCGTCGAGAGGCGTTCAAGCGCTGGTTCCCCCGGGGGCGGGCTCGCGTTCGCCAGATGTCCGAGGCACAGGCCCTGAACATGCTTTATCGATGGCTGGAAGGGCTTGATTTGCGAGTGGATGGGAAGTAAGTTCTCAGTTGGCGAGTATTTAGTTAAATCTTGGGAATTTCCTTGCCGTTGTCGTGACAGTCGTTTCCAAACAGCCCCAGACTCCTTGGCGAGTGGAGCGATTCATGCCTTTCCCGGGCGCCAAAAGGATACATCCTGCGCTAGCCATAGCGGCACTGCTGCTCGCAGCAGTCGCGGGCGGACTCGCCTTGGCGCAGGTCCCGGACACTCCGCGCGAGACGGCAGAGGTCATTCGGGCCGCGGCCACGCCGACGCCGACACCGACCGCCAACGCAGGCCCGGTGGCCGGTCCTTCGCCGACGCAGACACCTGTCGCGACGCCGACTCCATTCGATGTGCTCCCCCCGTTCAGCCTCAGCGACTGCTCGGCGCTGATCGGCCAGGGGCTCAACGCGCTCCCGCTCAGCGACGACGACCCGAAGGCCTACAACGACGAGGCGGTTTTTGGGCTGCTCCGGACGATCACAAATTACCTGAAGATGCGCGATGAGATGCATTCCACGCTGGTGAACTACACGTGGAACCAGATCGCGCGCGGACAGGTCTCGGATGGTCTGATCGATAACGAGGAGTTCACCTTTGATAAGGACGACTGCCCGCAGGAGGTCAGTGCGCTGTCTTTTGAGGTACAGCGGGGCGATGCGTATCTGCACTACCTTCGCGTGATCGACTCGGAGGGGCACGAAGTGGCGACGTTCGACCGTCTGCGCCGCAATCCCCGCCTGATTCGGCACAGCCTGCCACGCCGCGAAGTCTTCCACCTGTGGCGTCCGACCTCGATCGGCAAGATCGAACTGGCATACTCGCAGGCCAATCCCGGCCGCGATCGCTCGCCCAAGGTTCTGATTCACGCCGGTCATACGGATGATCCCGAATATGGCAAGTCCGCTATCTTCTTCATCACCCGGGCCGAGCAACGGCTGCGGGCCGAAGAGATTTCGCTGGCCAGGAACGACCTGATCAAGGCCCAGCAGGAAATCCGGAATTATCGCGAGTACCTGCAGCGCGAGGACTGATCAGTCAGTCCGGAAGAAGCGCTTCCCCAAAAACATCTCCCCCGCCAAATGAAGATACGGCCGACTGGTCCGTAGAATTGGCACATGCAGCCGGCGATCCCGACTGCGGATTCGTTTGCCAAGGGAGATACTATGAAAACGAAACTCTTTCTGATGTGGCTGCTGATTCTGGCCGTCGTGCCGGTCTGCGCGGCGGAAGAAGGATCGGCCAGCGAAGAGGAATCGGCGGGCAAAGTGCCGATCATCGTCCTGGATGGCCCGATCACGGAAGTCAGCAATCCACTTGCGCTGTTCGGCGAGCAAAGCACTGTCCTGCGAGACCTCACTGCGACCATCGACAAGGCCGCAGAAGACGACGAAGTGGTCGGCATGATTCTCAAAGTCGGTCGTCCGTCCGTCGGTCTGGCGCAAGTGACCGAGATTCGCGATCACCTGATGAAGTTCCGCGAGAGCGGCAAGCCGCTGATCACATGGTTCGATGCCGCAACGCCGGGCGGATATCTGCTGGCATCGACCGGAACGCAGGTTGTCATGCCGGAAGTCGGCATGCTGATGACGCCGGGCATCTCGATTCAGATGTACTACTTCAAGGACCTGCTGGCGAAGGTTGGTGCCGAGGCGGAGGTGGTGAACTCCGGCAAGTTCAAGACTGCCATGGAGCCCTTCACGCACAACACGATGAGCGAAGGAAATCGCATCCAGTTGGGCGAGATCCTGGACGATATCGCCGAGGCAATCGTCGAGGATGTCGCCGAAGGTCGCGGTATGGATATGGGCGATGTTCGCGATGTGCTGTGGACCGGCCCGCTCGAGAGCCAATGGGCGCTGGACAAAGGTCTGATCACGGATATCGCCTACTACCAGGATTTTCTGGATCAGTACGCGGAAGAGAATGGCATCGAGTACGATGACGAATACCGCGCGAAGCCGAAGAAGGAAAAGGAATCGATCAACCTGTTCACGCTCTTCAGCAACATGAACGCCGACTCCGACAAGAAGTCCGACGGCAAAGAGCGCATCGCTCTGGTCTACGCGCTCGGCGCAATCATCGATGGTCGCGCAGACGAAAATCCCTTCCAGCAGGGCGAGCAGATTGCCAGCGAGGACTTCCTCGATTTGCTCGACGACGTGATGGATGAGGGCGACACGAAGGCGATCGTCCTGCGCGTCGACAGCCCGGGCGGCAGCGCGATTGCAAGCGATCGCATCTGGAATCGCCTGGAACAGATTCAGGCGCAGGGCGTGCCCGTCGTCGTCAGCATGGGCAGCGTGGCGGCCTCCGGCGGGTATTACATTTCCATGGGCGCGGACAAGATCGTGGCCGAGCCCACAACACTGACAGGCAGCATCGGCGTCGTCGGCGGAAAGTTCAGCTTTGGCGGAACGTACGAGAAGATCGGCGTCAGCAAGCAAATGCTCTCCGTCGGCCAGAACGCGACGATCTGGGACGAAGCTGAACCGTGGGATGAGAACGAACGCGAGATTATGAACCACATGATCGACACGACCTACGACACTTTCACACGCAAGGTGGCCGATGGTCGCGGCATGACCCAGGATCGCGTGAAGGAACTTGGCCAGGGCCGCGTTTGGAGTGGCATCGACGCAAAGGACAATGGCCTGATCGATGAACTCGGCGGAACCGAAGAAGCGATCGCGATCGCGCGCGACATGATCGGCAATCCGGACATCAGCATAGTCCAGTACCCCCGCGAGAAGACGTTCTTCGAGTTGCTCGAGGAAGTGATGGGCGGCGATGTCTCGGCCGGCGCAATCGTTCCGAATGCCCTCATGACACCGGACATGGTTCAGACGCTGCAGGCCGTTCTGCCTCCGGAGCAGGTGCAGACGCTGATGGATGCGATGACCCTGATGAAGGACGAGCCGGCGATCCTGACCTGGAACCCAATAAACTTCAATTTCCGCTAAGCCAAAAGACTACCGCGCAAGCGGTGGCGACCTCCCATAAGAGAAGGGCCCGGTATCGCAGCACCGGGCCCTTTTCATTTAACTCTGCTTCTCGCCGAATTGGATCTACGACTTCGCTTTGTCGAGGTCCGATGAGCGGAATGCGCCCGGCAGCAGACCAAGAGCGGTAAAGTCCTTCCGCTCGCCCTTCTTGAGGCCGATGCAGATGACTTCCATGTCGGGATTGAATTCGAGGATGAACTGGCGGCAGGCACCGCACGGCGTCAGTGCATCGTCGGTGTTGCCGACGACGACGAGCGCCACGGGCTTTCCGGCGTCCTCGGCGACGCAACGCGTCAGGGCATTGCGCTCTGCACAGATCGTCAGGCCGTAGCTTGCGTTCTCCACATTGCAGCCCGTGACGATTCGGCCTTTGTCAGTCAGCAGCGCCGCGCCGACCGGGAAGTTCGAATAGGGTGCGTAAGCCCGGGACTGTACGTCCCGGGCCGCTGCGATCAGTTCTTCCGTTTGCTTCGCGTCGATCATTACACGTGCTCCGGCGGCTGGATGGGCTCGATCGTGCCTGCGGCCAGGCGTTCCTGATACTGCGCCCAACTCATCGGCTCCTTGCCCGTGTCGATTTGCTTCATCGTGATGCAGCCTTCAACCGGACACACCAGCGAGCACATGTTGCAGCCCACGCAGGTTTCCTGGTTGATCTGGTACATATTCACGATGCCGTCGGCTCCGGCGCCGGCCATACCGGTGCGGCTGCCGCTCTTGTACACGCGATCGCTGTAGCCGTTGCTGGCAAGGTCCGAGACGGGCTTGTGAGTCTTATTGATGGACTGGTGGCAGCCATCTTCGCAGGCGATGTAGCACAGGCCGCAGTTGATGCACTTCTGCTGATCGATTTCCGCGACGACCTTGTGATTCAGGTTCAGATTCTTCCACTCGCGAATCTTCGAGGAGGACAAGCCGATGAAGTCGTGGGGCGTCTCGAAGCCCTTCTCGCGCATCCAGTTCTTCATACCGCTGGCCAACTGCTCTACGATCCGGAAACCGTAGTGCATCGCCGCTGTCGCGACCTGCACCGTTGTGGCCCCGCACAGCATGTGCTCGACGGCGTCCTGCCACTTCTGGATGCCACCGATGCCGCTGATCAGGTCCGGACAATCGGGATCGGTTGCAATCTGCGAAACCATGTGCAGAGCAATCGGTTTCACAGCCGGGCCGCAATAGCCGCCGTGAGAGCCGAGGCCGTCGACACAGGGCTTCGGCGCGTACGTATCGAGGTCGATGCCCATGATCGAGTTGATCGTGTTGATTAGCGCCACGCCGTCTGCGCCGGCTGCCTTGGCCGCGCGTCCCGGCATGCGAACGTCGGTCACGTTCGGTGTCAGCTTCACAATAACGGGAAGCTGCTTGTTGGCCGCATTGACGACCCATTCGGTGATCATCTGACAGTACTCGGGAACCTGGCCGACAGCCGAGCCCATGCCGCGCTCGCTCATGCCGTGGGGGCACCCGAAGTTAAGCTCGATCCCGTCGGCGCCGGAATCGATTGTGCGCTTCACCATCTCCTGCCACGTCTCTTCCTTCGACTCGACCATGAGCGAAGCAAAGACGACGTGGTTCGGATAGCGCTGCTTGATATCGTAGATTTCCTTGAAATTCACTTCGATCGGCCGATCGCTGATCAGCTCGATGTTATTCAAACCGGCGACCTTGGAACCCATATAGTCCATGGCGCCGTATCGGGAACTCACATTGACGATGGGCTCGCCAATGGTCTTCCAGATCACGCCTCCCCATCCCGCATCGAAAGCCCGTGCCACCTGGTAGGCAGAATTGGTCGGCGGCGCCGAGGCCAGCCAAAACGGATTCGGCGATTTGACGCCGCAAAACTCTACACTCAGATCAGGCATGTTCTACTCCTTCGGGGACTTGTGCAGGATGTGATTTTCATCGCTGAACCAAGCATCCTAGTCAATGGGGCGGGGCGTCTGTCGAGCAAATTTCAAACTGCGAAGTAATTTGATCCGCTCGACGGGAAGTCATGCGATTGATTGCCAAATGAAAAGGCGCCAGTCCCCGCGAAGGAGGACTGGCGCCGGATGGTTGGTCGGGGGCTCCGGTCATCCGAAGCTGAAGAGGCTTTCTTCCTCTACGGGTACGCCGGATCGATAAAGGCAGACCTCGTGGCCGTCCGGATCCTGAATCAGGGCCTCCTGACGGCCTTCCTCGGTTGCACGGGGACGGGCGGAGAATTCCAGGCCAGCCCGTCGCAATCGGCGGCAGTCGTCCTCAAAGTGAGTACACTCGAAGTACAATCGAATGCCATCGGAGAACGGACTGTACATATCCGGCGGCATGTGGCGAAGCGTCAGCGTGGTCTCCAGGTCCAACTGAAGAACCGCGCGGGTTTCGTGCTCCTCGATCACCGCGGCATTCAGAACTTCCTCGTAGAACCGAAGGGATCGGGGCACATCACTGACAAATAGCTCGGCGTGGTTCAGTCTCATGGCAGCCCTCCCGGGACGGGGGTTCCGTCCGATTTGATAAAGCACTTTATTCTCTCGCCATTGGGAATGCAAGCAAAGCCGGTCTCTGATGACGGGAAAAAGCGCTGGAAGTCTGTGAGAGTCGGAAATTGCAGTCGCATCAAATATAGACGGTCGTTGAGTTTTACGCTTGCACAGCGACCTGGAATGAACTAGTCTTCTGGTATAGTAATCAGTTGGGAAATGAGAGTCGAACTTCGGTTCAACGGGCCCCGGGGTTGGGATTGGCATCGGGGCCAAGCCTCACGAAATGTCACACATGCGCGATTTGTTTCAAAATCCGCATGAACTCATTGACGACCCCTCACATGGGTACCCAAGCTATAAACCACTGTATATGTCACCGCATGTACAGGAGAAGAACCGACAAGAGGTCAAGAAAAGGACGAGAGATTATGGGTATTCCAAGATTCGGCCGGGCTCAACTCCGCATCATGGAAGTGCTCTGCTCCGCAGACGGTGAAGTCACCGCCAAGCAGATCACAGAAAAGCTGAACGAAACCGAACCGATTTCGCTTTCGACGGTGCAGACGCTTCTGCGCCGCATGCGGAAGAAAGGCGCCGTTGGCCGGCGCAAGGTCGCAGGCGACTCGAACTACTATTACTTCCCCAAGGAAGAGATCGAGGACACCAAGGTTGGCCTGATGGACATCCTTCGCGGGATGTTCGGTGGCTCGGACGAAGAGCTGGCCTCGTTCCTCATCCAGCGTGGCAAGATCACGGGGGATGGCCTTGACCGCCTGCGCAAGGACCTGGAAGAGCGGAACAAGAAGTAAGCAAGGCCCAAGAAATAAGGGGTGATGATGGCGGCTATGCAGTGGCAAGCAGCATTGCAGGATGTTGCGCAATACGCCACATCGGTTGGGGTGAATCTGTTTCTGGTATCGACGATTCTCCTCGCCACCGGGTTGGCTGCCGCTCGCCTGTGCTCTCGCAAGGGAGCGTTAGTCCAGAATACCATTCTGCGAGTAACGCTCCTTTGCCTATTTTTATCCCCCTTCTTCGTAGTCCTGATCCCATCGATTGGGTTCACTCCCCAGAGTCGAACTGCCCCAGAGACAGAGGTCGTCGAGCCTCCCCCTACGGTCAATGCGGAGAATGTGTCCGTGGACCCTTCGCCGGGATTGAAGCTGACGTGGCCGTTGATCCTCCTGATTTTCTGGCCCGGCGTGGCTGCGTTGCGGTTCCTTTTCCTCTGCTATCAGGGTCTGCTGGATAGCTACCTGCTCCGTCGCGAAGCCAAAGATGTCAGCGACCAGGAGATCCTGGAGGAGTTTCGCCGATCGGCCGCGGCTATCGGAGTCTCGCCACCCAGGCTGGTGGCGACACCAGTCACGACAAGTCCCCTCCATGCTGGTATTCTCCGGAAGGTTGTGCTCCTGCCGCTGGCGAAAGATCGCCCGATCGGCAGTCCCAGCATCTACCTGCACGAGCTTTCCCACGTGAAGCGCGGGGATAACTTCTGGCTCCTGCTGACGCGACTGGCCCGCTCCGTGTTCTGGTTTCAGCCGTTGCTTTGGAAGCCGGGCGTTCTGGTTCCGAACTTCTGGGAACACGTCTCCTTCCCAGCGATGCTGGAGGAGACTTGCGAGAATGCTGCGGACGATCTGCCGCTTTCCACCGGCATCGACCCTTTCGAGTACGCGAACACTCTGGTCGACGTGACCGAGTATCAAATGAACGAGTTGGCGGCGCGCCGGCGCTGGATGGGCATCGCGGATCTGCTGGGGGCAGCAATGGCATCGCCGAGCGAACTCCGCCTGGCCCGCCGGCTGCACCGCGTCACGGAGAAGGGCCGTCGCCTCGCGGCGCCAGCACCGCGGCCACTGGTTGCTCTGATCGTCATTACTGGTCTGATGCTGGGCGTAGCGTCGGCCAATTGGTCGGAGTACCTGGCGGGCGATCCCACTCCCCCACGCCATCTGTGGAGTGGCCGGCGCTACAATGTCGCCAAGATCACGCATTCCGGTGTCGTCACGCCGGAAAGTTCCTGGACATACCTGAGCTTTCGCAACGTCAGCGTCCGTCTTCTGGACGAGCAGCTTCGCATTTCCGGACAGTTCCATATCTACAATGTGAGCAATCCGGAAGGCGAAATCGACCAAGTGCTGCTGGCGATGGGGGACAAGGTCTTGAAGGTCTGCTACGATGGAACCCCGGGCGCACACCCGGGAGTGACGCGCTGGTTCGAGTACGAGATGTCGCTGTCCGAAATGGACGCTGAGACGATCCCGATCAAGCTTGTACGCGTCGCGACACCATCTGCGGAACAGGGTGTGAGACTGTACGAACGGGAAGGCGGCGGTACGGCCTTCACGATCGCAGAACTCCATCGCCGCATCCGATCGCCTTTCGATCGCTGAGCGGTCTTTTTAGTCTATCAATTCCGGTTCGTTGTCCGGCGCAAAAGGCGATGCGCCGTGCAGACGCACGGGCCTTGCCGAGACTTTCCGCAACCGCATGTTCAGCATTTCAACAGCGACCGCAAAGCCCATCGCGAAGTATATGTAGCCCTTCGAAACATGCTGGCCGAATCCCTCCACAACAAGCATCACCCCGATCAGAATCAGGAAGGAGAGCGCAAGCATCTTCATCGTCGGATGCTTCTCGACGAACTGCGACACGGCGTTGGCGTACAGCATCATGACGATCACAGCGATGATGATGGCCGTGATCATGATCTCCACGTGTTTGGCCATGCCGATGGCGGTGATGACCGAGTCGAAGCTGAACACGATATCGAGTGCCATGATCTGAACGAGGATCAGCCCAAAGGATCGGGCTGCCTTCCCTGCGGTGAGATGCTCCTCCGGCGGGCCTTCAAGCTTCTCGTGGATTTCGTGCGTGCTCTTCGCGAGCAGGAAGATGCCGCCTCCGAGGAGAATCAAATCCCTGCCGGAGAAGCCGTGATGGAACAACTCGATGATCGGATCAGTCAGGCGCATGACCCAACTGAGCGCTAAGAGCAGCCCGATTCGTGTGAGCATCGCCAGGCCGAGCCCGAGGCGGGTGGCGCGCTGGCGCTGGCTTTGAGGGAGTTTGGCGACAATAATCGCGATGAAGATGATGTTGTCGATGCCGAGCACGATCTCGAGCGTCGTCAGGGTGAGCAGCGCAATGGCGGCTTCGATCCACTGGTCAGGCATGGGGACAGTCTCCGCGAGGTGTTTGATCCGTGTTCTTCAGGGCATCCCGGTTTCGAGATACCATGGCAAGGGAAAGGGCATCGTGAGGGAGGGCATTCAGCAGCGGGCGCGCCCGTGTCGCATCACTTTCCTTGACACTCGGGGGCCCTGGGCAACCCTTTGGAGAGCGGCGCCGCCGGCTTCCGGAAAGGCGCTCAATCGTCATAGCGACAGGGGTCTTCATCGTGCGCATCGGTCGGTGGCTCTTCATTGGGATTCTGTTGTCGGCGAGTCTTCTTGCCGGCGGCTGCGGGTCCGTGCCCGCACCTACTCACGTGGTGAAGCTGGCCGTTCTGGACGGCGTCATGGCGGAGAACGCCACGGAGACCCGCCAGGAGCTGACCGGCTGGTGGTTGAGCTCCCGCGATCGTTACCAGAATGGCAACGCCGGTATTCAATTGGGCGAGGCCCTGGCGGATGAATTCGAGAAGATTCCCGGCGTTCTGGTCTATCCCCGCACCGATCTCGCCACATACATGGCCCAGAAGGAGCGCACTGTACGCCGCGCCTATCCGGATCTCTCACCTGAAGAGCGCCTTGTTGTCCTCCAGAGTCAGCATCCGCTCGATTACGGCCGGTCCCTGAATGTAGATTACGTGCTGTCCAGCCATGTGGCTCTGGCCCGCACGACGCACCAGAGAACCTTCCACTGGTGGGTCAGCCGGATTCGCTTCGACCTGGACCTCTGGGACGTGGAACAGGGCCAGAAGATCTGGACCTGGCACGGCGAGGACTCCGATTTGTTCGATTCGCAACTGACGGTCATCGAAGAACTGGCCGAAGAGGCGCGCGAAGAAGCCTACGATCGGGACATCTTCCGCCTGTATTGAGCGCCCAGCAAACCCCACCGGCGTTCCAGCGATCAACTATGAGGGGCTGTCCCCCGGCGCCCGGCGCGATTCCCTGGATATTGGATTGTTGATGAGAAAACTGTTGGTTTCACTGGCCTTGGCTGCCTTGGCAACAACGGCGATGCCGCATTCCGCGCTGGCCCAACAGCCGGTCGCCCCAGAGCCTTTGCCGCCGGCTTCGAATCCCGGCGCTCCGGGCGCCACACCAACTCCAGTTGGCCCACGAGTGCTGCCGCTGGGTGATTCCAAGGATATTCTGAGCGTGCCTGCCGGTTCCAACATCCCGGGCGCCCAGGAATTCACAGAGCCCGTCATCTGCGCAAAGGTCGCCCGGTCGGTTCGCGCTCTGAACCCGACGCTGACACTGGGCGAACCACTGGTCCTTCAGTTCCGCACCGTGGGCATGGATCCCAGGTCGACGGTCGACTTCGTGGCAGCCATGGCCTTCGGCAATGACGTGCAGGTTCGTGTGACGCCGATCGAGCCGAGCGGGTATCCTTTCATGTTTACCCCTCAGCGCCGGCCGGAAGCCGTTCCGAACAGCGTCTTCAACCTGCGGGAAGGCGAGGAAGCCGAGCTTACGCTTCTCATGGCACACGACTACAATAGCCTGAGCGGCGCCGCATTCGATACGCCGGGCAAGTACAGGTTGGATATTTCGCTGGTCTGCAAGGCCTCCAATACTCAGGAAGGCCAGACGACAGAAGCTCTTGGCAGCCTTGAGGTTATGGTCCAGGAGCCGCGCACCGAAGACGATCAGATCGCATGGGGACTGGTATCGGGTCATACCGGGGTCTTTGAGAGTCTCCAGGCGATGAGCGCCACGCGCCCGCGAGACCAGAAGATTCTGTTGTCTGTCGTCGAGCAGGCACCCAATTCAGTTCTTCGGCCGTATGCGCTGCTGTCTGTGGCGACGGGGAAGTTCCTGGAGGGCCGCAAGAATCCCGAGGAACTGGAAGAAGCGATTAAGCTGCTCCGCGAATTCTTGGACGACTATCCCCACCACTTCCTGGCCGATCCCGCCCAGACGCGGATGATGCTCTGCTACTTCGAGAGGAAGGACAACGAAGCAGCCCGGAAGCTCTTCGTGGACATGTGGACGGATCCTGTGCATTCCATCCGGATGAGGCCGACGGATCCGCTGCGGCGCGCCTTTCTGGGAGAGCCACCAGAGGACAATACAGAGCAGTGGATGCTCTTCGCTGATCCGCATGCAGCCCTGGAGCCTGAACCGACGCCGTTTGAGCCCGTGGATAACTCGGAAGAGCTCCCGGCGCCCTTCCTGACGGACCCAAACCTGTGAGGTTCCCCTTGCTTCGCGGGGCCTGGGAAGGCACGCACCTGGGTTGATGACGAGTCGGTTTTCGCACATTCCTGCATCTGGCGATTGGGTGACGATGCATGTCACCCTGCCGTTGGAGTATATTCAGCGGCTGTGCATCACGCTGGAGGGCTACGATAATCTGGCGCTGGCGCGGACGCCCGTGCAAGGAATCGGCCGGCTGCACATCTACACCTGGGAGAATAACGTCGGACTGGTCCGCCAGATCCTGACCGATCTGTCGCGGGAGTTTCCTGTGCAAATCGAAGAGATCGAGCCGGGCATGAACCGGGTCACCGACGTGTGGAAGTGATGACGGAAGAGAAGAAACTCAACATGGAGCCGGACCAACTCCCATCCTGGGAGGTGCTGGTCGGCGCTGCCATACTGGCAGCATCGTCGATGCTCCACGTCTTGATTCTGACCCCGCTGACGAACAATCTGGACGACATCAAGTACTGCACCATGTGGATCGGCGGAGCGATCTGCATGATCACGTTCCTGACCCTCTGGATGCGGCGCCGCGTCGAGGCTCCACCGAAGATCGTTACGATCCCCTACCTCGCGTACATCGGCGTCCTGATCCTCTCAACGCTGTTCGGGGCAGCCGACTACGCGAAATGGGTCGGCTGGCAACTGGTCTATTTCCACCTGTCGCTGGCTGGGTTCTTTTTTCTGGGAGCATCCGTTACCAATACGGTCCGGATGGTCCGCTGGGGAATGCGTTTCTGGGTCGTGCTGGCGTTGATCACTTGCGGATTCGGGCTCTTTCACTATGCCGGTATGATGGAACCGATTCACAAGCACATGCTGCAGGACTTCTATGCGCACGCCAGGCCGGGCGACGCCCCATCGGCGATTCTGAATTTGACCGCGACGTTCGCCGGAACGCGCGAGATGCTGTCGACGATCCTGAATCGGCAGTTCTTCGGCAATTTCCTGACATTACTGCTGCCAATCGCATTGGCGTGCACCGTCGTGAACTACGAAGATATGCGCGAGCGACACGAGCGCAGGCGCCCGCTGCAGTTGTCGCCCTTGTGGATGTTCCTGTCCGGCGTCGCGGCGATCATGGCAGCCGCATGCATTTACATGACGTTCTCGAAGTCCTCGACATTCCTGCTACCGATCTCCCCCATTGTGTTCGTAGTCGCCGTGTACGTGTTCACGCGATATAAGATCCTGAAGATCCCCGCATGGCCTGCCGCACTGATCCTTCTGGCGATTGTAGCCGGCACGGTCGTGTACTTCACCTGGGGCGACCTGGTTGAAGACTTCCGATCAGTCGTGACGAGTACGAGCTCACGCAAGATTATCTTCCCGGGCGCGATCAGGATGTTCGAATCGAACCCGATCCTCGGAACCGGCCCGGGTAGTTTCCGATTGGAATTCCCGAAGTACCGCACACCGAACTACCACATGGCAGACATCAGCAATGTGACGCTCTATGCGCACAATCGGTTCCTGGATTTGCTGGCGGAGAACGGCATCCTGGGTTTCCTGACGTACATCGCGTTCCTGGGCGGCATCGGCTGGCTAGGTTTCCGCGCGCTGCGGCGGTGTGAGTCGCACATGTTGCGGGTCGCGGTGATTGGCTATCTGTGTGGTATCGGGTTCCTATATGTCGGGAACTTGACTACCCCGATGATGCGATGGCCGATTGGAGCCGTCATCACGCATGTTGCACTGGGCCTGGGAACAGGCGCGATTGCGATGAGTCTGCGCGGCAATTGCGAGCCCGCGCGCCCCTCAAGAATGATCTGGGATCGACGAGCCATCATCGGCAGCGTGCTGCTGGGGCTGGCGGTGTGCTATGGATGCTTCATCACCGTTTACGCAAAGGACTTCTTTGCGGGTTCCAAGGCAAACAACGCCGGGATTATGATGGTCGCACGTGATCAAGAGAACATGCCCCTGGCAATGCGAGAGAAAGTCTACGAAAAGGCGATCGAGAGTTTCAACACGGCGCTGGATGCGAATCCAACGTTCGTGACGACCTATTACAAACTGGCCCACGCGTACAATCGCCTCGCGGCATTGAAGGAACAGCAGGGCAAGCTGGCAGAGAGCGCCGAGAATCAGCGCCACGCCCTGGAGACCTATCGGACGATGCAGAAGTATGCTCCGGACTATTCGGAGGTGCACTTCAACCTTGCCGTGATCTATGTGAATCTCGGCCGGTATCATAAGCGCTTGATGGATCAAGCAACGGATCCCGCGGAGAAGAAACGCCAGCAGGAGATCGTCTTTGAAACGTTCGAGAATGCGAAGGATGCAGTAGACCGTGCAAGCGAACTGAGCGACAAGGTCAGCGTGCACTATCTGGCCGGAACAATTTACAACGAGTACGCCATGTATCGCGGCGAATCTCCCGAACTGGCAGCAGAACTGTGGGACAGGACGGGCGAGATTTACGCATACACTCGTGACCTTCCCTTGTCGGTGGTGTTGCAGGAGGCGCGTCAATTGGAACGCGAGCGTGACGAGAAGATCAAGTCGGCGAACTACGCACCGGCGAGCTTTGAGCGAGCGAAGGAATGGGAGAAGGCTGCCAACGCGTGGGAGGCGCTCTTCGATCTGAATCGCGGACAAGGCGATTACATGCGCCGCTCTGCGGAAGATCATCTTCGCGCCGGCCATGTCGAGGAGGCCTTCGAGTTGGTCGAGCGGGCCGTGCAGCGCAACCCGATGAACCCGGATTTCCTGGTGCTGCAGGCCGAGATCAGCCTGCGCGCCGCGGAGCAGACGGGAGATTGGAAGCGAGCCGCCGTGATGGCGGAACTTCCGCGCGCTGTGGACGAGAGGATTGAGGGCTTTTTGACGGACAGCCAACGGGCCCGCCTGGACACGGTGGAAGCCCGCATTAAATCCGCCGCCTCCGGAGCCGAATCTTGACCCCACAATCTCGCGCACCGCGTGCACTGACAGTGACGGTGCCTGCATCGACTTCGAATCTCGGGCCGGGCTACGACTGCCTCGGTTGCGCGTTTCGTTTGTACAACAAGTTCACGTTTGAGTTGGGCGATCACAATGCCCAGCACGAACTGTCCTTTGACGGCCCGGAAAGCCAGGGCCTGGAGCCGAGCCAGGACAATCTCATCCTGTCGTCGGCGCGCACGCTGTACGAAGCCATCGATAAGTCGATGCCGACGCTGAAAGTGCAGGTGCAGGTCAACGTTCCGCATCCACGCGGACTCGGGAGTTCAAGCACGGCCGTCGTGGCTGGCCTGGTCGGGGCGAACGCGCTGGCGGGGGCACCCCTCGATCGCCGTGAACTACTGAACCTGGCTGCGAAGATCGAAGGCCATCCGGACAATGTGGCGCCCGCGATGGTCGGCGGACTGACAGCGGCGCTGATGGATGATTTTGGAGACGTGGTTCTGGGACGCTGGCGCCCGCACAAGTCAGTCGCCTTCGTGATCCTGTCGCCTGATTACGGCGTACAAACGAAGGAAGCGCGTGCCGTTCTGCCGGATCTGATTCCGCACGCCGATGCCGTCGCGAACCTGGCGCGCGTGCCGCTGTTGATCGAAGCCCTGCAGCGCGGCGACTTGAGCCACTTGTCCACACTGATGCGCGACAAATTGCACGAGCCCTACCGCGAAACGCTCTATCCGAACTTCGAGGAACTGCGCTCCGCCGCCTTGCGAGCAGGCGCGTCTGCAACGTGCCTCAGTGGCGCGGGCCCATCAATGCTGGCCGTCACAGAATCAACGATTGCAGAAAACGTTGCGACCGCCTGGAGCCGGGCCTTGACGGACCTTGGACACACGGGACGCTGTCGCGTGCTGGAGCCGGACTACAACGGATGCCAGGTGCGACACGGCTGATTTGACGAGAGAGATGTGGAATCATTAAGAGGGGCGCAATTGCGTCCCTCTTTTTTGTGTCGGTCAGCTTCCGCTCTGAGCGGCCAAGGCGTCGGTCAAGTCGAACTGGTCGCGCATCGCCCGAAATTGGGTTTGCTCATGGCTTCCTCACCCAATCCGAGGTTCCGGAGTGCAACCAGAGGATCTCGTAAAGGTCGAGGCTTCCGAACTTGTCGTACACAGCGATGATATCATCGGGATCGAGAGCAATTGGAACGAGTTCTTCTGCTCTGAGATGGGATACGAAGTCCGCACGCTTCTCGTCATCGAAGAGCACGCACTTCCCATCCTCTCCGGGGTAGACGAAGACAACAAGATACTCGTGTCGGAAGACGCGAATTCGGCTTTGGCGTTTTGGAAACAAGAGCTTCGAAGCCCCGTGATTCGCCTCTTCGATTGCCTCGTTAAGATCCTGATGTTCGATCGTAATGAACTCGGAAACCGCCTGAGCCCTGCTGTGGATCGCTACCTTGCTTCTCATTTCTTCATTGAGGTATTTGCATTTGCAGGTGCTCCTCGGAGTGATCGCATAGGCACCGAGGTAGATGACGCAATTGATCGACAGGAAGAGGCCGACGAAACGAAAAGGGAAACTCCGGAGGGCTTGATCGGGCAACGCGTACACGTACGGTCCCTCTCAGTTGGTGCTGGTCTCAGCTTCCGCCGGTCGAGGGTTGGACGACGACGCTGCCGGCGAAGGGATCGTTCGGGTCGGTGGCGATGGTCTCGTCCTCGATCTGCTCGGCCTCCGGCATTGGAGTCTCCGGCGGAGCGGAGGGAGCCAGCGCGCCGGCGAGTTGCTCTTTGCGCTGGCGGAACTGCTCGATGCGCTCCGGCGTCCAGATGCAGGATTCGCGGAAGCGGATGATCTGCGAATCGATCTCGCCGACAAAGGCGGGCGAGCCGGCTTCGGCCATGCGCATCAGACGCGTGTATTCGTTGAAGGCTGCGCTTTCGCGTTCGCCCAGAAGCTGCATGTGCTCGGAGATATCGACAATGCGTTCGGAAACGGCGGTCTGGGGAGGAAGCAGCGACTTCCAGAGTTCGAACTGCGCGAGGTAGCGCTGGTACTCGCCGGATTCGCGGAAGCGTTTCATGATTCCTTCCGCCTGGCTGTAGAAGTAATCTTCGAGTCGCGAGTAGACCTGATCCTGTGCGCTGCGCATCGGCGTCTGAGCCAGCGACATCAACTGCATCAAGCTGGTCTCGGAGGCGCGAAGATCGGCCGGAAGCGGAATCAGATCGATCGCGCGCGCCAGGCGCTCCACGTTGCTGAGATGATGATTCTGGCGGAACTTGTTGGCAGACGAAACCGGCTTGAGCCCCGGCTCGTAGAGCTCAGCAATTCCAACGAGCGACTTGTTGATCTCTTCGACATTGGAATCGGCCATGGCTTCACCCAACCGGCCGCGATAGAGCTCGAGGAGCCCGGAACGAAGCTTCGTGAAGTCCTGGCCGTCTGCGACCATCAGGGCGCGCGTGGCGAAGTCGATCCGATCGTCACGGGGAATGCCAAGGTTCTCCTCCAGCATCCGCAGCGTCACGCTCGGGATGCCGGCGCTGACCTTGCCCAACTCGGCAAGCTCCTGCGGACTGAGCGTTCCTGGGGGAAGCGCGAGCAACTGTAAGATTACTTCGCCCAGCGCATTGCAGGTGGGCACTCCCTGAAGTGTGCTGACGATTGTCTGACAAGCCTGGGAGTAGCGCTGGGCGGCGATTTGCGACCGCGCGGCGACGGTTTCTTTCTCGCATCCGTTGGCGCCGGGGATCTGGACGTCCTGGACCTGGCCGGCCGGCAAATCGAGCCGGAAGCCGCCTGTCTGGATGCTGATGGAGGCCTGGGTCCAACTGACAACGGTTCCGCGAACGGACGTGCCGTCTTTCTTGACGACGACATCTTCGGCGAAGGCCGAGCCGCCAAGGAGACAGGCAGCGACGATCCCGAGGGCTGCGATCCACGGCAGCAGGCGACCGCTCCACCGTGCGGATCCTCCCGAAGTCCTCGTCCATCGATCGAACATGTGCCCTGATGCCCCCAGAGAGTGCCTGTCGGCAGGTTTATCGGTTGTATTACGCACCCGCCGAACAAGACTTCAAGATTGAAGGAAAGGATTGGGATGTGTCCAGCCGAATTCCTGAGAAACGCGGAGTTGGGAGGCGATTGGCGGCTGTCTTACTAAACTGATCTCTATGCAATATCCCGGCGTCCGCGGCACTGGGGAAACCGCCCGCAGCCCCAGAATTGCCGCCCGGCGTTGGCTCCCTGGCGAGCCGTCCGCAGCACCATCCGCCCACCGCACTTCGGGCACACGGGCTGCGAATCGATCGGCGCCGCCGCGCGAGCCTCCTGAACCCGCCGGGTGTGATCGCGCATCGCCTCGCGGGTAGCCTGGATGCGTCCCATCTCGAGCGCCGCTGCCAGTTCCGCCACGCGCTCGGGTTCAAACACCGGGGCGCGATGCCGACGGATTTCCTGCACGCACGCCAGAGTCCCTCGCACCACGCCAGGCAGTGGGCCCTTCGCCAGCCGCGCGGATCCAACAAACGCGACGATCGAGTGGACCTGCTCCGCCGGCACGCCGAGACAAACAGCCAGCGCGCACCTGTGCCCGTGATTCTGTCGCAGCGGGTTCTGGAACTTGTGCGTCTGCCGCCCGATCTTCTGCGTCCACTGATGGTCGCGTTCCGACCCATAGATCGCGCCGCCCATGTTCTTCGTCTCGATTGCGAAGATCCCGAACGGACTCAGCACCACATGATCGATCTGCGTCGTCCCCCCCTCCACTGGCAAGAGGACGTTGTGAAAGACGCGGTAGGTGTTCTTGTCGAGGGATCTGGCTAGCCTCCGCTGAATTCTCTGTTCTCCGATTTCGCCGCGGCTGGGCAAAGGCCCGAGCGTGAAGAGCGCATAGAGGAACAGGACCGCGCCCGCCACACAGAGGAGCAGCACGTCCATGAATGCGAATAAGCCAAGCACCGCCAAGAAATCCGCCATTGTCTGAGACACCTCCTCCGGGGTGCGACTTGACACCTCATCAACCGCTCGGTATCCAGATTGCATCAATGTCGTCCGATTAGCAATACCACTGATGCCCTTGGGGTCAGGGAGTTTGCCGAATGCCCACGAACAAGCCGCTGTCGCGCAGCGATGAACCGGTCGGGTTCGATGCGCTGGGACGCGAGATTCAACTCCTTTCGCTAGCCGAAGTGATCGCCACCGCCCAGCCGCCGCTCGTCGTCGGCATCCACGGCGACTGGGGCGAGGGCAAGACCAGCTTCATGAAGATCCTCGGGCGCCTGCTGGATGCGGAAGAGCGAGACAAGTATCTGGCGGAGGGAGATAGACTCTTCACATCGGATGAAGGCGGCAAACGTTGGAGAGAATCGAAAGCAACGATCGAACGCTTCGTCCGGAAGATGCAGAAGGAAGATGCGAGGGAGCCATTCAATATTCCATCCGTGTTCTTCAATCCTTGGAAGCACCAGTTTGAAGAGGAGCCCATCTTCCCTCTTCTTGACGCGATTCGGGTCCAGCTACCAAGCGCATGGTCGAAGATCGGTGGCAAATTCCGAGACTTTGTGGAGGACCCCCGCATTCGAATTCTAAGCAAGGCAAGCCTTGGTGTGGCAAAGCTTGCAGGGCCAGATTGGTTCAGTGCCCTCGCGGATCAAGCAGGCACAAAGGCGAAGGAGGTAATGGATGCCTTCGCCGATTTTGATCGCTCATTCGGAAAGACCATCGAAGATTTGATTGGGAGCATCGTCGGCGCTGATCGACTCGTGATCTTCATCGATGACCTCGACCGATGTGAGGCCGAGTACGTTGTGAAGATCCTGGAAGCTCTCAAACTCCACCTAATGAATGACAAGTGTATTTACGTCTTGGGATGTTCTCCGAGGCGGATTCGTGAGTGTCTCGTCGAGAAAATGGGCGTCAGCGATGATGGCGCGCAAGTCTATCTGGAGAAGATTGTCCAGATACCGCTCCGTCTGCCGCCGGTATCCGCGGGCAGTTTCAGGCACTTACTGCTTTCACTGGGATGTGAGAAATACGTCGAGAATCAACTCTGTTGGGACATGTTGCGCTCCTTTGCTGAACACAATCCGCGGCGATTGAAGAGATTTCTGCTCTTCTATGAGATGGAGAAGTCCATGATCGAACTGGTGCCCGATCTACTTGAGCAGACGCTGACAGAGCTTCAGGAGTTTGGCATAGCCGATGATGGCGAGATCATGGAGGCGTACCTGTTCGGGAATAAGGTCCCGCATCTTCCAGAAGAGCAAGTCCGGGAGGCTCTTTTGATGAAGATTAAGCTAATCCAGTTTCTTGGAGGCGAAGGCCATGCCTTCACAACAGCGGAGGACTTTCTGGTCGATGTGGCGCCATGGAATCGGGAGGAGAAGTTGGATGATCCCGTGAGGGACTCGGAGGAATACTGATGAAGAAGAGAGATACTGAGCCCGCAAACGTCAAGGGTCGGCGCACAGATGCAGTCTATCCAAGCAAACTAAAGGCGATCTTGGACAGGCCGCCACATGTTGGAGATTGGCTGGCTGATCGAAAGAACGAAACCGTCTCCCCGCGGGTGGACAGATTGACTATGCTCCTTTACCACACTCTCGATTTGAGAGATGCCCTTGAACTCCAACAGGCCCGAGTTGATCAGCATCGACGGGACTTGGACCCTGAACAGGAGCAAATCTTCAAGGAGGTGTTCAGAAAGGCTCTCATGAAACCAGTCGGGGATCCGGTGATATCGCAGGATCTTGAGCAGATCCAAGAGCTTGCCCTCCCACCGGATGTTACAACGATCGAACCCCTGAAGCAATTGCCTGCCTTGCAGACCCTGGACGCCTCGGAGTGTAGACTCCTAGGCAAGCTCGATCCTCTGATGGGAGCGACTTCACTCAGAACCCTCGATCTCCGCGCATGCACGAAAATACAGGAATTGTGGCCACTGGAAGAGTTGAATTCACTGGAAAGACTAAGCCTCGTTGGCTGCACAAGCGTTCAGGATTTGAGCCCGCTCGCTGGACTCAAGTCACTGGAGTGGCTCGACCTCAGCGACTGCACAGGCATTAGGTCGCTGAACCCTTTCAAGGAACTGACTTCCCTCGTTTGGCTGAGCCTGAGAGGCTGCACTGGGGTAGGAAACCTGGGCCCCCTCGCGGCACTGGAATCGCTGGTATTCCTGAACATTGGAAGCTGCACCAGTTTACAGGACTTTCGAGCCTTGGCGGAACTTAAATCGCTTGAAGAATTGAGTCTCCGGGGTTGCAGGCAGGCGCAAGATCTGGAGCCACTATCTTCACTTGAATCGCTGAGAGTATTGAACCTCGGAGGCTGCACGAGCGTTCAAGACTTGAGATTCTCGCATGGACTGAGATCACTGGGAACTCTCATCCTCGCCGGCTGTGTTGCCATTCGTGATTTGGGGCCCCTTGTGGAGTTGGAGCATCTGAGCGAGATTTCACTCAGGGGATGCAAGGGCGTTCAGGATTTGACGCCACTGTGCGAACTGAGCTCCCTGCGGAATCTGGATCTTACTGGATGCGATGCGGTGGAGGATCTCCCGCCGATGCTCAAGGAACGTGCAGGGCAAGGAGATCTTGTGGTGACAATATAGAAATCCCGCTGGATGAAGAAGCTTCGTGGTTTCTTTGATGTCTCACCTTCGCTCTTGACGTTGTTTCCCGGTTGTCCTTCAGGGTGAATGGCAGGACTGCCGCCTTCGGCGTTCGGGGGTGAATGTGAAGAAGCACTTCCTGCAGACATGGGTGTTGGTGCTGGCCGTTTTGGCGACGGCGGTGGTTCCCGCGTGGGCCGGGGGCGTGAAGGATGTACGTCTGGCGCGCCATGCGGATGATCATGTGCGGTGCGTCGTGGAACTGGATGCGCGGCCGTCGTTCCGGATCATCAATGCCTCCAGCGACAGCGAGACCGTGACTATCGAGGTTTCTGGGGTCGGCTCGGCGCCGTCTCAGATCGAGGTGGCCGGCGAGTTGGGACTGGTGATCGACAATCTGCTGGAGTTCCGCCCGGACGGATCGGTCTGTTACGTTCATCTGCGCACGGCTAAGCCCGTTCGTGTGGTGACGGACACGATCGAGGATCCATGGCGCTTGGTGGTGGATCTGTACGAGGACGACGGCAAGACGCCAGCGCTGCCGGACTGGTCGGCGCCTCGGCCGCAGGCGACTCCGGCGCCGGTTGCTCCGACTCTTCCCGCGGGGGCCTTCCACCCCCGTGTGATCGTGATCGATCCGGGGCACGGCGGGAAGCACCGCGGAGGCCTGGGGAAGATCAACGGCCGCACGATTTCCGAGGCGGAGGTGACGCTGCCGATCGCGCAGAAACTGGAGCGGTTGCTGGCGGCGGATCCGATGTTCGTCCCGCAATTGACGCGCAAGAGCGACGTGTACGTCGGGCTGCGCGAGCGCACGCGCCGCGCAGAGCATTTCAGCGGCGACCTCTTCCTCTCCATCCACATGAACGCAGTCAGCGGCAAATCGGCCGCGAAGACAGCACGCGGATTTGAGCTTTGGACGTGGAGTTCGAAGCCGGCGGATCGAGCCGCGACGAAGTACCTGGCGGAGTTGGAAAACGAGGAGGGCGGCGGCGATCTGTCGAACGCCAGCGATCGCGCGATGCCGGTGCTGAACCAGATGATGCGCGATGCGCTGGAGATGCAGGCGCTGGAATCGGAGCGCGCGGCGAAGGCGCTCGAAACGGCGTTCATGCGCGATTCGTACTTCAAGTCGCACTACCGCGGGATTAAGAGCGCACGGTTCAAGGTGCTGGAGAACTACAACATGCCGTCGGTGCTGCTGGAAGTCGGGTTCATTACGCACCCGACCGAGGTTCGCCAACTGGCGAGCAGCACCTTCCAGGATCGCGTGGCGCGGCACATGTACGACGCGATCGTCAGCTACTTCCAGACGACGGACCCGGCGTTCCGCACGGCCCGCGCGTCGGTTGCCTCGCGATAACTCTCCCCCCTCGGAACATCCAGAACCCACACAGACCCGCAATCTCTCCTTGGCCCATTCCGCCGTCCATGGTGGCATCGGGTAACACTCGCCGAGGAGCGACCGCCGCATGGCAAAGCGCCAACCCCCGTCAGACTTGAAACGCGTTCAGATCCTGTCGATCAAGGATCGCCCCAGCAAGGTGCGCCCGGAACTGCTGGGCAGCGTCCCGCCGGCCGGCGCGACCATGGCGGAGTTCCTGGCGACGCTGCCGAACATTCTCAAGGCGGCGGACTTGCTGGCCGTGGCGCGCGCGCTGGCCGATGCGCATCGCCGCGGGCGCGCGATCGTCTGGATGATGGGCGCGCACCCGATCAAATGCGGGCTGTCACCGATCCTGACGGAGATGATCCGTCGCGGCTGGATCACAACGCTTTGCCTGAACGGCGCTGGCGGGATTCACGACTTCGAACTCGCGAACTTCGGGCATACGAGCGAAGACGTCGAGACGGGCCTGGCGGACGGCAGCTTCGGCATGGTGCGCGAAACGGCCGAGGGCATTTTCGGTGCGCTGCGGGCTGGCAAAGCCGACGGCGTCGGAGCCGGTGAAGCGATCGGCCGCGCCATCGCCAAGTCCGACGCCCCGCACGGCGAGCTTTCGCTGCTGCAGGCCTGCTACGAAGCGAAGATCCCGGCGACACTCCACATCGGAATCGGAACGGACATCATCCACCAGCAACCCAGTGCGGACGGCGCCCTGATGGGCGAGATGTCGATGCGCGACTTCCGGCTCCTGGCCGGGCAATTGTCTGAGTTGGACGACGGCGGCGTGGTGGTGAATCTGGGCTCAGCGGTTTTGCTGCCGGAGGTTTTCCTGAAGGCCCTGACCGTTGCGCGAAACCTCGGCGCGCGAATCGAGAACTTCACCGCCGTGAACTTCGATATGATCCAGCACTATCGCGCGAACACGAATGTCGTGGCGCGACCGACTCGCACTGGCGGCGGGCGGGGTTATTCGCTGACCGGTCACCACGAGATCATGATCCCGCTGCTGTTTGCGGCGGTGCAGGAAGAACTGGCAAAGGCCGAATAGGCATTCGGAAGAACCAAGGCGAGCGCGTGTTCGCAGTCGCAAGCTGAGGAAAGGCGGAACTGACAGTGGGTGTGTTCCCCATCGAGCAGTTCGAGAAGATGCGTCCGGCGTGGTCGGTGATCGCGGAGGTCGGGCTCGGCCTGCACGAGGCCGGCGAGAGCATCGAGAAGCACTTCCACGATTCTGCCGAGTACCTCTTCGTGCTGGAGGGCAAGATCCTCTGGGAGATGGGCGGCGAAACGATCGAAGTGGAAGCCGGCGAAGCGATCGTGGTCGAGACCGGCGTCGAGCATTCGCTGCCGGAAGTCCTCGAGCCCTGCGTGATCCTGTGGATGCGCGATGAAGCGCAGCCGCCTTTCCGGCGCAGCCATGTGCACGCCCCCGATCAGCCCCATGTTCCGCAATTCTATCCGCGTCGTGCACTGCCGTCACCCGGGCGCCGCGGGCATGTCGTCGACCTGCGGGGCGACGCGACGTTTGTCCCCGAACTGCTGCGTCGCGCGCCGGGAGACATTGTGCTCGGGACGAATCCTTGTCACTTGTCGGAGTCTCATGCTCGCGAGTTGGGGCAGCAGGCCTCGAAGCACAACCAGGCCGTGGCTGCGATGCTGATCGATCTGGATCCCGCGACAATCGATACGTACCTGATGGATCGAACGGTGCAGAAAAACCTGACCCATGTGAATCCGCACAACCTGGCGGTGGAACTCGATCTATCCAGTGCCGGTGCAGCCGCGAGCATCGCATCACTACGCAAACATTGGCTTCCGAAATTGCGCATCGCCAATCGGGGTGTCTGTGCGAGATTCACGATGCGCGAGTGGTCGGATGCGGAACTGGCAACGCTCTTTACGAACCTGCATCATTTGCCTCCCGCCGAGTGGGGCGTGGTGCTCGATTGGGATGTCGAAGCCCTGCGCCGCAAACCATTTCGCCTGCGCGCTGCGGTCGCGGCAATGCTGCCGTGGCTGCGCGTGATCCTCTGCCCAAACGAAGCCGTCGAACAAGTGGCGCACACGGTGGAGGCGCTGGGGTATCAAGGCTGGGTTGCGCGGCGGGATTGAAGAAAAGACTCAAGCCTCCTGCCTGATTCCGTTTGACCTTGGGCCAAAGGATACACATTGTATATCCGAAGCTACTCAAGGAGCTCAGCCATGATTAAGACTTTGACCCGCCATGGGAATAGTATGGCCCTCATCATCGATCGCCCGATTCTCGATCTTCTCAACATCGATTCCGAAACCGAGCTCGAGCTGATGACCGATGGGAACAGTCTCATCGTATCACCACGCCGCAACAAGAGGGAAGCCGAAGCGCACAAGAAGAAGGTGCGGGCCGCCATCGAAGATGCCAACAAGCGGTATGGCAAAGCCCTAAAGAATCTCGCCAAGTGATGCCTGATCTGATATTCTTGACAGTTGATGATGTCCTGGAAATTCATGCCGATCAAATTCGTCGATATGGAGGAGACGGGGGCCTTCGTGATGAATCGCTACTTCTGTCTGCAGTTTCGCAGCCTCGGGCCACATTTGATGGAACGCCTTTGCATGCATCGGTCTTCGAAATGGCTGCTGCGTACTTGTTCCACTTGGTCGCGAATCATCCCTTCATCGATGGGAACAAGAGAACCGGCGCCGTGTGTTCCTTCGTATTCCTATCGCTGAACGGAATGATCCTGGAAGCCGACGAAGAGGAATTTGAGGAGTTGGTTTGGGGAGTCGCAAGAGGCGAGCTTCAGAAGAACGATGTCGCTCGATTCTTTGAAGAGAATTGTCGCTTGGCAGATTGAGGGGTCCGGGAAAAGCAGAACTACCGCACGATCCGGAAGCGATCGAATTCGTGATCGCTGGTCAGCCATTCGACGTCCATGTCGTCGACGTGAGACAGGACGGGGCCTTTGTTGATCTCCGTCAGCAGTTCATCCAGCATCTGCTCGGAACCTTCGGCGTGGACTTCGACGCTGCCGTCGTATTCATTGCGCACCCAGCCAGTACATCCATGACGACGAGCCGCCTGCAGGACGAACACGCGGAATCCGACGCCCTGGACGCGGCCTCGGACAATCACGTGCATGATATTCGGTGGCTGCTGAGTCATTCGCTACCGCCTCCGCTGGAGCCGCTTCGCGAGATCCGATCCGCCTCGTCTTCGAGCTCATACTTCTTCAGACGATAACCCAGCGTGCGGCGCGTGATGCCGAGCAACTCCGCTGCGCGCGTGCGATTCCCACCGGTCTTCGTCAGCGCAGAAACAAGGCAACGCTTTTCGATGTCTTCGAGCGTCTCCTCCCCCACCTTCGCGGGTTGCGATCCACCCAGGCCGGTGCGTTGGCGGTATTGCTGCAGTGCAACCGGAAGGTCTTCGACTTCGATGCCGGCCGGTTCGCCAAGAACAAGTGCGTGCTCGACGGCGTTCTCCAATTCGCGGATGTTTCCCGGCCAGTGATAATCCAGAATCGCATTCCACGCGTCGTCGGTGAACTGCACGTCTTCGCCGTCTGCGAAACGTTTTGCGAAGTACTCGACCAGTTGCTCGAGGTCTTCCTTTCGCTCGCGCAGTGGAGGCAGGAAGATCGGTACCACGTTCAGGCGATAGTAGAGATCCTGGCGGAACTCGCCGGATTCGATCATCTTCTCGAGATCACGGTTGGTTGCGGCGATCAAGCGCACGTCGGTCTTCAGCGCCCGCGATTCGCCGACGCGCTGGTAATCGCCGCTCTGCAAAACGCGAAGCAGCTTGACCTGAAGCGGCAGGGAGACTTCGCCGATTTCATCGAGCATCAGCGTCCCGCCATTGGCAGCGGCGAAGAGGCCCTCGCGATCGCCGACGGCCCCCGTGAAAGCGCCCTTCACGTGGCCAAACAGCTCGGATTCGAGCAGCGTCTCCGGCAGAGCGCCGCAGTTGACTTTCAGGTACGGGCCGTTCGCCCGCTTGCTGCGTCGCTGGATCTGGTCGGCGAGAACTTCTTTTCCGGTACCACTCTCGCCGCGCAGTAGAATCGAGGCGTCGGACTTCGCGATCTTGTCCAACTTGCGCAGGACATCGCGCATGGCGGGGCTCTTGGAAATGACGAGATCTTCCTTCGGTGTCGCAGCGGGCTTGGACGAGGCTGCCGGGGCCGCGACGGGTTCCGCATCGGCAGACAGCAGACGGCGGAGCAGCGGCTTCAGATCGTTCTCTGCGCTGACCGGCTTGACCAGGTAATCGACAGCCCCCCGGGTTAAGGCCTCGCGCGCCGTCACGACCGATGCGTAAGCCGTCATCAGGATCACTTCGGTCTGTGGCGAGATCGCCTTCGTGCGGTTAAGGACTTCCAGGCCATCCATCCCGGGCATACGCAAATCGGTCAGAAGGACATCGAAGCGCTCGGCTTTCAAACGCTCAAGCGCCTCCGCCGGCTTGGTCGAGGCGACGACTTCGTGGCCTTCGCGCTCGAGCGATCGCGCGAGCAGGGCCCCCATCTTCGGTTCGTCGTCCAGGATCAGAATGCGGTTCGGCATGGATTGGTGGCCTCGGGTCTGGTGAGCCCCCTTCGGAGGGACAAAGTTCAGCCTACTCATCCCCCGGGGCGAAAGGGAAGTGGAAAACGAGCACTTGTCGCTTCTTGAGGAGACCGACGACGGGCGAGGTGGCTATTGCTTCTTGCCGGGGGGATACTTGGTGACCAATTCCCGCCACTGGCGGGCGTCGTCGCCCTCGAAGTGGAACACGCCGAGGGTTCCGAAGGACTGCATGCTGCGCCCGCTGAGCCAGTAGCCGACCTCGGGACGCAGGATGGACTTGCCGTCTTTGATGACGAAAACCTCGGGGGCAGAGGGCCCGGTCGGGACGCGATCCTGGCTGGTGACCCAGTAGTGGATGTACGGCACCCAGTAATCTACACCTGTTTCCGGAGAGCGTCCGTCCTGCATGATCGCGTAGGTCTGTGTGTCTGCCACGCGGGCGATGTGCATGATCGAGTCCATCTTGAACCGCAGGACGCTCGAGACGCCGCTCTCCATGCCGGCATTGGAAAGGTAATGCCGCGAGTGCAGCGTGTACGTGATACCGAAGGACGCGATGAACAGGCAGGCCGCCACCAGCAGCACGATGGTACGCGGCGTATCGGCATCGTGGGATTCGGCTCGGCGGCGCAGGCCGGCGAAGAAGGCTCCGCTACGGCTGAGGAAGAACCCCGCGGCCATGGCAACGGGTACCAACGCCGGCAGTTGGTACGGCGGGACGCTTTCGACGGGCAGGAGAGTGAAAATGACGACGGGAGTGGCGGCCTGTGCCAACAGAAGCCCCGCCCAATAGGTATCTTCCGGCTGCGTCTGTCGCATTCGCCGAATCACAAAGACGAGTGAAGCCAAACCCGCCAGAAGCAGCGAGGTGAGAAGCCCCTGGGCTGCTGCGACAAAGATCGCGAACCAGGGTCGCGAGAAAAGGAACTCGGAGTACGCGTGGCCGAAGAGATCATTGTGCTGGCCGTCCGCCATGATCGTCAGCCAGGAGAGCACGGCGGGAACTTGCGAGGGACGGACCTCGACATCGGACTGCCCGGTGGCGACCAGAACCATGAGTTTCAGGTTCTCGAAGTGCTCGCTGGCATCGTTAATCAGCCACGGCAGGTAGATCAGCCCCAAGACGGCCGCGCCGATCGCGAGGGACTTCTTCCAGTGCGGAGGGCGGAAGAGCAGGAGGGCGCCGACAGGAACAATCCAGAGAATCACGCCGGACAGGTGGCAGGCCTGCGCGCCCGCAGCACCGGCCAACGACAACCAAAGCCAGCGTTTGCGCTCCGTCTGAATCCCGCGGATGGCGGCGTAGATGACCAGCGCACTCCAGAACAACATCGTATCGTGCCCCCAGAGTCGACGGGAGTGCTCGATCGCGTTCGGAGAGAATGTCACGATGACGGCCGTTGCGATGCCGGACCAGTTCCCCCACAGGCGGCTGCCGGCCAGCCCCGCCAGTCCAACGGCGGCGGCTCCGGCCATGGCGAAGCCAAACATCGCAAAGCGCGGGTCCGGCGTCAGACGGAAGAACGGCGCCGTCAGGTAGATCATCAGGGGGGGATTGCTGAACCCGAAGCTGGTCTTGATGCCTTCGAGCGGGAAAGACTTCAGGTGCGCCAACTGATTGGCGTACAGAGAGAGGATCGCCTCGTCGATGTTGAATGCCGTCAGCGACAGCGCGTGGACACGCAGCACAAGCGCCGCAATCATAAGAAGAAGCAACGTGATGAAGAACGGCTTCTGCTGGAGTGAAGGTGGTCGAAACGGCATTCGGCGCATTCCGGCGGGGCTGGTGCCTATCGACGCCATCTTGTCGGTGCCGCGGGTTGACGGCCACCGAAAAGTGCGTCCCGAGGGGTGTCGATGCCTCCGATGCCACACGCCCCTTGCTTCCCGGCAACCGGATTTGGTCTGCTGTCGCTAGCTTGCAAAGGAGCGTCACCCTGAGAGTTTTTGAGTCCCTGGACGAAATCGATCTGCCGGACGACCGGCAAATCAACCACGTTGCCGTTGGTTCCTTTGACGGACTGCACCAGGCCCACGCGATTCTGATGGGCCGCGTAGCCGGCGAAGCCCACGCGACGGGCGGCCGCGCGCTGGTCTTCACGTTTCGCAACCACCCGCGATCGGTCGTCGCGCCGGAGAAGTGCCCAAAGCTGCTGTCCTCATGGCCGCTGAAGCGCCGCCTGCTGGAGCGCATGCCGCTCGATTATGCAATCGCGGTCAAGTTTGACCAGGAGTTCGCCAGTATCCCCGCTCAGCAATTTGTGGAGGAGATCCTGGTCGGTCGCTGCGGAGCACGCACGATCCACAGCGGCGTGAATTTCCACTTCGGTCGCGGAGGCCAGGGCAATCCGGGGCTGTTGGCGGAAATGGCGGATCATCTCGGGTACCGTTACGAGCAATTGGAGCCGGTCCTGATCGGCGGACGTCGCGTCAGCAGCACGCGCGTGCGCCAGGAACTGACGGCCGGGCACGTTGCGGAAGCGGCGGAACTCCTCGGCAGGCCGCACCAGGTCGACGGCGTAGTTGTGACAGGAGATTCCATCGGGCGAACGATCGGTTTCCCGACGGCGAACCTCCACGTGGATCCGGAGATTCTGATCCCGCCGGACGGTGTGTATGCGGCCGCGGTGTTTATCGAGGATGAGAAAACACACATCCCGGCGATGATGAACATCGGTTATCGCCCGACCGTGAATGGCAAAGATCGACGAATCGAAGTGCATCTGCTGGATTTCGATGCCGATCTGGTGGGACGCGATCTGACGCTTCAGTTCATCCGACGGTTGCGCGACGAACACAAATTCGACAACCTCGATGCACTCCGCAAGCAGTTGGCAACCGACAAGGAAACGGCCTGGGAGGTCTTGTCCGGGCTGGTGACAGAACGGTACTGAGCCGTGGAAGAGAAGCCCGCCCAGCGTACCAATGTGCTGAAGACCCTCTTCCTGGTTCTTGGGTTCTGGGCACTGGCATTATTGGCGCTTGGATGGGTGCGGGCTTGGCCGGACACGATCGATGATGCACATATTTCCTTCCGCTACGTTGAGAACTTCGTAGCGGGAAACGGGTTGAGTTTCAATCCCGGCCAGATCGTTGAAGGTTACTCGAATCCCCTGGTTGTCTTCTTTCTCATTCCATTCGCGGCAATTGGATTCCCGGTCGAAGTCGTCATGCTTCTGGTCGGTGTTGTCAGTTTCTTCTTCTGCGCCGCAGCGGCGATGAAATTGGCGCAGCGATATGGCTGTCCCGAGTGGGTGCAACTACTCGCTGCGATCGCCGTCCTCGGGCACTTCCCATTGCTGTATTACTCCGTAACGGGATTGGAGACGGGGCTCTACGCCGCGCTGATCGTTGGCGGGCTGTGGCGCTACGAATCCAAAGGGGCGTCTGTGGATTGGGCGGGCGCGTTGTTGTGGTCGGCTGTCGTGATCTGCCGGCCTGAAGGGGTGCTCTACCCCGCCGCGCTCGGTGTGTACGAACTAATTCGAGCGCTCCAAAAACGCGGCTCGTGGAAATCCGTCGGATGGCTGCTTGGGGTCGGCGGGGTCTTCGTGCTCTTCGAGCTCTGGCGCCGGTGGTATTTCGGCATGTGGGTTCCAAACACGTTCATCGCGAAATCCCCCGGCACAGCGGATCTAACACCCGGGGTTTCGTGGTTCAGTTCCGCATCAAACTACCTGCTCGACTTCCTGTACCAACTCGGCATCCTGCTCCCTTTGTGCGGGGCGGCCACTTGTTTTGACAAACGACTCCGTTCGCGCCTGGGTGCGCTTTGGGTTGTCGTCGCGGTGGGCGTTCTCTTCGCCGTGTATGCCGGCGGCGACTGGATGCCGGCATCGCGCTACCTTCTGTCGATCGCGGTTCCATTGATAGTCGCCGGCGCGCTGGGCGTGGGTGTTCTGTGGACGTACTTACGACAGCGCGATCTCGCGAATGCAGCGATGGCATTGGTGGTGCTGGTGGGAGTGCTGACTCTTGCCGCGCCGTCGTATGTTCTCTATCGCTTCTATTCGCAGAGCGAGCGCTATCCCTATCACGTGATGAACAGCCGCACGGTTCGGGATTCCGCCATCGCGATGCGAGAAATCTACGGCACGAATCACCGGATCGTCGCGCATCGGATCGGAGCGCTGGGGCGGTATTCTGGAATGGAGGTCATCGATCTCTTCGGCCTAGTCGATCACGAGATTGCCGAAATCATCTCGAAACATCCCGAGTATCACCCGAACCCAAAGCGCGGCGACAATATTCCCGAATTGCGAGAGTTGCTGCGCGAACGCAAACCGGATCTGATGCTGATTCTTCAGATCATCCCCGATCCCGTTCCGGAAGTGGAACGCTACGGCTATCGATACGAAGTACGAAACGTCTTCCAACTTGGCGAAGATCAATGGTGGGTTCTTTATGTCCGAGCCGACTAGCAAACCGCACAAGGATCGGAGCGCATTGCTGGTGCTTCTTGGGATCACGGCGATCGCATTCCTTGTGCGCGTGCCGGACCTCGGACGCCAATCGCCGTGGCTCGATGAGATCGCGAACTGGTTGATCGCTTCGAAGTATTCCCTCGAGGGACAACACGTCCACTTCGTTTCGTACGCGTTGATTCGGGCGGGACTGCAGATCAGCGATTCGACCTTCGGGCTTCGTCTTTACTCCGCGTTATTCGGGATGCTTTCGGTCATCATCGCCACGGCCTGGGCACTTCAGCGCCGTGGACGCACGGAAGCGATCCTCCTCGGCGGAGCGCTCGCGCTGTCGCCCTTCCACATCTTCTACAGCCAGGACGCCAATCATTACGCGGTGATCCTGCTGCTTGGAACCATCGGAGCAGTCGGCATCGACTGGTACCTGGAGCGCCGGAGAGTCAACTGGCTGGGCATGGTAACCCTGATCGGCACCGCACTTCTGGCAGTCGGCTCGCATCCGTTCGGTGCCGTCGCAGCCGCATCGGCAGGTTTGGTCGCCTACGTCTGGCTGATGATAAACACAGATCGGTTGCCACCTCGCGGACGAGGGGAGCTCTTCTGGCGCACGGTGCTGATTTTGATGTTCGTCATCGGGGGGGCATTCGCGATTCCGCGCGCCTGGGACAAGCTGCTGGCATCGTCCGGCGGACAGCACGCACACGCGCGCAACTTCGGACTGAATTGGGAATTCTGGCGCGCGATGTTGGGCGATCTGTACGGCGGAATGTTCCACCACAATTGGCCAGACACGTTGCTGGGAATTACGGGCGCATTGCTCAGCCTGACAGGCCTGGGAATTCTTGCGAAGCGCCGTCCGTGGGCAGCGGTCGGCAGCGCATCGATGATCGTCTTCACGATACTCCCATTCGCGCTCGTCTCGTACAGCCACTACTTCGCGCCGCGGTACTTCGCGGCCCTGGTTCCCGCGCTTGCGATCGGAGCTTCCGCCGCCATTGGCGCAGCGATTCGCTGTGCCCGCCGCCGTCCCGATTGGCAACGCCGCGCCGTGGGCGTTGCGATGATCTTCTGGATGGCACTGTTTCTCGTGCGCTTCGGTGTGTGGGAAGTCGATCGCCTGCGGAACGATCATCAGCCCTCCATGCAGGCACTCGAATGGTTCCGCGACGAAACGCCCTCCGATGCGATCTTGCTCACACGGCATCGCTACTCTTCGCGCGCCGTCGAGTTCCTGTGGGATCGGATGGACATGGGAGATCGACAACATGTTTCGCTCAGCTATATCTATCGATTCCCGGTCCCCTCGATCCAGCAGGCCGAGGAGCAAGTTGCAGCGGCACCGGGTCGCGTATATTTCACGTCGCTGATCGAAGCCGAAGATCGCCTGTCTTCGGAGTTCAATTGGTGGATAGAGAATCGGACGGAAGTCGTCGCGGACTTCCCCTCGGGATCGCCGGATGAATTCGTTCCAATCGACTGGAGCGTTCGGGTGCGGCGCGTACTGCCGGCGGAGATTGATCACCTTGCCCTGCCGAAGAGTGGCGCACAAGCGTCTGTACTGACCGGCGAAGAACGCCTCACCGCGGGGCGCGGCAATTTGCTCGTGCCAGGCACCGGGGCGTCGTATCGGTTCCGGCTCGACAAGCCCGCGCCGGGACTCGTTATGCAAGCCGTCGTCGCGGCCGAAGGCAAAGACCCGCTGCATCTGATTGCAGGCATCGATGGCGGACCGCACGCAATGGTGACTGGCACGCCGGAGCAGAATGCCTCGGTTGTGCGATACGTTCTGCGCGCTCCGCTCGAGGCAGGCGAAGGTCGACTTGATCTCGCCGTCGCGGCGAATTCGCCCTCCGTCCCTGGTGGCGCGTTGATCATGGAAATCGATGCGTGGGACGGGAAGGCGGGTGAGTTGCTTCATCCGCTCGAACCCATCGGCGCCGTGAACACCGGCCCACCGGCCGAGTTCGTCAATCCTGGGGAGGGCCCCTTGATGGAAGTCATGCGACGCGCACCGGCCGGGGCACAGATCGTCGCGGTGCAGCGCTTCCGCCTCGATGGACTTGGGGACCGCGCCTTGGTCGCCAGCGTTCAATCAGGCGATACACGCGTTCGGCTGATCCCTCGCATGCAGTGGACAAACGACGTCGGCATGACGGCCGCCGTGCTGGAATCGGATGGCAACCTCTCGGCCACCTACCGAATCCTCAGCCGCTCGGGCTTCCGCCCGTACAAGCCCAACGTGATGATTGAACCGTTGGAGTTGTATCAGGTGCCAAGCGAATGATTGAAGAAACGCCGTTCGTGCGCCTGATCGCCGGGGATTACTACGATGGAGAAATCTCGGGGCTAGTCGAAGATCGCGATAGCCAATGGCATGTTCTCGCATTGTTGGACCGGCGCCTGGACACAGGTGCTCAAAGAGTATTCGGGATCGCTCCAGTTGGCCAAGAGATTGCTGGTGAATTGGTGGAGCTTCTGAAGTCGAGAACGCCGGAGGCCACGGAACAGATGCAGCAGGGAATCTGGCGACTGGATCTGATTGAAGCGGGCAAATCCATCTACGACCTGATCCAGAGAGCGTTGAGCAATGCTGGCCCGATCTCCGAAATCGCACTTTGCGATTCGCGAGGGTTGCTCGATGGGCTGATTTCTTTGCGCTCCATCTCAACAGAGTCAGAGAATCTCGACCTGCGAGAGCACGCGTGGATGAACGGGGAACGGGCAACGCGGGATTGGTTTGAGTTGTTCCGCTAGGAATCCATAACAAGAGAAGAACTACCATGGGTCAGCATGAATACGAAGTGCAGGTGTCCTTCCCTTCCAATCTCTCAGCTTCGGTGCTCCCTGAATGGAGGCTGTCGGACACTCTTCGCAATGTCAGCGATCGGACAAATGGAGAAGTCCCTGGGACAGGAATCCTGAAACACCTATCAGGGGCATTGCTTGAAGTCTCGGAACTCTCGGAGGAGAGAGGGGACCGGAGTGCGCTGCTCGCGCGGACGGCACTGATCCAAGGCCCCTCGGGGCTCGGAGCATTGGTTGATCTGGTTCGCGCGATGCTCGATTCTCCAGGAGTCCTCGTTGAACTTGTCGAGATCGGCGATTCTCGAGTCTATGATGCCGCCAACTTCAAGGCGTTGCTGATGAATATCGAGAGCTCCTTCACTGCGCGTCGCAGGAGTTGGCTGGCGAGTTGCAAACCCGATGTTGAATTTCTGCTCCCAGCGGGTGCGATTCCACTCATGAAGGAGAAAGTGCGCTGTCCTTGTTGCGAGAGCTTGACCATTTCGCCACCAGGCGATGGCGGTGAGATCTGTTCGGAATGCGGGTGGAAAGATGATCCAGAACAACGCAAAGACCCGATGTTGCGCAACAGAGCGAATGAGTTGTCATTGAAGGAAGCGAGACACAAGTACTTCTACGAGGATGCAGGAATTGAGGCACCTGAATCTCTGCTCCCGGAAATCAAGGCTGGACTCTCGTTCCACGAGCGCAACCTCAACCCCGATGAGATCACACGGGACCTTGGCATTGAACCAACGAATGTCTGGCGCCCCAGACCTGACAGCCGCCTACCGAAGGACCTGGACGGAGTATCCTGGTGTCTGGAGACTCGGTACATTCGAACTTACTACGTCGAAGAGGTAATCGAGGATTTGCGTAGACGAATCTCGGTCGATGCACAGGCAATTCGCTCCCTCGCGGATCGGCTTGGTGCAACCGTCGGCCTGCAGATTTGCATTAATATCCACCATGAGTCTCGCCTGCCCGCGCCCAGCTTTGAAACTGAGACGATTCGATTTCTCGCGGACTGCGGGGCATGGCTCGACATCGACACGCAGTGGTATGTCTGAGCCGTCCAATTCCCATTTCAGAATACAGCTCGGACATCGCTTTTCCCGGTTGAACTCGTGCAGGCGGGTTGTCCTACTGGCGGCGGGTCCGTGTACGGACGAGTCCAGTTGATGAGCCGCCGATGTTCCCGTTCCAGTCAAACCGAGAAGACCGCCCGTGGTTTCTTGCACTGATCGTCATCGCGCTTGTCGAGGCGGCGATCTTCTTTGCTTCATCGTGGTTCCAGGGCGATGGGCATTTCGCCATGCCGATCGATCGCCTGCGTTGCCAGAACGCGTTTGTGCGAAACCCGCTGGTACCGTTCTCGATCGGTGCAGCGCTGCTGGCGCTGACGGCGATCTGGGTTTACCAACTGACAGCGCGGCTGACCGATTGCCTGGGCGGAGCGCTCGCTGCCGGGCTGCTGCTGGCGAATGGACACATCGTCTTCAAGTACCTTGCCGGCATGCAAACGGGACTCTTTCTGGCACTGGCGATCGGAGGGCTGCTGGGCCTGGCCGCATGGCTGCAGGAGGAATGGCCGGTCGGCCAGTGGCTCGGGCTGCTTCTGCTGGCCGCGGCGGCGCTGACTCGCCCCGAGGGAGCCGCGATCACGGTGGCCGTGTTCATTGTGCTCCTGTTCCGTCGCGATCAAACGCCATCGCTGCCCGCGTGGAAGGTGCTGATCAGCCTCGTGCCCTTTGTCTTCTGGTTGGCATCGATGAAGTTGCTGTCCGGCACATGCCGCGTCAGCTTTGGCGTGCTCACGCCGACGCCACTGGGCTTCTGGGATTCGATCGAACGGGGCGGCCAGACACTGGTCGCCAGCGCAAGTCACTTCACTGGTTTGCAAGCAGCGATGGGAATTCTCGCGCTCTTCGGCGGAGCGCTTGCCCTACTGGTCGAAGTCCGTGCGCGACGTGCGGCGGCGGGCAGTCTCGTCTTCGCTGCCTGGGTGGCGTGCTTCGCATCAGTGACGATCCTGTCGGCGATCTTCGGCGATCATCGGCAAAGCGTCGTAACGCTTCTGGTGCTTGCCGTTCCGCTCGGAATCCTTGGCGCCAAACGGCTGGCGCATCTGTTCCCCGCTTACGAGGAATCGGCATTCAAGGCGTTCGGGCTCGCACTGCTGCTGTTGACGATTCCGACACTCCTGACGCAATCCGCCGAATACGGAAAGCGCAAAGCCGGGCCAAGAACAGAGCGCACAAAGAACGTTAGCGAGTTGCCGATGTTTGCGCAGAAGCCGCCGACGCAGGATCTTGTCGTTTCCCAAGTGGACCTTGGAACAACAACGATTCTGACGCTGACTGTTCCGCCAGGATTCCAGGTTGAACAGATTCAGTCCGACGCGGAAGAAACAAGCGGCGGCCTTCGCGCTGTGAAGATTGAACTCGTCAAACAAGCCGAGGCCGGAGACTAGTCATGCCGGTAATCGTCTCGGTGAAAGTGAAGTCCAAACGCACGAGCCGCTTGTTGCTCAGTTTCGATGATGAGCGCGAGCCGCTGGAAGTCGCCGGCGAGGTTTTTGCCCTTTCGCGAATGGCCAAGGGCGACGGGGTCAATGAGGAGCAACTGGCGAAGTTGCTCCGAGACGATCTGCGATTCCGCTGCAAACAAAAAGCGTGGGGATTGCTCGATCGCCGGATGCGCAGCCGCAAGGAAATGCGCACGGCGCTGTTCCAGCGGAAGTTCCCCGCGGACATCGTGAACGAAGTCATCGCCGATCTGGCGGAGAAGGGATTTCTCGACGACGCTGCGTTCGCGCGCGTCTTTGTGGAGCAACGGGATGCCCGCGGACAGAGCGGACCGCGCCTGGTCCGACAAGAACTCGCCGCGCGCGGCGTCGCGCCGGAGATCGCCGAGAAGGGCATCGTGAACCTCGGCCAATCCGAAACGCAGGAGGCGAAAGCCCGGGCGCTGCTCCTGAAATGGAACCGGCGTTCGAAGCCAGAAGATCCCAGGAAACGGCGCCAGGCGGCCGCGGCCTACCTGATGCGGAGAGGTTTCGACAGCGACATCGTCTGGGAACTGGTTCGCGAGATCATCACCGGGCTCGACGAGTAGAACTGATCGCCTCGGAATGGTCGTTGACGGATCGGCCCGCGTTTCCTATGACACAGCGAAATGCAACACGCAGCCTTTTCTCGAAAGGATTGCCATATGAGGTACGAACGCATTCGCGATCACCGGCAATTCAAGCCCGGCTATAGCGTCGACGAGAACGCGACGCGGTTCAGCAACTACTACCATGTCCTGCGCGAGTTGGTCCATCTGCACAACGGATGGTTGCCGCGCGTGGGGCCGGTGGATGTGAAATGCCTTCTCGGCATCCATGTTCACGAGGATGCGGTGTTTGTGTCGGAGATCAACCGTCGCTTGTTCGTATTGCGCTCGTCGAAGGACTACCCCGCCGCGCCGGGCGAGGAGTTCACGGCGATCCTTGATCACCTTGCCGGGCTCGAGACCTGGCAGGAATATATCGGCTGCGTGTACAGCGTCGTGAAGCCGCGCCTGATCGATGCGTGGGAGACGCACTGTGTAGAGACGGATCCGATTCTCGACGAACCCACAATCCGGGTGCTTTCTCGCTTTTTGCACATCACGGCGAAGCACATTAACGGCGGCGTTGCCTTGGTGGAGAGCATTTTCCACGAAGAGGAATTTCATGAGCGACTCAGTCCCGCGATTCGCCGCACGGAAGAGTTGTGGTCGAAACTGGGGACGGAGCCGTTTGCGCGGCCTCTGAAGTCCGGCGCCACACGCGAACTCAAGCCAATGCCGCGGCTGAAACTTCCTGCGCGCGACAGCTTTATCAGAATCTCCAACGAAGAGAGTCCCATTCACCCACCAAAGAACGATGAAGAGCGCATCCGGTACCTGCACGCATTGATGGATGCGGAGATCTCGGCCGCGGAGTTCTCTGCGCTCGATTCGCACGAGAACCCGACATTGCCCTGGGAATTTCATGAAAACATGGCACGCGAAACCTGGGACGAGATTCGCCACGCGCAGGTGATGGAAGCGATCTTGAAGGAATCGGACGCCGCGTGGGGTGACTGTCCGGTGTCGCTGCAGTCCTTCCCGGAGATCTACGCGAAGGACTTGCCGGGGCGACTGATCCTGCTGAACCGCCAGGGCGAAGAGCGCGCGCGCCTGTGCCGGAAGCACTGCAACGAGGAGAAACTCCTTCAAGTCTTCGATTACGTGCTGGGCGACGAAGCGCGCCATGCCGCCAACGGCGTGAAGTGGGGAATCCACCTTCTGGGAAGTCGCGAGAAGTTCCTGGAGCGCGCCGAGGAGTTGACGAAGAGCACGCACACCGCAGAAGCAGCGAAGGCCTGACGCAGCGAAATCGCCACGCAGGTCAAACTCGGGGTTGCACGCGTCCTCGGGTGCGGGTTGGATGCAGCCTTGATGCCGGCCACAAGAGCCGGCCAGCCACCGGGGCGCCACGATGCTCGACTTGATTCTGAATCCGACAATCATTCTGGCCGGTCTGATCGCATTGGCCGTGCTCCTGCCGATCGGCGCCCTCGTGGCGTGGAAGACGCGCCCGGCGCTGCAGCGGCGCCTGACCATCGCGATTGGCACCGCCGGACCAATCGTCCTTGTTCTCTACGGCGTGTACACCGGCCTCGTTGCGACTTTCGGCGCCGATTCGATCTGGACGGCGATGATCTTCTTCGTCCTGTGCGGAGCACTCGGTATCGGCCTCGGCGGCTGGATCAAGGGAGAAGCCGCCCCGCCGCGGGAGGAGTAACTTGCCCCCCACCGTTTCCGTCGTCATCCCCTGCTACAATGCAGCGAGCCACCTGGAACGGACGATTCGGAGCGCCCTCGAACAAACCGTCGCTCCGACGGAAATCCTCTGCATCGACGACGGCAGCAAAGACGCCACTTGGGACATCCTGCAACGCCTGGCCGAAGAGTCTTCCCTGGTCCGGCCGATCCAGCATGAGTTGAACCGCGGCGTCGCAGCCGCTCGCACGACGGGATGCGAGAATGCTGCCGGCGAGTGGATCGCCTTTCTAGATTCGGATGATCTTTGGGTGCCAGAGAAGCTGGAATTGCAATTGGCCCTGCTGGACGAACACCCGGACGCGGCGCTGCTGCATGGCGACGCGTGGTCGGAAACCGACGACGATCAGGCAACCCGCAAGCCGATGCTGCGCCACCAACTGGTGCGCGACGACGATCCGATCATGACCCTCTTTGCGGCGAACTGGGTGATTACGTCGGTGACGATGATCAGGACGGATTGGACGCGACGCATTGGGCCGTTTCGCGCTTACGATGGCGTTGTGGAAGACCACGACTATTGGCTGCGCTTTACGTTGGCAGGCGCCAAGTTCGCCCACGTCGACCAGCCGCTGGCAGTTTATCGCAAGCACGGCACAGGGCTGAGCGCCAGCGAGGTTCGCATGCCGCGCGGCAAGCTGGCGTGTCTGGAGGCCAATCTTCTGAGTCGCCCGAAGATCATCGATCGCATCGGCCGAGAAAACCTGGACGGGATGCGTATCTACCACACGCTGGGGGTCGTCCGAGGGCTGATGCGACAGGGCAATCGGAGCGCCGCCGCCGCGGAATGGGATGCGTTCCTGGAGCGCTTCGGAAAGCGCCCAGAAGTGGCGGAATTGCGCAAGTCGCTGTGGCCATTTGGCCTTCGGCATCGCCGAGCCACGGATCGTTTGCGCCAAACGGCAAAAGTCGTCCGCGGCGCCGTCGAGAGCCGCCTGTAGGCACCCCCGTCGATTTTGGTAGCCGAGCGCCGGGCTGTGCGGGCACTGTGGCGTGCGCCTTGCATGCCGGTGCGGTGCAACGCTTTCGAGGCGGTCTTCTATGAAACAGACAGTGATTCGCATGGTCATCCTGGTGGTAATTGCCGCGGCCGTCGCTTCGGCCGATGGGATGATGCGCGGTTTCTCGATGGACGATATGGCGACGACGTCGAACACGCTGCCACCAACACGGCCGCGCGCGACACCCAATGAGGCAACGCCCTCAACTCCCGCGACCAACGAAGACCCGGACGACGGGATGGGAATGACGTCGGTCCAGTTGCGCGACGCCATGCAAGCCGGCGACGTCATCGTGATCGATGCGCGCCCCGTGGAACTTTACACCGAGGGGCACCTGCCCGGCGCGTACAGCATCCCCTACCAGGCCTTCTCCGGCGGCAGTACGCCGGAAATCGTGAACATTCTGGATCCGATGCAGACCTACGTTGTCTATTGCGAAGGCGGCGACTGCCACTCCTCGCACATGGTCGCATCGATGTTGAAGCAATATGGCTTTGAGAGCGTTGCCGTGTTCGAGCGCGGCTATCCGGCCTGGGTGGATGCGGGATTCGAGGTGGAAGAAGGAGAGCCGTACCTGTGATGGCTGCCGCTGATTCTTACAAGATTCGCCGCTGGGCGTTCATTGCATTTACCTGTCGCTTTGTGGCGGGGGGTGCATTCCTGTTTGCCGCATTTCAGAAGTTGGCCGGCCCGCAGAAGTTCGCGCTCGATATCAACGCGCTGGGCCTCGTTCCGGAAGCCACCGTGCCAATCTTCGCCTTCCTGGTCCCATGGACCGAGATCGTGATCGGCATCTGTCTGCTGTACGGAATCTGGTCGCGATCTGCCGGCTGGCTGGCAACGATCGTCTATGCAGGTTTCACTGCGGTGCTGGCGTCGGCGATGATTCGCGGGCTGGATGCGTCCTGCGGATGCTTTGGCGATTCCTTCGGCGGCGGCGTCATCAACGTGTATTCGCTGCTTCGAAATTCCGTCTTCATCGCCGCCTCGCTGGTCGTTGCCTTGGGCGGCGGAGGTCCGGCTTCCCTGGATGCCGTGCTGGAATCGACGCGATCGGCGGAGCCCGAAAAGGTTGACGAAGACGAGCACGGAACGCTTGCCCACCCGGCGCCTTCCGCGGAGTAATCGTCTCACTATGGCACCCATCGGCTCTCGCGAAATTTGGTTCGACACGTTTCCCCAACTGGCTGTCCGGTGGTTCCGCCGCCAGCCCAAGTCGCTGCAGGAGGAGATCGGCTCCTCTGCGGAAGCCTCGCTGCGCGCGGAGGAGCGCGTTCGCACGCTGATCCGCTACGGCCGCATCAAGCCCAGCCGCGCCCTGAAGACCCCCCGCGAGTGGGAAGTCTGGTGGGATGCGTCCGAAGAATGGGCGCGCCTGCGCCGGATCCTGACCGGATTCGGCTGGGGCGTCGTGCGCCACCGCGGCGATGCGTCCCGTACCGAGGTTCTCCTCGATGCCCAGGAAGAAAGCGATCTGCCGGTTGTCGTGATCGTCGAACGCATCCTGCAGGAACAGGCCCGGATTGCGGTCGATGGGGGGCTGAATCTGCCGCTGAAGGCCGACGACCTGGCGCCGATGGCGCTGTCTCGGGAGCTCTTCCAGGTCATCGCCGAGAAGATCGGCTCGGCGCCCAGCCCCTGGGTCGACGAACTGGCGCAATTCGAGTTCAGCCGAGTCGTCCTCGGCCTGCCATTCCATCCGATGGTTCTGTGGTTGTTGAAGGACGGCGAGAAGTAGCCTAGAACAGCCGCTCGGGCTCCGCCGGCAGGTTTGCCCAGCGGGGCAGCAGCCCGTCGCCCTTGTCCGCGGGGAAATGCTGCGGATTCTCCACCCAATCCAAAACCGGCCGCAGTGTTTCGTGGAACGTGCATCCGCCGAGCCACGCACAGCCCTGGCGCGCCAGGCGGTTGCGATCCAGCGCCGTCGCCCGCAGCGAATGCCGCATCTCCGCGACGATCTCCTCCACATTGTCCGGGTCGACGCCACCGGCCAGACCCTCGGTGACAAGTTCCTGTGCCAGCATACTGCGCGGCGAGACGATCGGGCGAATTCCCCATCGAATCCAGGACAGCAATCGATTGCGCGACCCCAGGTAGGATTCCGGGATATCCCGATCGAGGAGCAGTGCCGTGCCGGCGTGGGCCAGGATCGCCGCCTCGCTGCCCTCGCCGGGCTCCAGGCGCACGACGCGCTTGGGCGGAACGTCACCGAGTTGCTCGAAAAAGCGGTCGGCGACGGCTTTGCTCGAGCCATCCTCCACGCCGCCGCGGATCACGATGCGGACGCGGTCGTTGACCTCGAGCAGTCGCCGCAACGCTCGCCCCATCGCGCCCTCCTTCATCCAGGGCGTCCAACTGCCACCGAGGAAGACGTACGGCGTACCGGAAACGATGCCGCGATCCCGCAGCGCCTTCGGGAAGGGCTGCACCGCGTACCCGAAGGACCATTCGCGCGGCACGCCAACGGGGATGGTCTCGATCCGATGGTGAAGCGGACCGGGTGCGGAAATCCGACCCAGGAGTGTGAGTTGGCCCAGGATGGCGTCGCGCTGGTGGTCGGACACGGCCGAGAACGCGTCGCCGGCCATCAGCGACTCGCGCAGGAACTTCCAGATCTGATCGCGGGCAATGTAGTTGGGTTCGCCGGGACGACAGACATCGCCGTGCCACTCCGCCAGCGGATCGCCGAACAGGTCCACCCAAGACGGGCAGCCAACCTTGCGCGCCACGCGGGTTCCAGCGGCCACGGGCATGATCGACCCCACGCCCAGAACGGCGTCGTACTTCGCGTCGCCGAGACCCCTGAGGACTTCGACCGGATCGCAGAGCTGATCTGGGGTAAAGGCCGCCGCTCGTGCCACGTCCGGCAGATTGACACTCCGCCGTGCGGCAGGCTCCAGGAGCGCCGCGTGTACCTCGTGTCCATCCTCGACCAGAGGCTCGATGAACTGGCGCAGCCGAATGGTCGGGCCACTGATGGCCGCGTTGGCTTCCAAGGGGTGAGGTCCGATTCCGAGAACCAGCAGCCGGGTCATTGCTCCCAGGGCCTTTCCAAGAATGTGCAAGGGCGTAGCACGGAGGGCTTTGCAAGCCAACCCCGAATCTGACTCCAGAGCCCGCCACGGAAAATCGGTTCGGCCCAAATTCAGGAGAGTTTCACGCTTGACGTCCGCCCCCGCCGCATCCCTAATGGGAGGTTTCAGCCGCGGCGAGAGGACTCCGCCTCGCGCCCCCGCTGGCGACAATTGGAAGTACCTAGAGGAGCCATCGTGAGTGCAAATTCGAGCTTCGACCCGATCGAAGCCCCGGAAAAACGAATGGGCTCGGCCGCCGATGTGGCCGAAGTCCTTAGGAACAGCGACAACATTCTGATCGTCAGCCATGTTCGGCCCGACGGCGACTGCCTTGGCTCCGCCACGGCGCTGTCGATGGCGTTAGAGCAACTCGGCAAGCGCGTCATCAGCTACAACCCCTCGCCGACGCCCGAGCGTCTGATGTTCCTGCCCTCCATCGAGAGCGTGCGGCAGCAACTGCCGGACTGGGAAGTCGAGCTCACGGTGTTCGTCGATTGCGGCGGACCGGGCCGCGTGACCCCGGACTTCAAGCCCCTCGGCAAGTCCTGTATCAACATCGACCACCACGCGACAAACGAAGTCTTTGCCGATCTGAACTACATCGACATCAAGGCCACGGCCGTCGGCGAGCAGATCTACTACATCGTGCAAGAACTCGGCGCGGAGATGACTCCCGAGATCGCGACCTCGATCTACACATCGATCGTCGCCGACACGGGCAGCTTCAAGTATCCAAACACAAACCAGCGCACATTTGAAGTCGCAGCGGAGTTGGCCAATGCCGGCGTGAATCCGTCTTTCGTTTGCCGCAACCTATACGAAACGCGTCCGCGCGAGGAAATCGTCCTGACCGCGAAGGTGCTGAATCGGTTGAACTACGAAACCGAAGGGCGCCTGATCTGGAGCCAACTCATGTGGGCCGATTACGCGGAAGTCGGTGGTGACGACTTCGAGCCCGAAGGCCTCGTCAGCGAAATCCGCGCAATCAACGGCGTTGAAGTTTCCGTGCTCTTCCACGAACTGGAAAACGGCGGCCTGCGCGCGGGATTCCGCGGCAAGGGCGACGTCGATTGCGCAGCAATCGCTCAGCAGTTCGGCGGCGGCGGGCATTTCAACGCGGCCGGTTGCTTCATGGACGGCGTCGACTTCGAGAAGGCCAAGGCCGACATCATCAAGGCTTCCATCGCCGAGATCGAGCGAGTCTTCGACGGGAAGAGCTGATCACCCACACAGACAGGCAAAAAACAAGGGACGGAGCAGACCAACTGCTCCGTCCCTCTTTTTTCTGGTGTCGCGTGCAGTCTTACAACCCGAATGCGTCCGGGTTCAAGCCCTTCAGTTCATCGACCACAAACACGCCATCCTTGCGGATCAGCACGTCATCGAAGTAAATCTCGCCGCCGCCGTATTCCGGCCGCTGGATACAGACGAGATCCCAGTGGATCATCGAATCGTTGCCGTTCGGAGCGTCGTCGTAGCACTGGCCAAGAGCCATGTGGAAGCTGCCGCCAATCTTCTCGTCGAATAGAATGTCGCGCATGGGCTCGCGCACGCCGGGGTTGAAACCGATGGCGAACTCGCCCACGTAGCGCGCGCCCGGATCCTGGTCCAGAACGTCGTTCAGCTTCTTCGTCTGCGCCGCATCCATGCCGCTCGCCTCGACCGCCTTGCCGTTCTCGAAACGAAGCCGGATGTTATCCATCGGGATGCCGTTCTTGACTGTCGGCGTGTTGAACTGCACGACGCCGTTGATACTGTCGCGGACGGGCGCCGTGAAGCACTCGCCGTCCGGGATGTTGTGGCTTCCGCAGCAATCGACGACGGGGATGTCCTTAATCGAGAGCGAGAAATCCGTCTCGCCCGGGCCCTTGATGCGCACCTTGTCGGTCTTCTCCATCAGCGCACGCAACGGCTTCACCGCCTCCGCCATCTTAGCGTAATCGACGCAACAAACCTTGTAGTAGAAGTCCGCAAACGCCGAGCGCGACGTCTTTGCCAACTGTGCCATGGCCTGGTTCGGGTAGCGCAACACGCACCAGCGCGTCTCGTTCACGCGAATGTCCAGGTGAACGGGCTTATAGACGATGCGCTGGAACAGGTCGACCTGCTCGATGGGCACATCCGACGTCTCGAAGATATTCCCCGAGCCGCGAATGCCGATGTAGCAATCGGCGTCCTTCATCTGGGCCGTTTCGTACTGGGCCAGACGCTTCAGCACGCCTTCATCGGCCCTCATGAGGAACTCGCGCTGGATTTCGTCGTCCTGGTAATGCAGCGCCGGCGCCGCGCCGGCTGCGATCGTCTCTTCGACCAGCGCCGCGCCCAGGCGCAGCGTGTCTCCGCCAATGCAATGAATGAAAACGAGTTCTCCCTTACCGGCCTTCACCGAGTGATTGATCAGCAGGTGAGCCAGCTCACGATCCCGCGGGTCGATAGTTCCAAGCATATGTCAGCCTTTCCGTATATTTATGACAAGTCACCACAGCCGCAGAGCCTTGCCCCTCCGCCTGCGGATTGCAAGGGAGAAGCGCAACGGGGGGAAGACTCCGCCGCCCGTTCGTGCTCGTGCTCGTTATCGCCCCGCGATCCTCGCCAACTCGAGGTGACTTGGACATCCTTGTCCAAGAGCAGTCCTGCTCGCCTAGTATTCGTGCCGCCACTCATCGCCATCAAGCCAGGCGATCTCGGATATCACGCCCCCGCCCTTCTGCGCCAGAATGATGCGATCGTCGCAGAATATGAATTCGAGACGCTCCTGAAAACGTGGGTCCGAATCATACACACTTTGCAGACACTCAGGCGTCGGGGAATTGCAGCGCTCCCTGACGGTATCGAAGAAATCGTTACGAACGCGGCGTTGAATCGCCGATTCACGCCTCGACTTCTGTGATTCTGCGGTCTGAACGGTGAACCAGATTCCCGGCGTCACGAATATCAGTAGTATCAGCACCCAGAATGTTCGAGAGAAGCGAATCATGCCGAAGGTATTGCATGATGCGGGCCTCAAAGCGGCCCCTGCCGCCTCTCGTGCTCGTAATCGTCCTCGATCCTCGCCCACTCGAGGTGACTTGGACATCCTTGTCCAAGAGCAGTCCTGCCAACCTCCGCCCTTGTCCTTCGCCCCCAGAAAAAGCGAACCCTGTGGCAGCCTCGAGCAACGGGGGCAGACTGCCCCATCACCCTCGGTCCACAGGGTCCACCGAGTTTCTTGTGCTCACCCGACTTGCGGGCGGTGTTACTTCGCGCCGGCCGCGGCCAGTGCTTCTTCCGCGATCTCCGGGTGCTGGACGCCGAGAACTTCGTAGCGCAGCCGCACGCGGCCGCCATCCTCGGGATCTGCCCCGATCAGACGCAGCATGAACGGACGCTCGTCTTCCTGGAGATCCTCTGCCCGCACCACCGTCGGTGTTTCCGGACCGCCGAGAATCGTCGGCAACACCACGATGCTGATCTCGTCGACGAGTCCCGAGTGCAGCAAGTGCCCGGGCAGTTTCGTGCACGTGGCGCACACGACGCATTCTGCGCCCAACTTACTGCGCAGCTTCTTCAGTGCGCGGCCCAAGTGCACGTGACGCTCGCCCGCCATCAGGTACGGGATGCGTTCGTGGTGCAGGAACTCCAGGTACTCCGCCTGAACGCTGTGGCTGACGATATGAATAGCGCGCCAGCCCGGCCAGCCGGGGGGTTCCTTCATCCCATCCCGCAGACGCCCGCCACTGTCGACGGCGGCGAACCACCCCTTGTGATCGGGGGCGTTCATCACCTCTTCGGGCAGGAAATCGCGATAGAGATCGGTGAGTTTGGACGTCGACGGCTTCAGCGGCCGTGGCGGACGCTCCTCGTCGACAAACAGGCTGCAGCACTCCAGCAGAACCTGAGGTTGGAACTTGGCCACCAGACGGGCCATGCACTCCTCGCGGCTCCCATTGGGGTGCCAGATGCGCGTCCATTTCGGATCGTCCGGTTCTCCCGACCCGGGCCGACCCGTTTCGGGCGGCACCCGGCCATCCACAGACGCCACGGTATGCACGATTACGCGCGGTCTTTCCATATTGCTCCCTCCGAGCAGATATCCTGGTTTGTGGACCTCCTCCTCCGGCTAGAAAAAACTCGGACCAAGCACGCGTAAAGATCTTCTGTATCTTTACCAAGTAGTCTGCCACTCGATTTGGACCATGTCTAGCAGAGATGGGCGTTTATGGCAGTATTTCCACAAGGGGATGGGGGAATCGAGTGCCGGAAAGAAGACTCTCTACTTCCTCAGACATATCCCACCCCGGATGGATGATTGTTGAATCCGATTGCACCTCCTGCAAACTGACACGATCTTCACTCCAGAGGAACTGCCAGACAAAGGAGAGAAGACGATCCCGTGTTTGAGAGACTATCTCGTTCACTGAACTTGGATGCAGGCACTGTTGAAAAACCGCTGCAATTACTTGCTGCCGTGCAGATATTCAGCGTGATCAGCGTAGTTGCGTTTCTCATCACTGCATGCCAGATACGATCGCCATCCTTGTCGAATATTCTGGTTTGGGCATCGGTGGGCATCGCGATTTTGGACCCTATCGGCACTATCGTGGCCTTGGTTCGGTTTCGAGGTCAGTTTTCAACGGATGAGCACTTCAACACTTACGAAAACAGAGTAGAGGAAGTCACAGGAGACATACGAGGGGCCCCTCAATTAGCTACTGCAGAAGGCACCACCCGTTCAATCAAGTCATCCATGTCACCTCGAGATGAGATCACAAGGCTGCCAGAATCCCTACTAACTGTGGCGAAGCAGGAAATAGGAATCCACGTAAATGATCTTCTTGAATCGCATGATCAAATTCGGCAAATGCTGTTGGACACAGGCTTATCAGTTGCCAGTTCGTTTGGTTCGACATCAACTTACGGCGGCAGGCCTCAGGAGTTCGTGATCTCGTTTTCTGAGAACACAAATGTCCGAGTCCTGCAGACTGTCTTACGAATCGGGATTCACTCTGGAGCAAAGTGGGTATCTCTCTCTGAAAAACCCAAGTCGCCTGACAAGCAAAGCATTCACATAGGCGCGTACACGTACCGAAGGAGAGACTCCAGAACAATACCATTAGACGAAGGAATTCGAACTGTACTCCTGTCTCCACTCTTGGACAGGGAGAGGCTCCTTCTTACCTTCGGCGTCCCGATTGAGAGATCAGTCCACGATCTCGACGATCCCGAAAAGGGCGAAGAAAAAACATAAACAATGCCGTTGACCATCCCGGGCCCGCTGCGCACACTGGCCGTTAGCTCGTTCCCGGGAGTCCCCTTCTCATGGCTGATGGTTCTCGTTCGGATTATGTCGTCATCGCACGCCGGTATCGGCCCCAGGTCTTCAAGGACGTGGTGGGCCAGCGCGCCGTTGTGCAGGTGCTGCACAACGAAATCGAGGATGGCCGCATCGGGCACGGGTACCTCTTCTGCGGGCCGCGCGGGACGGGCAAGACGTCCATGGCGCGCATCTTCGCGAAGGCGCTGAATTGCGAGCACGGCCCAACGACGGCGCCTTGCGGCAAGTGCCATCATTGCCTGGAAATCGCCGAAGGCACCGCGCTGGATGTGATCGAGGTCGACGCCGCCACCTACACGAAGGTCGAACAGACGCGCGAGTTGCTCGAAGGCCTGCGCCGTGCGCCCTTCAGCGCGCGCTACAAGGTCTACATCATCGACGAAGTCCACATGCTGTCGAACCACTCCTTCAACGCGCTGCTGAAGAGCCTGGAGGAGCCGCCGCCGCATGTCGTCTTCATTCTGGCCACGACCAACCCGGAGAAGTTGCCGGATACGGTGATTTCGCGCTGTCGGCGCTGCAACTTCGAGCGCATCAGCGTGCCGGACATCGTGGCAAACCTGGGTGAGATTCTCGATCGCGAGAAGGTGACGGTGCGCGAGGACGAGCGCGTGCAGGTGCTGACGGCGATCGCGCTGGCGTGCGAGGGCGGTCTGCGCGACGCGCAGGTGTTGCTGGACCAGTTGATCTCGCTGTCGCCGGAGGAAGTGACACTGGAGGACGTGCGGTCGCTGCTGGGCGTGGTCGAGAGCGATCTGTTCACGCGACTGATCACGGCGCTGATCGAACGCGACACAAAGGCGTGCCTGGAGATCGTCGGCGACCTGGTGGATCGCGGCCGCGATCTGAGCCGGTTCGTGAAGATGTTCCTGAGTTTCCTGCGCGATGCGATGCTGATGAAAGTCGGCGGCACCGGCGAACTGGTGCGCGTGGCGGATGCGCAATCGGAAGAATTGAAGAAGCTGCTGGAGAAAGCGAGCCTGCAGTACCTGCTGAATTGCATCCAGCAGTTCCTCGACCTGGAAGAACGGATGCGTGGCGCGGCGCCGCCGCGATTCCTGTTGGAGTTTGTGCTGATCAAGCTGACGGCGATCGATCCTCGGCTGGTGATCGACGCGCGGCTAGGCGGCGACCCGGACGGTCCCGATGGCAGTGGCGGTGGAGGCGGCGCGTCTGCCCGACGCGGCACGGCTGCTCCGAGCCGGCCGGGCTCGACGGCGCCCGGCAAGTCGACATCTCCGCAGCAACCCCGCGCGCAGCGCAGCTCCCAGCCCGCCGCGGCGCTGATGCGCGAAGCCGCGCCGGAGCTCGAACCCGAGTATCCGGAACCGGAAGCCATTCCGACGACCGACGGCGATCGCTGGACGGCGCTGGTGGAGCGGCTCGGGAAAGTCGCGCCGACAATCCAGGGGGTGATTCGCAACGCGCGCCTAGTCGAAGTCACCGAGAGCAAGCTCTTCATCGAACTGAGCGCCGGCGATCGCGCCATGCGCCAGCAGATGGAACGGCCGGAGATCTTTGGCGGAGTTCGCGAAGCCGCGCGCGCAATCTGGCGCCGCGGGCTTGTGCCGCATATCAGCGTGGAAGAAGTCGCCCCCGCACCCACGCCGGTTTCCGTGATGGAGCCCGACGCTCCCCCGCCGATCGAAGAGGATTACTACGAAGAGTACGAAGAAGAGCCGGTCGATCTTGCGATGCAGACGACGCTCAATGCTCCGCCGGAGCCCGTTGCGGCGCCGGCGCTGTCGAAGCCGATGACGCTCGACGAAGCGCGCGAGAAGTTCCCCGAGTTCCGCGAAGCATGCGAACTGGTCGAGCGCCACTTCAACGTGCAGCCCACGCACTTCAACGGCGAAAAAGTCGCCGAGGCGTAGTCTCTTTCAAAATGTCTACGGGATCGTTAGAACCGTGGTGTGCGTAACATGCCATTCGCCTTTGCGGCGTTCGAGCGTGTTCATCAACTTGATGGGCTCGACGACAGTCGGGTCTTTCGGCAACTGCGTCTCCAGATAGATCTTCACCCAGACCTGTTTGCCAGTGAGTGAACGGCGATATTCGCTGCGCGACAAGTGCGCAACGAGCCGGCCGCGCGAGTTGTAGCGAATGACTTCCTCATCGAGCGCCGCCGTCTCGGACGAAGGCGCCGCGCCCTCCCCGACGAGAACGATCGAGTAGGGCGTCAGGCTCGCCGCATCGCGTTCCGCCCACAGGTTATACGCGATGTATCGCCACGTTGCGAGCCCGGCGGCGAGCACAACAACCGCCAGCCCCGCCAGGGCCAGCAGCTTCACTCGGCGATTCGCGAAATCTCGTGCCATGGTTGACATTCGTCAACGCAGGTCGAAGCGTCAAGCGGGGATGGTTCTCAAAACAGTCTTACGCAAGAGCGGTGAGATCAGGGCGTATTGTACACACCCTCGACGGGGATGTTCCATTTCAAGGCACCGCTTTGATCCATCTGACGAACGGCGGCGACGCCTGGTTCGCGCGCGGTTTCGAGGATGAAGTCGAGGCTTGCGCGTGCACGAAGTTGGTCGTTGTCGAGCGATGGCGGCATGTCGATGCGCTCGATGTAGAAGGCGCTGACGGTGCCGTCCGCCTGGGCACGCGGATCGGTGAAAACGCCGGCGCGCAATGACTGCGGATCCAATCCGAAGTCCCGCTTCACGGCCGACCCCTCCATCGCTTCGAGCTTGTTGTAGCGCAAGCGCAGACGCGAATCTTCCGGCTGGGGCACGCGACGCAGAACGACACTGGGCGTGGCGTAGATCGAGTCGCCGGTGATCGCGGCACGCTCGCTTAGTTGCTGCTCCGCGACAGTCAACTGCTCGCGCAGGTAGCTCATCATCTGCGGTGTGAGATTGCGAAGCGCGGAAGCGCGGATCGAGTCCTCGTTGCGCGGCGCGACATCGATGCGCCACAGGGTCACTTGCGGCTCCGGCAACAGCTCGGAACGGTGTGCCATCAGGTACTTGGTGATCTGTTCGTCCGTGGGTTGCACCAACGCGCGACGAACACGAAGTGCTTGTGCGGCCAGCGTCAGGTCCCTGCCCATTTCCTTCGCGATGCGATATGCCTCTTCACGTTCGAGTACCATCTCCTCGAGCCGCTGCGTGATCACTTCGCCCGTGACAATTTCCTGCACGTGAGGGAACAGCGCGCCGGGCACACGGCCTTCCGCTAGAACGCGTTCGGGGAAAAGGTCAGCGTACTCGCCCTTGTTCAGGAAGAACTGCCGCACGCGCAGGATTTCCGCTTCGTCGTCCATGTAGGGAAAACGCGCGGCACGATTGATCGGGTGAGCCTTCGCGCTCGCTTCGGCCAGTTGATACTGATACTGCTGTGGCAGGAACTGCGCGCGCAGTTTCTCGCGAATCTGATCCTGCACGTCGGTGATCGGCTGGGCTTTTCCTGCGCGACGTTCTACGATTTCCACCAACAGCAAACCGTTCGGCGTTTGGATCGGGGTGCTGATCTCTGCAGTTGCCAATTCGAAGATGCGTTCGCGAACACGCGGGTCCACTTCGCTGCCGGTCGCCGTCACCGTCTTCAACCCATCGACGGGACGATCGAGCTGATACTCGGGATACTCTCTCAGCAGAGGAAGCAATCCGCCCTGGCTGACCGCACGCTGACGCAATGATTGAGCGGTGCGGAAGATCTCCTGCCGCGCGGTTTCAGTCATGTTCTCCGGAAATGGAATGCGAAGGCGACGCACATCGACTTCAGCGGGGCGAAGGAATTCCGATTCGTGTGTGCGGTAGTAGTGCGCGATATCGATCGGTGAGATCTCTAGCGACAACATGATCAGTTCATCGGTCAGCACATACTTCGCGCCCGGCGCGGCATAGATGCGCGTGCCCTTTGCGAGTGTATCCGCACTGAGAGCCTTACGCCCTTCGGGCAGTTGCGCCAGCGCGCGGTACTCGATGATTTGACGAACGGCTCTCTCAATGTCTCGCAACTGATTCGTGCGGCCGGCGGTGATGGCTTCCTGCCAGTCCTTCACGATCAACGGATCGGCGGAGACGATGAGCTGCCACAAGTAGACGTCGAGTTCGCTGATCGCCCGATCGCTGGCCACGGCAATCACCGCATCCGGATCCGGACGCCACGTGTCCCTCAAGAATGCCAGGTCCGAATCCGCGGCAGGCGCCGTCGAAACCAGCAAAATGATCGCGGCCATCAGCGGCCAGATTGTTCGCAGTGTCGGGAACTTCTTCATCGTTCGTCAGCCTTTCAGGCGAGACTTGATCGAGCGCCACAGGCGCAAGGGCCACTTCGCGCGCAGCCGGCGCAGAGATTCACGGTCTGTCAGCAGCGGCCCAACCTGGCCTTCGACCTTCAGGCGCGCCCACAGCAGCGCCTCGACGTCTTCCGCCAGATCGGGACCAGCCTTGCGCGCCCCACGGCGCCGGGTCAACCGGGGGTCCCGGTCAGGAGCCCATTTCGGCTCTCCGCACCACTCCAGGAAATCCGCCAGCGTCTGCTGCGGGTCGAAGGCCTCGCGGACGCGTTTGCGGGCGCGCTGGGCGCGGCGCTGCCACCGATTCGGATCGGCAGCGCTGTCGATCAACGCATCGGCGAATGCCGCCACGTCGCCGCTGGCCACGACTTCGCCGGCGCGATTCTCCTCGATCCACTCGGCGATCTCGGTGCCGCGAGTTGTCAGGACCGGAAGGCCCGCGCCCATCATGTGCGTCAGTCGCGTGCGCGCGCCGAAGTGGGTTTCCGTGTTGCGGCAATCCACGTTGATCCCAACGTCCGCGCGGGCATGCAACGCGACGACCAGTTCGGTTTCCACCCAGCCCAGCAAATGAACTCGATCGGCAGGCAACTGCTCCGCCGCCAACTTCTGAAAGCGCACGTAAGACTTGTCGTCGTGCCCAACCACCGCGCCACCGGTCGCGACCAGGTGGATGTTGGGATTGGCCTCCATGGCGCTCCGGAAAGATTCCGCCAGCAAGTCCACGTCGGTCCAAGTATTGAAGCCGCCGCTCCACAGTATCATGTGCGCGTCGTCGGGCACCTTATCTGCCAGGGCCGGCGGCGTCTTGCGCGTGCGTTGCAGTTGATCGTAGATCGGCGAAGTCGCCGTCGGGATCGTCGTCGCAAACGGCCAATCGAACGTGTGGCGATTCAGCCGCCCCACCATTGCCAACTCGCCGTACAGCGCATTGCCCTGGCGTGCGCTTGCCGTCGAGAAGCGATCCGCCGCCAGAAGCGCCGCGACCTCCAGACGCCAGAAGTGATCGTAGTACCGGTCGCTGTTCACGAGAGCGGCGCGCGTCTGTCCCTCCGCCATCGTCCAACCATACAGGTCTGCCCAGAAAGGCAGTTCAGGCGCGGCCTGCGCGACGAGGTATGCCGGATACGCGTTGATGCCGACGACGGCGTCGAAATTCGATTTGTGCAGCACGCTGCGCAACGCGTTGATGATGTACGCTTCGTCGTGGCTTGTGAATGCCTTGTAGTAAAGCAGATCCTTGTAGCGGCGCTTCTCCACCGAGCAGCGGTCGTCCGGATCGCTGGCGCCGGGAATCGGAACCGTCAGCAGCCGAACCTGGTGGCCGGCGGCTTTCATCGGCTCGATGAAATGCGACGTGCGCATGCACTGTCCGCTGATCTGCGTCGTGCCGGCCTCTTCGAGCAACGGCCCGGCCGCAACGACTAGAATCTCAGCCATGAGAACGCTTCCCTTCGCGGCGCACGGCGGCCTGAATCTCGCGCCACTGGATCGCCGCCCAGGCGTACGCTCGCGCGCACGACCACAGATTATCCCACGGAGCATTCTGCGCTATCCAGCGACCTTCCGCGCGGATCGCCCGCAGCAGGTCCAGACCACGCCGGTTCTTCAACAAGTAACGCCAGCGATTGCGATTGTACATGGTCAGGAAACGGCGACTCAGCCGCTCGGTCGTCTGGGATTCGTGATGGATCACTGTCGACGTCGGAAAAACGCGGACCTTCCAGCCCGCCCGCCAGGCGCGCGTGCAGTAATCGATCTCCTCGAAATAGATCGGCCAGAATCCCTCGTCGAGCAACCCAATCCGTCCGATTGCGCGGCGGCGAATCGCCATCGCCGCTCCGGTGACATAGTTCATATCGGTCGGTTCGTGGATCGTCTGCTCGGCCACCGGCACGCCGTAATCGATGTGATTCGTCAGCCCGTTCGGGTGGATGACGCCGCCGAGGTGCTGGATCGTCTCACGCCCCGGATAAAGCAACCGACAGCCGGCGATCCCAAGCTTCGGGTCCGCGGCGAAGGCCTCCGCCAGCGGCGCCAGCCAGTCCGGATCGGGCTCCGTGTCGTCATTGAGCAGGATCACCACGTCGCCCCGGGCGTTCAGGACGCCGAGGTTATTCCCGCCGGCGAACCCCAGGTTGTGCGGCGAGCGAACAAGAATCGCCTCCGGACACTCGGCGGCGACGAACTCGCTGGTGCCGTCGGTCGAGCCATTATCCACAACGATCGTCTCGAACGGGACCGGGTCGCAGCGCCGCAGCGCCTCCAACGGCAAAGCCAGCCGCTGGCGCCCGTTCAGCGAAACAATGACGATCGAGAAGGTGATGGATGATCCCTTGCCCATAGCCCCCACACGCAACGCCGCGAGGCCCGCCGGGCGCAAAGAGAATCTGGCGCGGCGCCCCGCCCCACTCCGCCCTTGCCCTTGCCCGCGCGGATTCGCACAATCAGCGGACCCTGCCGAAGGAGCCCGCCGTGACGAACAAGATGAAGCGCAACCTGACCGGTCCGCCCGGGCGAGCCATCGTCTATCTGATTCTCGGCCTTGTCCTGTTCTCCTTCGTCGTGCAGGGCAGCATGCGAGCTTACGTCTACGCCTACGAGGGTCTGCCCGGCGACGGCCGCAGGGCCCGCGTCGAGAAGAAGCCAGCCGCGCCGGAGCGCTACGTTCCACCTGCCGACGTCACCTACCCGATTTACTGAGTTCCAATTTCGCAGGAGATCGCCATGCCCACCGCCCTGGTTCCACTGATCGATGGCTTTGAGGAAGTGGAAGCGATCGCTGCGATCGATCTGATGCGCCGTGGCGGGATCGACGTGACCACGGCGGGCATCGGAAAGCAGACCGCCACGGGTTCCCACGACATCCAGGTTCAAACGGACGCCATCTTTGCGGATGTTCAGGAGGGCGAGTTCGACGCCGTGGTTCTTCCCGGCGGTCCGGGCGCAGCCAAACTGAACGATGTCCCGGGGTTGCATGACTTGCTTCGGCGACAGGCGGCGGCCAGCCGCGTGGTCGCGGCGATCTGTGCCGCGCCAACAGTGCTTGCCGCGGCGGGATTGCTCGAAGACCGACGGGCGACGTGCTTTCCGAAGTGTGAAGGCGCCATGGCCGGCGCCACGGTCGTGCGAGAGCCGGTTGTCGAGGATGGCAATTTCATCACGAGCCGCGGCGTCGGAACCGCCGTGGACTTCGGGCTGGCGCTGGTCGCACGCCTGGTCGATCGGCAGACGGCCGATCAACTGGCGCAGTCTATCGTCTTCGAACACGCCTGATCCCCCTCATTCCAGCGCCACGCAGATCTCCATCCGAATGTCCTCCGGGGGCGTGCTGCTCGGGTCGTTCTTCGGAAATTCGAGGCATGGCCGGTGGGCCAGCTCTCGCCCGCTGTGAGGCGCCCACTGGCCGATGATGTACGCGTAGGTCTCGCCGAGGCGCTCAAGCGGCCCCTCGTGGAGGACGCGGGCGTACTCGCCCCCGCCGATCTCCTGAATCTCAACGCCTTCGTCGTCTGCGCTCGGCTCAAACTTCTCATCCACAGTCACACATGCGTCGTAGTTGATCGGCCCATAGGAAACGCCGACGAAGACGGTCTTGTTGTTCACGAGTCCGCGGCGGCGGGCCCACTTGTCCAGGCTGTCGACGACGGGACCGCAATCGGGCCCGGGGCCGGTGTGGCGCATGCAGGCAACGCGCATGCGCGGGATTTCGACGATTGAGACTTCCATTTTCGTTCCTCCCGAGATGATCGGAGTGAATCCGTGGAGAACGCCGGCGGGCTGGTAGTGGATGATGGTCGGGACCTGTCTCGGCTGGGGCGGCGACGGGGTGCGGCGGTAGCTGCTCGGCGCCATCCCGAACCAGTCGCGGAATGCCCTCGTGAAGGACTCGTGCGTTTCGAATCCGGCATCGAAGGCAATCACGGTGACCGACTGGTGCGTCGACAGAAGGCGATACGCGGCGCGCTCCAGGCGGATTCGCCGGATGTGCTCGCCGATGCTCTCCCCCACCATCCCACTGAAGATCCGGTGGAAGTGGTGGGGCGAGAAGTGGGCGATCCGGGCGAGATCCCGCCACCCCAGATCCTCATCCAGGTTTTGCTGGATGTGATTGAGGACGGCGAGAATCCGATCCTGATAGTCCTGCCATGTCGTTGTTCTCACGGCTCACTCCCTGAGTAGTGACGGGAGACTGGCACACAACGGGGGAGAATGCTTGATCCGTGTTGCGAATTCCACGGCTTTTTGGGGCCGCGTTGGCACTCCGGGCGCTACATTTGGGACCAATGCGAACCGGGAGGCTCCAACTGTGTCACGATTCCTCGATAGCGAACTCACTCCACGCCAGATTGTTGCGGAACTGGACAAGTACATCATCAGCCAGGAACGGGCGAAGCGCGTGGTGGCGATCGCACTGCGAAATCGCGCCCGGCGGCGCCAGTTGCCGGATTCCCTGCGCGACGAAGTCTCCCCAAAGAATATCCTGATGATGGGACCGACGGGCATCGGCAAGACCGAGATCGCCCGGCGATTGGCGCGCCTGGCGCGGGCGCCGTTCGTCAAGGTCGAGGCCACCAAGTACACCGAGGTCGGCTATGTCGGCCGGGACGTCGAGTCCATGGTCCGCGACCTGGTCGAGAACGCCATCAAGATGGTTCGCGACGAGAAGGTCGAGGACATGCGCGTCTGCCTGGAGCACGTCGTGAACAACCGGCTGATGGATCTGCTGATGCCGGTGCCCAGCGATGTGCGCAAGGAAGTGACACGCAAGGACGGTCGTCCAAAGGTGGAGTATGTCCTGCCCAAGCTGAAAGGCGAAGAGTCGGAGGAGAGCCACGCGTCCTACGTCTGGTGGCGGCGGCGCGAGAAGTTGATGGGCCAGTTGATCCAGGGCGTTCTCGACGATCGCGAAGTCGAAGTGACTGTGACGGAGAGGGGGCAAATGCCCTTCGGCATGATGGGCGGTCCGGGGGGCGGCGGCATGGACATGATGGGCATGGAGCAGTTGCAGGGCCTGATGGACAAGTTCGTCCCGAAGAAGAGCAAGCAGGCCAAGCTGCGCATCGCCGAGGCTCGCAAGGTTCTGATGGAGGAGGAGATCGACTCGCTGCTGGACATGGAGAAGATCAAGCTCGAGGCCCTCGAACGCGCCCAGCAGGAGGGCATCATCTTCATCGACGAGTTCGACAAGGTGGCGGGCCGTAGCATCGAAGGCCGCGGGCCGGACGTTTCCCGCGAAGGCGTGCAGCGCGACATCCTGCCAATCGTCGAAGGCTCCACGATCATGACCAAGCATGGCATGGTCACGACCGAACATATCCTCTTCATCGCCGCCGGCGCGTTCCACGTGGCCAAGCCGAGCGACCTGATCCCCGAGTTGCAGGGCCGCTTCCCGCTGCGCGTCGAGCTCATCCCCTTGACGCAGTCGGATTTCCGCAGGATTCTGACAGAGCCGGAGAACGCCCTGACCCTGCAGTACACGGAACTGCTGCAGACCGAGGGGGTCGAGTTGGTCTGGGAAGACGACGGGATCGACGAGATCGCCCGCATCGCGGCACACGTCAATTCGTCCACGGAGAACATTGGCGCTCGACGCCTCCACACGATTCTGGAGAAGATTCTGGAAGACGTGAGCTTCGAGGCGCCGGATATGGGCCAGGGGCGAATCGTCATCAACCGCGGCTTTGTCCAGCAGTCTCTCGATGAAGTGCTGAAGAACGAAGACTTGAGCCGCTACATCCTGTAGAATCGACCGAGACGACGGACATGAGTCCGGATGCAAGCAATCCTGTTCAAATCGGGCTGACAATCGGCGATCCCGGCGGTATCGGCCCCGAGGTTGCGCTCAAGGCGCTCGCCCACTGGAATCGCCCAGGCGTGGAATTCTCGCTCATCGGGCCACGCGAGCTGTGGGGATACCACGCCGGCCTGCTGGGATCCATCGACCCGGAGTTGGGCCAGTCGATCCGGACCGCCATGGAGAGGGCCTGCTACTTCCGCACCTTGGACCCCGGGCAATCGGACGCACTGCAGATCGGGCGCACAAACGCCCGGCATGGCGCCGTAGCCGAAGGGGCGATCCGCCGAGGCGTCGAGCTCTGTCTTGCTGGAAGCCTTGACGGCATTGTCACGGCCCCAATTTCTAAAGAAGGTCTGAAGGCCAACCACTCCCCATTCCCCGGCCACACAGAGATGCTCCGCGAGCTGACGGGCACCGACGAAGTGGTGATGGTACTGGCCGGAGGCGGCCTGCGTGTCGGCCTGGTGACGATTCACGTGCCCCTGCGTCGCGTTCCTGAGCTTGTCACCCCTGAGCTGGTTGCGCAGCGAGGGCGAATCTTTGCCGAATTCCTAAAGCTTCTGCTGGATCGCGAGCCGAGAATCGCGGTCTGCGGCTTGAATCCGCACGCCGGCGAGGGTGGGATGTTTGGAACGGATGAGGAAGATGCGATCCTGCCGGGGATAAAGGAAGCAGAGCGTCATGGTTTTAAACTAGACGGCCCATTCCCGGCAGACACAATCTTCCACCAGGCGCTATCCGGGCAGTATGATGGCGTCTTGGCGATGTATCACGACCAGGGCCTGGTCGCAGTCAAAACACTCGCCTTCGATTCAGGGGTCAACATAACCGCTGGTTTACCAATGGTCCGCACCTCTCCGGATCATGGGACCGCCTTCAACATCGCAGGCGAGGGCGTTGCCAAGCACGATAGCGTGACATCAGCCATCGAAATGGCTGTCGAGTTGGCTGTCGCGAGGAGGAAGAATGCCTGAGGGTCCCCCCGACTTCGTCTTCCCACCCATTCGCCCGCTGCTGAAGGACCTCGGCATCTGGCTGACCAAGGGAAAAAGCCAGCACTTTCTGGTCAGGCCGGAGCGGTGCGAGGCCATTGCCATGGCGTGCGACTTGACGGACGAGCATCTGGCTCTCGAAATCGGCGCGGGATTGGGGAACCTCACGGTGGAATTGGCCCGGCGCGCCGGCCAGGTCACCTCCGTGGAGATCGATCCTGCATTCACCGTCTGGCATAATTCCTTGACGCACTATTTCCCAAATCTGGATTTCGTCCATGGGGACTTTCTAAAGGTCGATATGAACGATTTGACAGCGCGCTATCCGCAGACGCGACGTGTCGCGGTCGGCAATCTGCCCTACCAGATCACAGCACCGATCCTGTTCCGGCTGGTTGAGAGCTCGATCGAGTGGGAGCGGATCGTCATCATGATCCAGCGTGAAGTCGCCGAGCGCCTCGTCGCCGGCGCCGGCACCCGCGAGGCCAGCGCGCTGACCTACAAGGTGGCCTACCTGTATGATGCGGAGATCGTTCTTCGCCTGCCGCCCGAGGATTTCTTCCCGCCACCGAAGGTTCATTCCGCCGTGGTGGTCCTGACCCCTCGGAAGGAGAAGTTGCTGACCGATCTGGCGCATCGGGACCGCGTGTTCGATGTCGTGACCGCGTCATTCCGACACCGGCGCAAGACGATGGCGAATTGCCTGGCGATGAGCGGCATGGCCCCGGATCGCCCTGCCGCAGAGGCCGCATTGACAGCCGCGGGCATCGACCCGAAACGCCGCCCCGAGCATCTGTCGCTGGAGGACTTCCTCCGCCTCGAGGAGGCGCTCCGCCCATGACCGAATCCGCCCCGATGCTGCGCGTCGCCAACGTCAACAAGACGTTTGAAGTCTATGCTTCCCAGGCAACCACGCTGAAGGAGATGGTTCTGAAGGGACTGTTCGCTACGGACGAGAAGGTCGAGCACGTGGCATTACGCGATGTGTCCTTCGAAGTCGGCCGCGGCGAATCCGTGGCGATCATCGGCGGCAACGGCTCGGGGAAGTCCACGCTGCTGAAGCTGATCTCGGGCATTTCGGAGCCGACGGGCGGCGAGATTGAGCTGAATGGCCGCGTCGCGGCCCTGCTGGAGCTCGGCGCCGGCTTTCAGCCCGAGTTGACCGGCATGGAGAACATCTTCCTTCAGGGCGGCATTCTCGGCATGCCGCGCGAGCGCGTGATGGAGCGCCTGCCACAGATCCTTGAATTTTGCGAACTTGGCCCGTTCATCCACACGCCCATGAAGCGCTACTCCAGCGGCATGGTCGTCAGGCTTGGGTTTGCACTGGCCGTCTTCTCGGACGCGGACATCCTGCTGATCGACGAAGTCCTGGCCGTCGGCGACGTGGCGTTTCAGGAAAAATGCCTGCAGAAGATCGCCCAACTCCGCCGGCATGGAAAGACGATCCTCTTCGTCAGCCATGTGATCGAACACGTCGAGCTGATCGCCGAACGAATCCTCTGGCTAGACCAGGGAGACACGGTGGCCTGGGGCCCAGCCGAAGATGTCCTGGAGAAGTACATCGAGCGCTTCCAAGGTCAGGTCCACCAGGACCCCAAGGAGGTGGAAGAGCAGGATATTCAACGCTCTATCCGGCTGTCGACGGCACTGAACACCATGCGCGTCACACCTCGGAAGGCTCGGATCGACAAGTTTGAAATCCTCGACGAATCCGGCGAACCCCGCCGTGCTTTTTCACCCGGCGAGAAAGTCCTGATGCGGTTTCACTTCACGGTGATGGAGCCGCTGGAGGACATGAACATCCATATCGGGTACGGCGGGACGGGCGGCCAACGCGTCGCCTACCAGCGCTCCGACCTCCAGGGCCTCGATCTGCGCAACCTGGAGCCTGGGAAGTACGAGGCCACCGCCGAGATGGAGAACTTCCCGATTCTGCCGGGTCGATACAGCATGTCCGTCGGTTTCACACCCCCAAACCAGAACTTCGATTATCTGGACGCCCACATCCGGGGTTACTCGATCCAGATCCGCGGCGAACGGACCTCCGAAATCGGCGCCCTCGTGCGGGCGCCGGGCCAATGGGACTCGGATGGGACCGAGGATTCCTGACCGGATTTTTGCACGTTCTTTCCTTTACAGCCACTCAGCGTTTGAGCACAGTGTGCGGTTTGCTTGGGTGGGGTGAATCTCCGCGCCCTCTTTACAATCACCAAGGATGTCTTCATGAAACACGAGAATGGTTTTTCTGGTAACTTCGTTCGGCGGATGATTCTGCCATGTCTGCTGCTCCTGGTTGCGAGTGTTTCGTTCGCCCAGCAGCGCGCGACAGAGGAACGGATCCGCTTGATGGCGGCTAACATCACGAGCGGCAATCTTCAGAGCTACGATCCCGGCGAGGGAACTCGCATCTTCAAGGGTCTGAAGCCGGACATTGTGATGATCCAGGAATTCAACTATGGAGACAATTCATCCACGACGATACAGGGTTGGGTGGAATCGACGTTCGGCGCGGAATACACCTACTATCGCGAGGGCGGTAACGAGCAAATCCCGAACGGCGTGATCAGCCGCTGGCCGATGATTTCATCCGGTGAATGGAACGACTCAGAGGTTTCCAATCGCGACTTTGCCTGGGCAAAGATCGACATCCCGGGCGATACGGACCTGTGGGCGATCAGCGTTCACTTGCTGACGTCCGGATCGGGGGTTCGTAACTCCGAAGCGATCGCACTGCGCAACTATATCCAGGCAAACGTCCCCGCGGGCGACTTTCTTGTGATCGCCGGCGACTTCAATACGGACTCGCGCTCGGAATCCTGTATCTCCACGCTCTCCTCTGTCGTCTATACAGGCACGCCCCATCCCGCTGACCAGAATGGCAATGACGATACGAACGCGTCCCGGTCGAAGCCCTACGATTGGGTGCTTGTCGACTCGGACTTGAATGCCTACAAGACGCCGCTGACCATCGGGTCGAGCACCTACACCAATGGTCTCGTATTCGACAGCCGCGTTTACACACCGCTGTCTGAAGTCTCGCCTGTCCTCTATGGCGACAGTGGCGCCACGAACATGCAGCACATGGCCGTCGTGAAGGATTTCCTGGTCCCGGCCGGTCCGCCGTCGCCATCATTGACGCTGAGCACGGATCCGGTCACGCCACGATTCGACATGCCGACGGATATCGTCGCCAACATCAATTCGACGATCGGCGTCGATGCAGCGACTGCGAAAGCCTACTGGCGCATCGGCACGACGGGCGATTTCACGGAAGTTGCTCTTCAACTCGAGTCGGGCACAGCCAACAGCGGGTCGTGGCGCACGGCCAGTTCAATTCCCGCGCAGCCCTCTGGCACGCGCGTCGAGTACTATGCCGAAGCAGCAAACACCGACGGTACGATGAGTCGTGAGCCCGACAGCGGCGCCGACTACTATATCAGCTTCGAGCCGTCCGCTCCCGTGATTTCTGCGGGGCTGGATCCTGCCGCTCCCGTCGTGGGACAGGACATTCGCGTGACCGCCCAGATCACGGCCGATGCCGGTATCGACAGTACGACGGTTAAAGCGCCGTACTCCGCTACTGGCGGACAATCGGGAACGCTGGAGATGACATTGGTCACCGGCACAACGACGAATGGCACGTGGCGTTCGACCGTGCCGATCAGTGGCCTGGCCGTCGGCGAGGTATTGAGCTACCACGTCGAGGCGGAAGATGTGGAAGGACGCACGGCTCGCAATCCGAACACCGGCGAATACTCCGTCACAATCGCCGAGCAGCCGCAGGAAATCGACATCAGCGGTTGGACTCTGACGGAGACAGATGCGGGGATTACTGCAACGTTCCCGTCCGGCACGAAGATTCAGGCCGGCGGTTATTTGGTGATGACGCGCGATGCGGATCAGACCTCATTTGAATCCACCTGGGGCGCGCTGCCCGCAGGAGTGACCTTCGTAAATGGTGGTCCGATTTCGACCGGCTCGAACGGAATGGTGATCAACGGCGGCGAGATCTTCGAACTGCGGGACAGCTCAAACACGTTGATCGATGGCCCGACGGATACCAGCGGCGTGAACGCGAAGAATGCATCGACGTATCGCGAAGCTACGAATGGCAACTCGTGGGTCGCGACAACGGATACGGCCGCAACGCCGGGCGATGGCCCTTACGGCGCAGCCCCGCATGGCATCGGTGTCGTTATCACGGAGTTCGCCGATCCGGCGGACGGTTATCTCGAAGCGTACGTGGAACTCTACTACGACGCGGCAGCGCCAACTCCCACTCCAACACCTACGCCAACGCCGAGTTCTGAGACTGGCTTTGTCATGTACTGAGAGAGAATGGTCGGCCTGCATGCGAAGACAACGCATGCAGGCCGATTGAATTCCTAGTCGTCGTCCTGCTCGCCGTCTTGCTCCAGGTAATGGTGGCGGATAATCTCGCCGCGGACCAGGTAGATAACGTCTTCAGCGATGTTTGTGGCCAAGTCGGCCAGACGCTCGAGGTGACGCGGGACATCCATCATTTTCAACAGAACGCGCAGGTTTTCGGGTTCTTCGCCCATGCGCGCTCGGATGGCTTTGATAATCGCGCGCTTCATCCGATCGACTTCATCGTCGGCTTCGCACACACTCTTGGCGAGTTTCTCGTCCGAGTTGACCAGGGCATCGAGGGCGCCCTTGATCATCTTCTGAACGGCTGCAACCATGTCGTCGATCTTTGCAGGAAACAGAATATCCGGACCGCGCCGAGCACGATAGTCGGCACGTCGTGCCAGACTCACGGCGATATCGCCCATGCGCTCGAGGTCGTTATTCATTTTCAAGGCAGCGACAATGAAGCGCAGATCGACGGCGACGGGCTGGTGAAGCGCAAGGATCTTCATGCACTCCTCTTCGACCTCGATCTCCTCGCGATCGATTTCCTTGTCGCCTTCAATGACTTCCGCCGCCAGTTCGCGATCTCGTGTTTCAAGGGCGCGAATCGCCTTCCGAATGGCATCCTCCACCAAGGCACCTTCGCCAAGTAGGCGCTTGCGCAGTTCATCCATTTCCCGCTGCAAGTGAATTGACATAATCCGTTTCTCGCTGGTGATTGGTTCTGGGGGCTCGACCGCATTCATCAGATGCTCGCTTCCCGGCCAAACGGAGTTCTATCGCACGCAAGGCCGTTTCGGTTCAAGCAATTCAGAATGCTCTGGATCGATTATCCGAAGCGACCCGTGATGTAGTCCTCGGTCTGCTTGTTCGAGGGCTTGGTGAAGATTTTCTCCGTCTCGTCGAATTCAATCAGATTCCCTTCGTAGAAAAAAGCCGTTGTGTCGCTGACACGAGCGGCTTGCTGCATATTGTGCGTCACAATGACGATCGTGTACTGGCCACGCAATTCCGCGATCAGGTCCTCGATCTTAGCAGTCGAACGCGGATCCAACGCCGAGGCCGGCTCGTCCATCAGGAGAATCTCCGGATCGACGGCGAGGGCGCGCGCGATACAGAGGCGCTGCTGCTGGCCACCGGAAAGGCCGAGGGCGTTGTCGTTCAGGCGGTCTTTCACTTCGTCCCACAGGGCGGAGCGTTCAAGGCTGCGCTCGACGATTTCCTCCAACTTCTCGCGCGACCGAATCCCGTGAACGCGCGGGCCGTAAGCCACGTTATCGAAGATCGATTTTGGAAAGGGGTTGGACTTTTGGAAGACCATGCCGACGCGCTTGCGCAGCTCCACAACGTCGATGCCGGAGGAGTAAATGTCTCGCCCATCGATTGCGATGCTGCCGCTCAGCTTCGTGTCGTCGATCAGATCGTTCATTCGGTTGATGCTGCGCAGGAATGTGGATTTGCCGCAACCCGATGGGCCAATCAGCGCAGTGACTTCGCGGGCTGGAATGTCCATCGAGATGGAAAACAGCGCCTGCTTGTCGCCGTAATAGAAGTCGACGTTTTCGGCGAGGATCTTGGTTTCGCGTTTGGCCTTCGTCATCTTGTCCTTACCAACGATACTTACGAGAGAAATAGGATCGCAGAAGAATCGCGATCAGGTTCATCCCCAAAACCAATGCCAGTAGCACCATCGCAGTTCCGTATTGCATGTGGCGTGCTTCCGCGGGATTGGGCAACTGCGTGGCCGTGACGTAAAGGTGATACGGCAAGGCCATCACCTGGTCGAGGGCCGACTTTGGCAAGCGCGGCAGGAAGAACGCCGCGACCGTAAACAGAATCGGAGCCGTCTCGCCGGCAGCACGACCGAGTCCGAGAATCGAACCGGTCATCATGCCCGGCATCGCGTACGGCAGAACGTTTGTTCGGATCGTGTACCACTTCGTTGCGCCGAGCGCCATGCTGGCCGCACGGAAGGAGTTCGGCACCGCGCGAAGAGATTCTTCGCTGGCGACAATGATTGTTGGCAGTATCAGGCATGCGAGCGTGAGACTGCCGGCGAGAATCGACTGGCCGAAGCCGAAGAAGAGCACAAACAAGCCCAGGCCAAACAAGCCAAACACGATCGATGGCACACCGGCCAGAGTCGTGATTGCCAGACGGACGAAATTCAGAAAGCGCCCCGGCTTCGCGTACTCGGTCAGGTAGACCGCGCAAGCCATGCCGAATGGCAACGCCACGGCGATCGCTCCGGCAACGAGCCAGAACGTACCAACAATGGCCGGAAAGATACCGCCCTTTGCACCGCCGCTTGTCGGACGCGTGGAAAGGAACTTCCAATCGATCACCGGCAGACCATTCCAAACGATGTCGAAAACGATGTAGCCGACGACGAGGATAATCAAGTAAGTCGCGCCTCGCATCATCGCGTAAATAATCGCTTCTTTCGCGCGTCTGCTCATGATCGCTCCACCCCGTACTTCTTAAGGACTTTCTGAGCGATCACGTTCAGGCCGAACGTGAAGAGCAGCAGCACAATGCCGACGCAGAACAACGCCGCGTAGTGCTCGCTGCCAAAGGGCACTTCGCCCATTTCCGCTGCAATCGTTGCCGTCATGGTGCGCACTGAACTGAAGGGGTTTGCCGTGATCATCGGTGCGTTTCCGGTCACCATCATCACGGTCATTGTCTCGCCGATCACGCGGCCGATTCCAAGCATCGTCGCGGCAATGATTCCGGAAAGCGCCGCGGGCACGGTCACTTTCCAGATCGTCTGCAACCGTGTCGCCCCGAGTGCCTCGGAGGCCTGCTTGTAGGAGCGCGGAACGTTGCGAATCGCATCTTCGGATATTGTCAGAATCGTCGGGATCGCCATGAGTGCCAGTAGCGCGGCGCCGGTGAAGGCGTTGAGCCCACTGCTGAGGCCGAAGACGTTCTTGACGATCGGGGCGACGACAATCAGGCCGAAGAATCCAAGGACAACAGAAGGGATTCCGGCCAGCAGTTCGATGAATGGCTTGACGATCTCGCGCTCGAGCGGACGGGCGACTTCCGCCAGGTAAATCGCGCCAACGACGCCGAATGGAACCGCCATCAGTGTCGCCATTACTGTCACAAGCAAAGACCCCGCGATGAGCGGGAGAATCCCGAACTGTTCCTTCTCGAACGAAACGGGGATCCAGTTCGTCCCGATCAGTTCGCCCAGGCCGGGATGCTTTGCGAAGGGAAGGGCTTCTTTGCCGATGAAAAGGAAGATCAGGAAGACGATCAGAATCGACGTGGAGGCCGCCCCGGTGAAGATCACTCGGGCGGCCTTGTCACTGAACTTCTTCGGCGTACGGTTTGGCATAACGTCCTTCGCGGCAGAAAGATGTCGATTCAGCTAAGACGGATTATTCAGGCATTCCACCTGGCGGAACCGGAACGTAGCCAATCTCCGTCACAATCTTCTGCCCCTCGGTGCTCTGGCAGAAGTCGATGAACTGCTTCGTCGCACCGGTCGGCTGACCGTTTGTGTACAGATACAGCGGCCGCGCGATGGGATACTCTCCAGACATCACGGTCGGAATCGTCGGAATGACCGCGTCGGAATCCGCGTCCTTCTTCACGGCGACGATCTTGACTTCCGCGTGCTCGGCATAAGCCACACCGACGTAGCCGATCGTCCACTGGTCGCTCTGAACCGATTGTGTGATCGCCGCGTTCGATGTCATCAGGCGCGCGTCCTTGCGATAGTCCTTCTTCGCCATCACGTGTTCCTGGAAGAAGACGTACGTGCCGGAGTTACTCTCGCGCGATAGCACCACGATCTCTTGATCCGGGCCGCCGACTGCGCTCCAGTTGCTGATCTCGCCAGTGTAGATGGCGCCGATCTGGTCCATCGTCATCTCACCCACGGGATTCTCCGGGTTCACGACGACGGCGATGCCGTCCATGGCGACGATCCATTCGACCGGCGTAACGCCCTGCGCGGCGGCCTGTTCTTTCTCTTTCGGCTTCATCGCACGCGAAGCGTTGCAGATGTCTGTCGTGCCGTTGATCAAGGCAGCGATTCCGGTCCCGGATCCCCCGCCGGTCACGGAGATATCGATATTCGGGTGGGTGTTCATGAATTGCTCGGCCCACGCGCTGGAAAGGTTGACGATCGTATCGGAACCCTTGATGATCACGCTCTGAACTTCTTCCTGCCCCTGTCCGTCTTCGCCGGCGCCGCCGCAGGCCACGGCCATCAACGCCACCGCCAGAATTGCTGCCATTCGGGTAATCAATCGTTGCATAGTGTCCCCCATGCAGAATTGTTGAGAGTGCCCTACCTGTTGGTTGCAGTTCTCCTGCGGATTGTTACCGAGGCTTTGCTAGCTCTTCACAAATGAATTGTTAGGATTCTGTCAGTTCGGCGATTCGGGCAGTTGGATCGTGAACGTCGTTCCCTCCCCAAGCGTGCTCTCGATCGACACGGTTCCGCCGTGCAGTTGCGCGATGTGCTTGACGATCGACAGCCCCAGGCCCGTCCCACCGGCGTCCCGGCTGCGCGCTTTGTCCACGCGGTAGAAGCGCTCGAACAGACGCTCGTGATGCTCCGGAGGAATTCCCGGGCCGTTATCCGCCACACGGATCGTCAACGTTCCGCCGTTCGACTCGCCCGACACATCGACGCAAGCCTCTTCACCGGAGTACGCCACCGCATTGTCGACCAGGTTCACCACGGCTTGCTCCAGCAGGCGACGGTTGCAGGTGATCGAGATCGTCTCGGCGCAATCGACGTTGATGGCCGTCTTGCGGCTCTCGGCGCGGGGAGCGCACACGTCGATGGCCGACTCCAGGACCGAACGCAACCGGCACGCGCCCATCTCGATTTCTTCTCGCCGCTCCAGGCGCGAGATCATCAGCAAGTCTTCGATCAGGTGGTCCAATCGTTGGGCCTGGCGCGCAAGGATTTCAACGAACCGGCGTGCGTCATCAGGCTCGTCCAGCGCGCCGTCCAGCAGCGTTTCCGCGAAGCCCTTGATGGAAGTGACGGGCGTGCGGAGCTCGTGCGAGACATTGGCCACAAATTCTCTCCGGAGATTCTCCAGCCGATGCAGGCGTGTGACATTCGCCAGGATCAGCACGAGGCCCGCCTCGCGCCCGGTGCTGTCCAGCAGCGGCGCAGCGTGAATCTGCAGCAGCACGCCCGACACACCAGTCAGCATTGCCGTCTCGTCCGCGGTGACCTTTTCGCCGTGCAAGGCCCGCGCAATGTAGCGCTGCAGCTCGACGTTTCGGAAAGCCTCCTGCACGAGGCGTCCGCGCGCCTCCTCGACCGGCCGCCCCAACATCTCTTCCGCGGCGCGGTTCAGATTCAGAACGCGTTCGTTACGATCGATCGCCAGGACGCCCTCGCCCATGCTGGCCAGGATCGCCTCGCGCTCGTTGCGCTGGCGTGTGATCTCGGCGATTCGCTCGTCCAACTGCGACGCCATGTGATTCAGGGATTGGGCTAGCGCGCTGAGATCATCGATCGGCGAGTCGGGCACGCGACGCGAGAGGTCGCCCCGGCCAAAGCGCTCCGCCCCGCGGCGAATCTCCTCCAGCAGACGGACGAACCGCCAGGCCATGAAGTAGGCCAGCGCCACGCCGAGCACGACCGTCGCCGCCATCCCGCTCACACCTGGCAGGACATGCAGAAAGATCTCTGCGGCAACAATGCTGATCAGAATGGCCAGAAGGTAGGAGCGGAAGACGCTCCCGAGAAGCCGCCGTTTCGTCAATCGTCGATCTCCGCGAAGCGATAGCCGACCCCGCGAACCGTCTCGATCAGGTGGGCGTGTTCGCCCAGCTTCTTACGCAGCGAAACGATATGCACGTCGACCGAGCGATCCGTCACGCCCACGCCGACGCCCTGGGTGGCTTCGACGATCTGGTAACGGGTCAGCACGCGGCCGGGATGCTTCGCCAACGCTGCCAGGATCCGCATCTCGAGAGCCGTGGGCGAGACGCGCTCGCCGGCCACGGCCAGTTCATGCCGATCCATGTCGATCGTCAGCGGCCCGCGGGTAATCAGGCGCTGCTCGACAGGTTCCGCGGCGGCCTCGCGGCGGCGCAAGACGGCTTTGACGCGGGCGATCAGAACGCGCGGACTGAAGGGCTTCGTCACGTAGTCGTCGGCGCCGAGTTCCAGCCCGACGACGACGTCCGCTTCCTCTCCCCGGGCGGTGAGCATAACCACAGGAATATCAGACGTCTTCTTGTCCGCTTTGAGGCGCTTGCAGACCTCCAAACCATCCAGCCCGGGCAGCATGAGGTCGAGAATCACAAGGTCGTACTCATTGACCCGAACGCGACGGAGCGCATCTTCGCCGGTCCCAACGACATCGGCGCGCATGCCGTTCTTGCTGAGGTTGTAGGATACCAACTCCTGAATATCCGCTTCATCGTCGACGACAAGAATCGAGTATTTGTTCATGGGCTGCGGTGGCCATCCCCCGTCAGAGTCGATTGCAGACGGCCCTGGGGGATCACCCCATGCGGACCCTGCACGCTTCGACTCTGCACTCAGCAGCCCGAGCCCACCGATCGCAAGCCGGTTTTGAGGCATTAACTAGGTTCTAACAGAACCGCTTGATTGAAATGGAAGGGAACTGGGATGGAGGGCAAGATCGGCAGCCAAGCAAGTGCACTTGTCAGCCTCTGATTCAACTAGCCACTCGCCACTAATCACTCGCCACTGCTGTTGTGGTGGGCCCACCAGGACTCGAACCTGGAACCTACCGGTTATGAGCCGGCTGCGCTAACCAATTGCGCCATGGGCCCACTGATCTGGCGTGAGCGAGAGGATTGTTGAGTGATAACTGGGGTGCAGATCAAGCGAGAAAGCCACGGGGGCTTCACAAAGAAAAAACGCCCATCGCGCCAATAATCCTTTACGCGACCCGAAGTGCTATGCAGCATGATGGGTTTCGAGGCGAGGAGGGCACGCGTCTCGGGCACGCCAAAAACTCTTGGGAACGAAAGAGGTATCCAATATGAAGAAACGCTTTCTTGTAGCATGCGGGCTGGCGACGGCGCTGTCCGTTGGTTCCGCCCAGGCAACAGTCCTGATCAACGAAATCGATGCAGACACACCCGGCACGGATGCCGCTGAGTTCGTCGAACTCTACAACGACGGCGCAAGTGCGGTCGATCTCGCCGGCGGTGGATACGTGCTTGTCCTCTTCAACGGCAGCAACGACGAGGTCTATGCTTCTATCGATCTGACAGGCTCTCTGGCAGCCAGCGACTACCTCGTCATCGGAAGCTCGACTGTCGCAAATGTCGACATGACGGAGTTCACCACAAATGGCCTGCAGAACGGCGCCGATGCGGTCGCTCTGTACTCGGGAACATCGGCTGCGTCCATTCCTGCGACCACGCTGGTCGGCGATGTAACCGCGACCCTTGTTGATGCGGTGGTTTATGGTACCGGTGACGCCGATGCAACGAACCTCATTAACGCATTGACCCCCGGCCAGGCCCAGGTTGACGAGTCCAGCAATGGTGCTAGTGCCGATCAATCCAGTCAGCGCATTCCGGATGGTGGTGGTGGCGCGCTGAACACCGGCAGCTTCGAGCAGGCGGCCCCGACACCCGGCGCTGCAAACTCCGTCCCGACTGACCCGATCATCGACGTCAGCCGCACAGAGATCGACTTCGGCACGTTCAACACCACGAACAGCGGCAGCCCCGTCGAATCGACCATCGAAATCACCAACGTCGGTGGTGGAACGCTCAACGTTTCGAGCTTCACCGTGGCAAACACCTCTGGAAGCGCCTTCAGCGTTTCGACGGTGACTTCTCCGAATCCCGTTCCGGCCATCCCGGCGGCACTCGCTGCCGGCGAGAGCGTCACGCTCGTCGTGGCGTATGAGAACGCGGTCGACGCCGACGCGAACTTCACTGGCACGGTCGACTACGTGACCGATGCTGCGACTGGTGGCAGCGGCTCCGTTCCCATCACGGCCGACTTCGTGACCATCGCCCAGCTTGCCAGCGTTGGCGACGTCCTGATCAATGAGTTCAGCTACGACCCGAACCCGGGCACGCCGAACCCGATCCAGGACTACAACAACGACACCGTCGGCGACTCGATCCAGGATGAGTTCGTTGAACTCTACAACACAACTGGTGCGGCGATTAATCTGAAGGGCTGGTCGCTGAGCGCGAGCTCCACGATGATCATTCCGGACGGCGTTTCGATCGACGCAGGTGGCCGCCTGGTGATCTTCGGCGGCGGTACGCCGAATCTGCCTGGCATCAATGCCATCACCGGTGGCCCAAGCCTGGGCAACAGTGGTGGGACGATCGCTCTGAGTGACGGCGTCTCGGTCATCGACTCCGTTTCCTACATCGTGACCGGCGAAGGCGCGATCCAGGAAACTGCCGCGACCTCCGATGGTGGCTCGGTTGGCCGCTACATGGACGGTGCTACGGACGACGTTCCGACCGCCCGTGCGGACTCCTTCGTTGAGTTCCCGTGGGACAGCGCCACCAACCCGCCGACCCCCGGCACGTCCAACGACCCGACCGCAGTCAAGGATTGGACGCTGTACTAATCAAATCCGAGCTTCGGCTCGAACAAGTCTGACCAAACGAATCCCGGCCTCGCGAGAGGCCGGGATTCTTATGTCCGGGATCCGATGAAGAAGGAAAGACGAGTGCGAGTTCCGCTTCGCTGAGTACGAGTACGTGTACGGGAAGAGCTGTGGGTGTCAGGGCGAGGTGCGCTGAGCATCCCTGGGCTACATTGCCATTTTCGTACTCGCTCTCGTACTCGTACGCGTACTCGACGCCTTGGAAAGCTCGAGAACAAGACAAGCCGAGTACGAGTGCCGCTGCGCTGAGTACGAGTACGTGTACGGGAAAAGCTATGGGTGTCAGGGCGAAGGGCGGTGAGCGTACCTGGGCTACATTGCCATTTTCGTACTCGCTCTCATACTCGTACCCGTACTCGACGCCTTGGCAGGCTCGAGAACAAGACAAGCCGAGTACGAGTTCCGCTTCGCTGAGTACGAGTACGTGTACGCGAAGTGCTGTGGATGTCAGGGCGAAGGGCGGTGAGCGTACCTGGGCTACCTCGCCACTTTCGTACTCGCTCTCGTACTCGTACGCGGACTCGACGTCTTGAAATACTCGAGAAGGAGGAAAGACGAGTACGAGTGCCACTCCGCTGAGTACGAGTACGTGTACGGGAAGAGCTGTGGGTGTCAGGGCGAGGTGCGGTGAGCGTACCTGGGCTACATTGCCATTTTCGTACTCGCTCTCATACTCGTACGCGTACTCGACGCCCTGGCAGGCTCGAGAACAGGACTAGCCGAGTACGACGAGTTCCGCTTCGCTGAGTACGAGTACGTGTAAGGTACGAGTTGCTTGTTACAGGTATTCCGCGCCGTACTCGATCTTGACTTCGAAGGTCTTCTTCGGCGCGAGGTTGATGTCCCAAACCGGCATGACGACGGTGCTTTGGTAGACGCGTTCGAAACCGGCTTCGGAACTCGAAACGGTTTCGATCGGCAGGCGCCAGTGAGAGGCCGGTTTGGAGACATTCCATCCGATCCGCACGCCCAGCCATTCGTCGCAGACGGCGAACTTGCTGACCTGCTGCACGGCGCCGACGCTGTCCATGCGGCGATCGGTGTCGGGAATGTCCGACCCGGCGATCTCGTGCAAACGATCATGCGCATGGCCGGCTAGGAGGTTGACGTTGAACTCGACTCCGAAGCGCGTCAGCAGATCCTCGTCGGAGAGATTCGTCACTCGATAAGCAATGGAGGCCGTTGGCTCGCCGGCCTTCATGGTGACGATCTTCTCCACCTCGACGGGCTGGCCGGTGTCGCTGGGCTGGACGTTGGCCTCGCGGACCATGCGAACACGCGCACCGCCGCGAACCTTCTTCCACTCGCAGGCGTAGGGCTTATTCACGAAGTCGCCGATTTCCGGATAGTGCGCCGTGCGGAAGTTCTCCGGCGTGGCGTCCGGATCGAGGAAGTGATCGATCAGTGAACCGCGGCGGTACCAGTCGAACACGAGGAAGCGCTCGAGGCCGCTTTCCTTGACGCGAAGCGGTCCCTGGTCTCCGGCGTTCGGTCCGGCAGGATTGGAAATCTGAGACAAGCGCTGGTGGTAATACTCCGGCCGGCGCATCAGCGTATCGAGTGCATTGAAGCTGATCTGGCGCAGGTCGTGTTCGACCATCATCCCGCCACTGCCTGGCTTCAACATCATCATCTGCGCGGGCGTCTCGACCAAGAGATCGACGCTGCCATCGATGTCGAAGTCGGTCGCCACGAAGTCGACCCACGCGTCGCCGTCGTGAGTCAGCGCGTCGATGCGCTTCTCCGCTTCAATCAGGTGCTTGTACAGCGCATTGCGAATATTCGACAGGTACAGACCGCCGAAGACACCGTGCCAGTACGCACAATTGCACTGGGCCTGCCAAAGATGATCGAGGGCGAGTTCGTATTCGGGGTGGTCCCACAGTTCTTCGGGCGCGGCGTTCAGTTTATTGCTGATCCGCAGCATCTTCTTGTGAATGTGGTTCGACTCGTCGTACTTGCTGAAGAACGAACGCCAGAACCCGCCGCGGATGAAGATTTTCCGGCTCTCGTACTCGCCGCGCATCTTCATGGTCTGCACGAGGTCGCGATACTCGACGATGGCGCTGGCCGGCATGGCCCACTCCATCATCTCGATGTAAGACGCCGTCGGCAGATAGACGCGGCCGATCGGTGCCGTCTCATCGAGGACCTCGCTGAAGGTCTTCATCTTGATCCAGTCGGAGTTCTCCTCGATCTTGCAGAAGAACTTGTCGAGCCATTCATCCTCGTAGCAATGTTTGTAGGTGTTGGGCCAAACGCCGAACTTTTCGCCGTCGTCCGCCATCACAACGGTCGGCGCGGCGTACTCGCTGGCAAGCCCACGAAGATACTCGAGCGTCTCGCCGATTTCCTGGAATGGAATCGAGTAACGAAGGGACTCGTTGATTGGGAAGATCGCGATCGAATCGCCCTGGTCTTCTGTCAGGTAGTACCCCGTCGTACCCTCGTCGCCAATGCCGACGGACTTGAAATGCGAATCATCCAGAACCGTGAATTCAATGCCTGCAGCCTTGATCGCACGGGGCAGCGTCGGCTCCCAAACGCGCTCGGCCAGCCACATGCCGCGCGGGCGACGCCCGAAGCGCGCCTCCAGCCAATCGGACATCTTCACGATCTGACCAATGCGGTCGTCCTCAGGAATGATCGGCAGGATAGGCTCGTAGAATGCGCCACCGAGAAGTTCGACCTGATCGCGCTCGACCAGCATGCCCAGGCGGTCGAGGTATTCGCTGCGGTGCTGCTCCAGCCACTGCAGAAGAGGCCCGGTGTGGTGCAGGGCCACGCGAATCCCGGGGTGCTTCTCCAGCAGACCCAGGAACGGATCGTACGCCGTGTTGAATGCGTCCTCGAACACCGTGTCGAAGTTGCCGACCGGTTGGTGGTTGTGCAGTCCGAAGACGAATTGAATCAGTTTCATGGGCGAGGGCTTTTCTTCTCGGTTTGGATTCCTCAGACGAGCCGCGAGCGGGTCATCTGCTTGATCAGTCGATCGTTCAATTCCTTGGCTGGGTTGCGGCCCTGGGACTGGATGCGGTGCTGCAAAGCCGCGACCTCGACAAGAATCGAGATGTTGCGGCCGGGCTCGACGGGGATGCGGAACTCGCGAATGTCCACGCCGAGGATGTTCGTATAGTGCTCATCTATACCGAGGCGGTCCAGGATGGTTTCTTCGGTCCAGCGCTCAAGACGCACAACGAGGGCGATTCGCTTTTCCTCGCGCACCGATCCAGCGCCGAATAACAGCTCGACGTCAACGATACCGAGCCCGCGGACTTCCATGTGGTGCGCCACGTTGCTGGCGGCGCTGCCGACGACGAGGTTTTTCGCGAGGCGCTTGATGATAACGACATCATCGGCGACCAGGCGATGGCCGCGCTCGATCAGTTCCAGGCCGCTCTCCGATTTTCCCACGCCGGCCGAGCCGGTGATCAGCACACCGATGCCGAACACGTCCACCAACACGCCATGCACGGTAGTCTGGGGAGCGAACTCACGTTCGAGGTAGAATGACAACATGCCCCAGAAGCGGGACGTTGGGTGATTCGTGCAAAGCAGCGGAATCGCACGTTGCTCGGCCAGTTCCACCATCTCATCCGGCGGCGTCAGCCCCGTGGTGACAATAATGCAGGGGATTTCGTAGGCCATCGCGCGCTCGAGATTCGCACGGCGCTCGTCTGCGCCCATGCGCTGGAGGAAGGCGATCTCCGTGTTGCCGAGAATCTGAATGCGATCGTGGGAGTAGACGTCCAGGAATCCGGCAAAGGCCAAACCAGGCCGGTTGAGCTCGGCGCTCTGGATCGAGCCGTCGAGACCCGATTCCCCGGCGACGGAGCGCAGGCCGAACTGCCTGCCCTTATCGCGCAGGAGACGAGAAACGGTGAGTGAAACGCTCACAGCATCACCCCGGGCCAGCGAATTCTGGGGGAGGATTGATACCCCCGAGTCCCCCTTCGTGCCGTCCTGGCTCAACGGCGGGTGGCGCGACCTGCAAGTCCGGCGGCGCCTGGCCGGACGGGATCTCCCCAAGATTCCCGTCGACAACGGTCTGTGCGCGGACATTGCCGTCCCGCAACAGGATTCCTTTGTCCTGAATGGCGGCCCAATGGGTCAAGCCCCACCTGGAGCGGTTCGACCGTTTGCGGAATAAAGGGGTTGTTAGAAAGCAGGCCTCGCCATGTCCTCCCGCCTGAGTGCTCTGTGCCCCTCGCTGCGCGGGGTTCTCCGTTGACGCGTCGGCCCTCGTGCCTGTTGACTCTGCGCCGAACCGCGACCGGGAGGGAGCGGAATCTCTTACGGAGCAATCTTCATGGCTGAAATCGCCCTTTCGGAAGTCATCAAGAGTGTACTCAATCCCAATGGCAGCAAGATTCTGATGCTGGTCATGGACGGCGTCGGCGGCATGCGGACGGCCGACTTCCCGACCACCGAGCTTGAGGCTGCCAACACGCCGAACCTGGACAAATGGGCCAAGAACGGCTCCTTGGGACGGACAATCCCGGCCGCGCGTGGCCTGGCCGTCGGATCCGGACCGGGGCACCTGTCGCTGTTCGGATACAATCCGCTCGAACCTGCTCACGTAATCGGCCGCGGTGTGCTCGAAGCCGCCGGTATCGACTACCCGTTGAAGCCCACCGACGTGGCGATCCGCGGCAACTTCGCGACGCTGGACGCCGATGGCAAGATCACCGACCGCCGTGCGGGCCGGATCTCCAGCGAGGAAGCCGCGCCGGTTCTCGAGAAAATGCAGAAGGCCGTGACCGAGCCGATCGACGGCGTCACGATCAAGGTCCTGCCCGTCAAGGAATATCGCTTTGCAATCGTTCTCGATGGCGAAGGCCTTGGCTCGGACATCCATGACACCGACCCCCAGAAGGTCGGCGTGGAGCCCCTGCCCGTGACGGCGACGAACGATTCGGCCGACAACGCCAAGACGGTCCGCGTGATGACCGAAGCCATCAAGAAAATGCGCGCCGCAATAGCCGACGAGCCCAAGGCTAACGGCTTCTCGCTCCGCGGCTTCGCGAAGGACCCGGGCCTCGAGTCCTTCAAGCATCGGTACGGGCTGAAGGCCGCCGCGATCGCGACCTATCCGCTCTACCGCGGCGTCGCGCGTCTGTGCGGCATGGATGTGTTGAAGACGGGCCAGACCGTCGCCGACGAGTTCCAGACGCTGAAGGAAGTGTGGAATGACTACGATTTCTTCTTCCTGCACGTGAAGAAGACGGACTCCAGCGGCGAAGACGGCAACCGCGAGGCGAAAATCAAGGTCATCGAGGAGACGGACAAGGCGCTGGCCATTCTCGACGAGCTGCAGCCAGATGCACTGATCGTGACCGGCGACCACAGCACTCCCCCGCCGATGAAGAGCCACAGCTTCCACCCGGTTCCGTTCCTGGTGACGTCCAAGCTGTGCGATATCGACGACGCAACTCGCCTGACTGAGCGCGAATGCGATAAGGGCACGATGGGTGTGTTCCCGGCGTACGAGATCATGAACGTCGCGCTGGCTCACTCGGGACGGCTTCAGAAGTTCGGTAGCTGATCGAACCCAGATAGAATGATCGATCGTCGGGCCAGCCGCGCAAATCGGGCTGGCCCGACTTCATTTAACGCCGCAGGTACTCTCCAGCGATGTCGTCGATCTTCTCGGCGACCTTCGCATAACCCGCATCGTTCGGGTGGATCTGATCGGACATCAAGTCGCGATCGAACATGATTCCGCCCAGGATGTTCGGCACGAGCACCGAACCCGTCTCGCGTGCCAGTACCTTGTAACGACTATCGTAGCCGCCCTCCGTGAAGAAGCCGATCTCCTTCAAGCCAACCAGCACAACAAGCGCGCCCTCCGCCTGGATGGACTCCACAATCTCGCGAAGATTGGCGAACTGCTCGTCCTGCGAAACGCGGCGCAGCATGTCGTTCCCGCCGAGCAGCACGATCACAACGCGCGGATCTTCCGACAGGACATCCCGATCCAGTCGCTTCAGGGCATCTCCAGTGGTTTCTCCCGGAACGCCGCTGTTCAGGATCGGCCGGCCGATCATATCCGACAGGACGTCGACGTAGGTATTTCCCTCAGAAGCCCCCACGCCGGACGTCAGGCTGTCCCCGAGAGCGATGATGGCCTCGCCCGTGGGAGGATCATTGGTGATCGGCCAGTTGTTGGTTCGCCGCCCCATCCAGAGCATCAGGATGGGTACGAGAATGACGATGGGGATCAGGAATTTGAGTTTCGACTTCATGGGCGCAGGTTCCTCCACGCATTGTCCAGGGGCGATGCAAATGTCCTGCCCGGTCTGGAGGCGGGAAGCTCAACTCATGCGTCCACAACGCCCTTGCTTTCGGGGCGGGGGTATCGTTTCCTCTGAAGTCGCGCCGGGGTGCCTACCGGTGCCGTGAGACTGCCCCGCCCAGGATAGACGGATGTTCTTTAAGAAACTTGAACTCCAAGGCTTCAAGAGCTTTGCACACCGCACACCCATCGACTTCCAGGAGGGCTTCACGATCGTCGTGGGTCCGAATGGTTGCGGAAAATCGAACGTGCTCGATGCGATCCGGTGGGTGCTCGGCGAGACGTCGGCGAAGTCGCTCCGCGGCGGGCGGATGAGCGACGTCGTCTTCCGCGGCAGCCAATCGGTGAAGCGCGCGGGCCTGGCGCAGGTGACACTGACGCTGGACAACACCGATGGCCATTTGAAGATCGACCAGTCGGAAGTGGCAGTGACTCGTCGGCTGTTTTCGAACGGGGACAGCGAGTACCAGATCAACAAAGTCACCTGCCGCATGCGCGACATCCACGAACTGTTCCTCGATACGGGACTCGGCGCGGATGGCTATTCGATCATCGAGCAGGGCCAGATCGGCCAGATGGTGGCGGCGAAGCCCGACGAGCGTCGCGACATCTTCGAAGAGGCTGCGGGGATTTCACGTTACAAGGTGCGCCGCGCAGAGACGCAACGGAAGCTGAAGCGCACAGAAGATGACCTGGTTCGCGTCCAGGATCTCGTGTCCGAAGTGGAGCGCCAGTGCAATTCGCTGCGCTATCAGGCGCGCAAGGCACAGCGTCACCGTCGCCTGAGCCGCCGGCTCCATCGCCTGCAGCAGCGACTGCTCGTGCTGCGGTACAACAAGCAGACGGCAGAACTGGGCGAATCGAACAAGAAGTTGGAAGTGGCGCGCGCCGAGTTCGAAGAAGCGGCCGCCAAGGCTGCGAAGGGCGATGCGCGTTCGACCGAACTGCAGCAGGAACTTGAGAATTTCCAGCGCGAGTTGCAGGCGCTGCAGCAGAAGCGATTCGATGTCCGGTCGCGACTCGACAAGCAACGTCACCGCGCCGAATTGTGCGGCCAGCAGATCAAGACCATCGATGAGCGCATCGAGGCGATCGACAAGGAACTGGAATCGCGCAAATCGCGCGCGACGGTTCTCTCCGGAACGATCGACGCGCTACAAACGGACCTGGAAGCGGAAGAGAAGAAGCTGGCCGCCAGCGATGCGGACCTGCGCGAGAAGGTACAGCGCCTGGAAGCCATGCGCGCGGAAAACGAAGAGACGGTTCGCGAGACAAATCGCCTGCGAGCCGAACTGTCTGACTTGCGCGCTCGCGAGAACACACTCGCCAACGACAAACGTGTCGCCGAGACGCTGATCGCTCGCCTGGAAGATGAGCTGGGCGCCACCGAGTTCCAACTGAAGGAACTGAACGACGCGATCGAGAAGCTGGACGAGCAACTGGAGTTGCATCGCAAGCAGGACGAAGAACTCAAACTGAAACTCGCGGAGCTTCAAAAGGAGGGCCGTGAGATTCAGGAGCAAATCGGGCGTGACGATGCGACCAAGGCCGATTTGAATCGCCGCCTGGAATCGCTGACGCGTGAATTGAATCAGGCGACGTCGCGACTGCAGGCACTGCGCGAACTTGAGGACAGCTACGAGGGCTACTATCGCGGCGTGCGCGAGGTGATGCTGGCGTCCGGGCGAAAGGAAATCCAGGGCATCGTCGGTGTAGTTTCTTCGCTTGTTGGCGCGCCGAAGGATCTTGAAATCGCAATCGAAGTGACTCTCGGTTCCGACGTTCAGGACATCGTGACGGAGCGAGTGGACGATGCGAAGCAGGCCATTGCGTTCCTGAAGCGCAAGAACCTCGGCCGCGCGACGTTCCTGCCGCTCGATTTCCTGCATGCCGATTTCCCGACAAATCACCTGCAGAAGATCTGGGGACGCAATGGTGTGCTCGGGCTCGCCCGCGACCTCGTGAACTATGACGACAAGATCTCGCGCGCAGTGCACTATCTCTTCGGCAACACGGTGATCGTGGAGCACCTCGACATCGCCGTCGACCTCGAGCGCGATGGCATCCGGAATCGCTTCGTGTCGCTGCAGGGCGACGTGGTGAATCCGCGTGGTGTCCTTTCCGGCGGCAGCCACCAGACGCGCGGCCTGCTGACGCGTCAGCGAGAAATCCGCCAGTTGCAGGAAAAGGTCAAGACGCTCGAAAGCGATCTGAAACGTCTGCACGACGAAATGGAAGCGACGAAGAGCCGCCTCGGCGGATTCTACGCACGCGCGGCAGAGATTCAGTCCGAAGTCCACCGTCTGCAGATGGAAGAGGCAAGCGTTGCAAAGGACTTGCAGCAGGTGGAACGCGAGCGCCGCGACAAGCGCAACCAGCAGGCTTCCGTGGAGGCGCGTACAACGCAGCAGCGCCTCGATCGCGTGCGCCAGGGCGAAATCATCGAGAACGCCGAAACGGGCCTGGTCGAACTGGCCGGCAAGGTCAAGGAACTCGAAGAAGCACTAAGCGGACGGGAAGAGCGCACGTCTGAGATGCTTGCGAAGCTGCAGACGATGGGCGAAGACGTTGCGGTTTCGCGCGAAGCCGCGAACAGCATGAGTGCGCGCGTCGACAGTTTCCGACAGCGCCTGGAAGAAACGCGCAGTTCCCTGGAGGAGTCGAAGTCGGACCAGCAGGCGCGAAACATCGAGCGCGAAACGCTGCTGTCTGATCGGCAGAATGCGATCCTCGAACGCGAAGAAGCAGAGAATCTGATCGGCGAGTTGTCTCGTGAGTTCGAGGCCATCGACAACGAGGTCGGCGATCGCACGAGCGAAAGCGAAACGCGCGGCGCAGCTCTGCGCCAGCACGTCAGCGAAGTGCAGCGCCTCGTTCGCGATCGCAACGAACGCGACAATGCCTTCCGCGAGGTGGAGTTACACTGCGCCGAATTGCGTGCACAGATCGAGTACATCGAGGCCGAAGCGGAAGACGAATTCGGCCAGAAGATCGAAGACATCATCGTCGAACTGCGCGAGGCTGAAGAGGAAGACCGCCGGCTGCGAGAAGAGCAGGAAAAGCGCAAGGAAGAGGAGAAGGCTCGCAAGCGCGAAGAGCGCCGGCTGGCTCGTCTCGCCAAGAAGGCCGCAGAGGAAAGCGGTGAAGACGGCGAAGATTCCGACGAGGATGAAGAGGATGAGTTGCCCGATTGGGCGAAGCCGGAGGACGAAGACGAGGACGACGATTCCGAAGATGAGCAAGAGACCGAGGAACTCGGCCCTGCAACGACGGAAGAGGACGACCAGATCACTGATCCGGCGGAGTTGCGTCGCCTGGTAACCGATTTGCGCGGTAAGCTGTCGCGCATGGGCGCGGTCAACGAAGCCGCGATCGAAGAGTACTCGACGCAGAGCGAGCGCCTCGGCTTCCTGACGACGCAGCGCGACGATCTGGTCGAGGCCACGCGCCAGTTGGAAGAAGCGATCGCGAAGATCGACGAGACGACCAGCAATCTCTTCACGACGGCGCTGGATGCGATTCGTGCGAACTTCCAGAACATGTTCCAGAAGCTGTTCAACGGTGGCAAAGCGGACCTGATTCTCGTCGAAGATGAGCGTTATCCCGAGCCGGGCATCGACATCTACGCGCAGCCCCCAGGGAAGCACATCGGCGGTTCGATCACCCTGATGTCGGGCGGCGAGAAGGCGCTAACCGCGATCGCGCTGATGTTCTCGCTTTTCCAGTTCCACCCGTCACCCATCTGTATTCTGGACGAGATCGACGCGCCGCTCGACGATGTGAACGTCTCGCGTATGTGTCAGGTCGTCAAAGAGTACGCGCGCACAACGCAGTTCCTGATTATCTCCCACAACAAAATCACAATGTCTCTTGCCGATACGATCTACGGTGTTACCATGCAGGAGCCGGGCGTCTCCAAGGTCGTCAGCGTGAAGTTTGACGAAGTCGAGGAGCAGGGCTTGCTGGACGAGCAGCAACCTTCACCGGCCTGAGAGGAGCAGTTATGAGAATCGAGAATCGTGGGACGAGGAAGGTATTTCCCGCACTGGCTTTGGCTATCCTGCTGGCAGTTGGATCTGCCTTCGGCTGGAGCGGCGATGGACATCGGGTTGTCGCGGATGTGGCAACGAACCACCTGACGCCCGAGGCGAAGGCAGGCGTGGCCGAACTGCTCGGCCCCGGCGTTTCGCTGGCCGACGTGTCAACGTGGGCAGATCAGGTTCGGCGTGAACGTCGCGATACTGCACCGTGGCACTACGTCAATTACGCGCTGGAGTTGGATGAGCCTGACTTCGACATTATGGAACAGGAAGGTGGAAACGTCGCCTGGGCCGTCGAGGAAATGACGCGCCGTGTGCAAGACGCGGAGCTTCCCAAGCAGGAACGCGAGGAGGCACTGAAATATCTCGTACACCTTGTCGGCGATCTTCATCAGCCGTTGCACTGCGGAACTGGCGATGATCTCGGCGGCAACAAGATTAAGGTTCTCTGGAACGGAGAAGAGACGAACCTGCACAAGGTGTGGGATTGGAACATCATGCACTCCCGCAACCTGTCCCGGGAGGAAATCGTCGAAGATATCGAGTCGAAGATCACGCCGGGTGGGATTGCCAGCACGCAGCGCGGAAGACCATATGACTGGATGGTCGAGTCGCACAAGTACGCCCGCGACTTCGCATATGCCGGCATGCAGAAGTACGGAGAACAGACGGAGAATGGCGTGGATCTTGGCGGTCGTTATGCGGACGCGATGTGGCCGCTGACCGAGCGCCGACTGGCCGAAGGCGGTCTGCGCCTGGCGATGATCCTGAATCATTTGTTTCCAGATTTCGAGACCGCAGCGAACGCGGAGGAACGGCCAGACTGGCCGCAGGGCGATGTCGAGATTGGATCGTAGTAAGGACGCCTAAGCTGCCTTGCCTAATACGCGCCGAATTTCGGAAGCGCACAGCCCCAAAATCACAAGACCATACACGGCGCCGCCGGCGATCAGACGCACGGCGGCGCCGATGTCTGTTGCGGGCGTGACGTATCTCCCCGCGATCAATACGAGCAGCGAAGCCAATGTCGCGTAGATGACCGGCGAAAGCGCTTCGCCGTAAGAGAATTTGAGAAGGCGCTTCAGCAGCACATTGCAGCAGAACGCCAACGTTGCCAATGACGCTGCCGTGACGCCGATTGCGGCGCCTTCGATACCCGCGAGTCGAACGCCCAACCACGCGCTGCCCGCGATCAACGGCAGATTCACGATGCTGATCCCAAGCAATGCCTTTGTCCGCCCGCGCGCAATATAGACCTGCCCCCAATGCACGAACGCCAGGCGCATGGCCGCAAGCGTCGTGAAACACTGGAATGGGAAGAGCGCAGGAATCCACTTCTCGCCAATCAGCCATCGGATTAGCGCATCGCCTTCCGTCCACATCAAGATGACGGGAAGGAATGCAATCACCGCCGCATATCGCGTTACAAGCCGGAGCCCGCGAGCAAGGTGTGCATCGTCCCGCGTCTTCGTGAAGGAGGGAAACACGACGCCCGTGAGGATCACGTTGAACTGATTCAGATAGTGGGGATAGCGATACGCCGCATAGTACAAGCCGACCATCGTATAGCCAACGGCTTGTTCGACAATCAGGTAGTCGACGTTCGTGTAGGCGAATGTCAGCGCCGTCGTGAACATCAGCGGCCCGCCAAAAACGAACAGCCTGCGGAGAGTCTCCCGATCGAAAGCAAGAAGTGGAACGAATCCCGCCGCAATCCACATGAATGTGGCGGTGGCAACAGTGCGGGCGATCAAGCCAACGATGAATGTCCAGGCTCCGAGCCCAGCGAGCGCAGAAACAACCAGGGCGCCGCTGCCGATGGCGACGCCGCTGAATTGCGCGAGATTCACTCGTCCAAATCGAAGTGCCCGATCGAGCACAGCCCGAGGTAGCATCAACCGCTCGGCGACGATCCAGATTGCCAATGCCCGGGCGAAGGGAATCTGCTCGGGCTTGCCAAGGAACTCAAGCAGCGGAGCACAGGCGATCGCCCACGCGCCCGCGACGAGAAGACCAAGTGACAGCTCGAACCAGAAGACCGTAGAGACCGCCCGGCGATCGTCGTCCTTGTCGCGAATCAGAAACTTGAGACCGGAGACTTCACTGAAGCAACTGATGAACCCGGTCAATGCCTGGGCGATGGCGAAAACACCGAAATGCTCCTCGGCCAGAACGCGAACGAGCACCAATTGCGCCGCCATGTCCACGGCGGTCTTGCCAACGGTCCCGAAAGAAGCGAACTTGAGTCCGCGCACAGCTTTCGCGCGAAGGGCCGTGGCCGGCCCTGCAGCGTCTTGCCCGCGAGCGCTGTCGTCCGAAGAAATCATGCGGCCATCGACACCGCGAACGGCCAACAACGTCAAGGACTGCCATGATGGCGAACGACAATTCGAAGCCGATGTTCGGAGGGCGCCCCGAGGGACTGACGCCGCTCGGGCGGCTGAGCCAGTACATGAACTTCCGCCGGGTCTGCGACGAGCCGCCCACCATGGCGATGGAGGATCATCGCGCGGTGCTGGTGGCGGCGTGGGCGGCGCAGCAGCAAGGCCTGTTCGGTGAAGAACCGCCGCTGCTCTTTCGGTTCGATGCTCACCCGGACGTCGGCGAGCGCCCCCGCCCTTGGGCTCACGAAGCCGCGCAACTGACGGATCTGGATTCCGTGCATGCAGTCGCAAACGACCAGCGCCACGACGATGGCGGCTGGGTGATCAGCGCGCTGCAGTTCGGCCTGGCGGCGGATGTCGCGACGTTCTTCGTCCACGACTACCATCGCTTTCCCGGCGACGATGGCGCCTACACCGATCACCGTGATCGCCGTCACGAGATGTGGAGCTACTCTACGTTGAGCGAGTGGAAAGCGGGGCTCGACGCCGATAGCGCAAAGGCCTGGCGCCTGCAGGCGCGCCTGGATCGCGCACTGCGAACGGGCAGCCTGTGGGTGGACTTCGATCTGGATTTTGCGACCGCGCGCGAGGACGACGACGCGATTCGCCTGTGGACGGAAGAGGAATGGAGTGCGGCCTTTGGCCGTTCGGAGTTGGAGATCCTGGCGAAGGCGCTGGCCGGCGCAAACCTTGTCACGATCGCCAGCGAGCCGGTCTTCTGCCTGGGACTGAAAGGGGCCGGCACCGTTGCCGAAAGGCTGAAACGATTGCCGGCCCCGATATTCGGCCAGTGTTTTGGCGCGCTGTGATCAGCGCGACGCGATCTTGCGATCCTGCTGCGGCGGCGGAATCTCGCCCGCCTGAATGACCTTGTGGCGCGTAAGATCCTGCTGTCCGGTGATGCGCAGCGGAGTCCCAATCGTCAGCAGGTCGAAGAGTTCCTCGACATCTTCCTTTGCCAATCCGATGCAGCCGTTGCTGGCGTACTCGCCGACGGTTTCGGGATGAATCGTGCCGTGAATGCCGAGGATATCGCCCTCGAAGGCCATCCAGCGCGTGCCAAGTTCATTGTTCGGATCGCCGGCGGTGTAGACGCGCCCGTCGCCGGGCCGCCAGACGGGGTTTTCCTTCTTGTTCAGAATCTTGTAGTCGCCGGTCGGCGTGGTGCCGGCGACGCGGCCGGTGCGGACGGGATAGCTCTTCACGAACTCGCCGTGGTTATACAGGGTCATCTCGTTCTCTGCGATGTCGCAGACGAGGGAGAAGTCAACCGACGGAATCACCAGGGTCTGGCCGACGCGCAGCTTGCGGGGATCGTCGATGTTGTTGGCTTCCATCAGCAATTCGGGCGTCAGATCGTGCGCGCGAGCGATGTCGTATATCGCGTCGCCGCGCTCCACGGTGTAAATGGCGTCCTGGCCGGTGCCGCTCTGGCCGCGCATCAGCGACTTGAGATTCATCTCGCCCAGGTGCTGGCGAACGCGGCGCTCGACATCCGGGGAAAGCCCATCGGTGGAAACGAGGCGCGTCAGGCGGCGACGCGCGGCGGCATTGTCGCCGAGCGCAAGTTGCTGCTCGGCCAATGCAAGCTTGAGTTGTCCCGTTCCGGGGTGATCGGGGTGCTCGTCGATGAAGTCTTCGACGGTCTTCAGCAGACCCGGCTTCGACAGCCCTGCCGTGGCGACCTCCGCAGACAGGCGATGCAATTCGACAGTCGTGCGTGAGGGGGCATCAGGGAATTCGTCCAGATACTGCTCGGCAGCGACGACGACCTCATCCTGGCGGCCCGTTTCGGCCAGCGCCATGATGTTCACCAACTGGGCATCCTGGCCCAGCTTGGCGGTGCCGTCTTCGCCTCGCAGTTCATCGATCACTGCCAGTGCCTTGTCCGGCTGATCCTGCTGCAGGAATTTCCGTGCGAGTGCCATCTGCTGATCTGCGCCGGGGCGCTGCTCGGCGGGCGTCGTGCCGCGCTTCAGGCCGTAAACGACAACGACGGCGCCGAGCGCAACGAACACGACGAAAACGATGGCAATTTGCTTCAGGGGATCCATGCGCCTCATGGGACAAACCTCTCAAGAACGGGAGTTTGCGTCGGCCAACGGGAGCGTGAGTTGGAAAAAAAGGAGCCGACGCGGGCTTGCTCCCCGAGTCAAAAAGGCCCGCACGGAACAACGTCAAGATTGAAGTGCGACAGATTCATGATTCGAGCGACTGAAGTTCGCATTCTTCGCCCCGATTGCACGCCTCGCAGCGCTCGCTGACCATCATCGTCAGCGGAAAGACCACCGCCCAAACGACGAAGAGAACAGCGAGTGACGGCCAAACGGTCTCCGGGAAGTCCAGGGCCCCGAGGCGGGCGCCCGCCAGGTAGGAGAACGCGCCGCCCGGAGCGCCAAGGACAGCGGCCAGGATCGGGCGCCCTCTCAGCCAACCGAGTGAGCCGCGCAGTGTCGTTGCGAAGGCCAACCACAAACCTGCCAACCACGGCGGACAGATCCACGCCGGCCCGAGGGCACCACGCGGCTCGAAGACACCCGCAAGCGCCAGTGCCGAATCCAAAATGATCCCTCCCCCCGTGATGGCCAGCAGCAGACGCGTCTCTCCTCGCGGGTCGCTCGCCTGAGCAATACGAACGACGGCACAGAGAAGGACGAGCGGCAGGCCAATCCAATAATGCCCTGCCGCCGCCCCGAGAACGCTCGGCCACCAGGCCGCCTGAAAGAGCAGGAAGTTCAGTGCGTTCTTCATCTGATCTCCGCCAGGATTGGATCGCGACGATTCGCCGGCCGGGCGAATGTCATCTGGGTCACCGCGATGTTGCGCTCCAGGAAACCACCTTCGCAGTAGCAGAGGTAGTAGTCCCACAGGCGGATGAACTCCTCGCTGAAGCCAAGTCCGCGGACCTCGCCGAGGCGCTGGAAGAAACGCTCGCGCCACATGCGCAACGTTCGCGCGTAGTGCGGTGCGAAATCCTCGAAGTGAACCATCTTCATGTCTCCGACGTTTGTTGCCGCCTGCAGCAAGGCCGTCGTCGACGGAATGCAACTGCCAGGGAAGACGTAGCGCTGGATAAAGTCCACGGATCGACGCGCACTTTCATACACATCGTCACGAATCGTGATTGCCTGCATGGCGCAAAGCCCATCGGGCTTCAGGAGCTTGCAGCATTGTTCCATGAAGGTCTCGTAGTACTGCCAACCGACAGCTTCAATCATCTCGATGGAGCAGATCTTGTCGTACTGCCCCTCGAGGCGACGGTAGTCTTTGAAGAGAATCTCGACCCGATCCTGCAGACCTGCCTCGCGGACTGCGTTGACGGCGTAGTTGAATTGCTCCTGCGAGATCGTGGTCGTTGTAACCCGGCATCCGTATTCGCGCGCGGCGTGGATTGCAAAGCTGCCCCAGCCGGTTCCGATTTCGAGAACGTGATCGGTCGGCTGCAGGTCGAGCTTTTGGCATAGCCGATCGATCTTCGCGATGGAGGCTTCTTCCAGCGTCGCCTCTTCCGATTCGAAGAAGCCGGACGAATAGGTCATCGTCTTGTCGAGGAAGAGTTCGTAGAACTCGTTGCCAAGATCGTAATGCGCCTCGATGTTGCGGCGACTTCCTTCGATCGAGTTCTGGCGCAGTTTGTGGAAGAAACCGAGGATCGACTTCCCGATTCTCGATGCACCGCCATCGACCGATTCAAGGACTTCGCGATTCCGAACGAACAGACGCACGAGAGTCGTCAAGTCGTCGGCCGACCAGTAGCGCCTCATGTAGGCTTCACCCGCGCCGACACTTCCCTCGTAAGCGGACATGGAATAGAATCGCGTATCGTGAACGCGAAGGGTGGCCTGCAAGCCTCCGGGCTGACCAAATGTATCGGTCCCGAATTCGTCTTCGACTGTTAGTTGCCCTTCGGTGATCTTCGCAAGCGTCGCGAGGATTTTCTGGCGAGCGATCTTCTGCAGGAAAGGAAGTCGCGCACTCAAACGTGTCTTGGTAAGATTGGGGATAATGCTTTCACTCATGATCTGGACTCCGAAAGTTGAGTTCTTTTCTTGGGATGCGTGTGGAATGTGGCGCCCTTCATGCGCAGCCGCAGGGCATTCCAGTAAATGCCTGCAATAACCTGCATCGTCATGAAGGGGTACTTGATCAGTCGAAGGTTCAGAGCGCCTGGCGTAATTTCATGGCGCTCCAGGTTCATTGTGGCGTCGAAGATCGTTCGATCTCCCTTGTGGTTTTCCATGTGAATCAGGATGTTCTTCGCCGGATCCATGAATCGCCATTCATACCGGTGTTCCATCTCCATGAAGGGAGAGACGTGGAAGTCCTTGTCGAAACGGAAGACCTTGCGCTTCTCCGTTCCCTCATTGTCGCCCCTGGGGTGAACGTAACAGTGACGCTCCCCCCATGGGGTATTCGTGATCTCGGTGACAATCGCGTCGACGTTTTCACCGCTCTCGTCGAAACAGTAATAGAAAGAAGCCGGATTGAAGATGTAGCCGAAGTATCGCAGATGCGTCAGCAAACGGATCGGACCCCGAGGGCGTGGCGCGCCACTCTCCTCGACAAGGTCACGAATGGTCTGATCCAGGGGTTCGTTTGGATCGCCGACGTGATCCGCGCGAGAAAAGCGCGCAAGGGCAGCCCTGCGGGCAGACCACAGCCGCATCCCGTCGAAGAGCTGCGGGAGCTCTGCAAGATCCAGGTACATCATGAACATCTTGTACCGGAAGGCGTGCTCGACAGGTTCGAACCGTCGGTGGCGCACCCAGCCTTCGAAGATCGCGCTATGCATCACAGTTCCTTCCCGAAGGCGTGACAGACGCGCAGAGCGCTCTTCACCCCGTCTTCGTGGAATCCGTAGCCCCAGTAAGCGCCGCAGAAGAACGTATCGCGTACGCCATTAACTTCTTCCCAACGCTGCTGCGCTCGAGTGCCTGCGGGCGTGTAGATCGGGTGATCGTAGTCGAAAGCTCGAAGCCTCCGAGTTGGATCGATTTCGTTTTCGCGGTTCAGTGTCACGCAGTACGTCTGCTCTGTGCGCAAACTCTGGAGAATGTTCATGTTGTAAGTAATCGCCGCCGTCTTTCGTTCCGGCGAAGTTACGTGATAGTTCCAGGCTGCCCAAGATCGCCGCAGTTTCGGCATCATGCGCGCATCCGTGTGCAACACAGTCCGATTCGGCTGGTATGGGATTGCACCAAGGACTTCGCGCTCTGCATCGGTGGGGTCTTCGAGCATCCGAAGAGCCTGGTCGCTGTGGGCGGCAATGATCACTCGATCGAATCGCTCCTCACCTCTTGCACTCGAAATCCAGACGCCATCCTCTGCGCGTCGGATTTTCTGCACGGGGGTTTTCAGGCGAATTCGATCCTCAAAAGGCCGAATGATTTTGTCCACGTAGCGCGAGGAACCGCCCTTGATAACACGCCACTTCGGGCGATCGTTGACCGAGAGCATCCCGTGGTTTCGAAGGAATCCAGCAAGGTACTTCGCCGGCATCTGATCGAAGTGTTGCGGATTGGCAGACCAGATCGATGAGCCAATCGGAATCAGATAGTGCTCCAGGAATTCGGGCGAGAAGTTCTCATGCGCAACGAATTCCCCAAGCGTCATTGCCTCCTTACCCACGCCATTGCTGGCAAGCCTGGTCGCCTCCTTGTTGAAACGGAGGATGTCGAAGATCATCCGGTGGAAAGAAGGACGCAGGGCATTCATGCGCTGGGAGAACAAGCCGTTCAGATTGGTTCCATTGTACTCCAGGCCGTTCATCTCGTTGCGCACGCTGAAGCTCATATCGCTTGTCTGGGACTCAACGCCGAGTTGATCGATCAGCTTGATGAAATTCGGGTAGGTCCAATCGTTGAAGACAATAAAGCCCGTATCGACAGCGTGCTGCCCATCTTCGGCGTCTACATCTACGGTGTTAGTATGACCACCGATGTAACCGTTCGCTTCGAAGATCGTGAGGTCATGTTCGCCATGCAGCAAATGCGCACAGACGAGTCCGGAAATTCCTGATCCGACGATTGCGATTCTCATTTGCTTACCGCCATTCTGGTCATCAACGCCGTATAGGTAGAATCCGGCAAGTGCGCCATCAGCTTCATCATCAGGATAAACTGCCACGGAAACTTGATTTCGCTGCGCCGCTTCGCGATGCCATCGGCAATGATTCGAGCGGCATCGCTGGTCTCCATCAGGAAGGGCATCGCGAAGTCATTTCGGTCGGTGAGGGGCGACTTGACGAATCCCGGCATCACAATGGTCGTCGGGATGTCGTGCGGCTTCAGTTGGCACCGAAGTCCCTGCAGCATCGCGCGCACCGCAGACTTCGATGCGCAGTATGCTTCCGCGCGCGGCATGCCGCGATAGGCCACCGAGCTACTCATTCCGACAAGATGGCCACTCTTGCTGCGCATCAGTTCCGGCAGGACGGCTTCGATTCCGTGGACGAGACCAAGGTAATTCACGGTCATGATGTGCTCGAAGAGAGCGGAATCGAACTGATCCAGATCCATGTCCTGCCATGTTCCCGCATTCAAGAAGGCCGTATCGATGCCACCCATCTTGTTGGTAATCCGGGCTACCACTTCCTTGAGCGATTCTTTGTCCGTCACATCGCACGGTGCGGCAAAAGCCCTGGGCCCCAGTGCTTTTGCAAGTTTCGAGAGTTTCTCTTCGCTGCGTGCAGAGAGGGCAACGTATGCGCCGCGGCGAGCAAACTCCTTTGCGCAGGCTGCACCGATTCCGGTAGACGCACCGGTGATCCAGATGCGTCGTCCCATGAAGTATCGCTTGCTCATTGCAGCACCTCGCTACCGGCGGCGACGCGTCTCCGCGCGGAAAGACCTTCCTCCAGAATGCGTTCCGGAACAGGCTTCAGCTCGGAGATCAGACCAGCAAAGCTCAGCAGCTTCAGCGTGTAATAGGTCGGATCGAACTCCCACCAGTAGAAGCCCTGGCGCGTTGCTGCCGGATAATGGTGATGGTTGTTGTGCCAGCCTTCGCCCAACGTAATGAACGCGAGCAACAGGCTGTTGCGGCTGTGATCGTCTGTGTCGAATCGCTTCTTTCCGATCATGTGAGCGAGTGAATTGATCAGACACGTTCCGTGGAACAGCACGACCGTGGAGACAAAGAACCCCCACACGAGCATCTGCAGCCCACTTGTTCCAAGGCCGGGCGCAAGGGCATTGAGCCCGGCGCCCAGTCCGAACATTGCGCCTGCAAACACGACAGGGACGACCCAATCGTAACGATCCAGCCAGAGCAACTCGGGGTACTTCGTCAGATCCTTGACCTGCTTCATGTCCGTCGCGAAGTTGCGCGGAGTCGTGATCCAGAGCATGTGGCTCCACAGCAGGCCATGCTGATGCGGAGAGTGAACGTCGTCCTCTTGATCGGAGTGTCGGTGGTGATGCCGATGGTGGGCCGCCCACCAGAGGGGACCGCGTTGGCACGACGTGTTTCCCCAAACCGCCATCACAAACTGAAACCAGCGCGATGTCTTGAATGTGCGGTGCGAGAAGTAGCGGTGGTAGAAACCCGTGATCGCGAACATGCGAACGAAGTACAAAGCGATCGCCACGCCCACGGCAACGGGGCTCCAGCCCACCCAGAGAACGGCGAGACACGCGATGTGCATCGCCCAGAATGGGGCGGTACGAATCCAATCGACGCGGTCGCTGGAATCGCTTTCGGCCGCGCCTTGGTATGCGGAATTATCAAGCCACCCGAGAAGACTACGCTTCATCGTCGGCACCTCCCTTTGTGAGTTTGCTGAATTGATCGCCGGCCGTTTGAGCGAGGCGGGTCATGGAGTGGAGTCGGTAGATGTTTGAGTGCGAAGTCGAATCGAGGCCTGCCGGCAGACCGCGTCCACCGCAGTAGAGCGCACCGTTCCAGCCGGCAAGTCGATCTGCCAGATCCGTCATCTCGCGCACGGGATCCCCGAGCTCGAGGTTCTCTTCAGCGCGACCGCTGATGGCCAGCCAGACGGCGCCCGGTTTGAATTGCTCGACCGCCAGGGCGAGAACTTTCCACGGAACGTCCGGGCCGAAGTTTGTGTCCTGCCAGCGCATCTCGCGAAAGACCATCGCCACGGCAAAGGTCGGAACCTGGTATACGTCGCCGGCCGGGGCACAACCGAAAGCCTTCGGAGCATCCGCCGCCGGCACCGGCAGCAGATCGTAGATCCGTCGCAGAATACGCAGCAGGATCTCGGTGGCGCGGTGTTCGATGTAGATGCCTTCGCCCTTGTGCTTCCAGAGTTCGCCGATCCGGGCGAGCGTCCCCGAGACCGGTCCGTCGATCAGCTCCGCCACTGAGCGGCCTTCGAGGAAGAGCGAAATCAGGAGCGCATTCGCGTCCTGCTCTGCCCCTTCGACCAGGGCGGCGTAGAAGAGTTCCTCTGCATCCGCCCGCTGGGGGGAAGACAGGCGCGGAGCCAGGCCGATCAGTTCGGGATTCACGAACTCCAGATCTGTTTCACGGGTGAAACGAACGGCTTCCGTAAGTGGAATCCGGCGATGGCCACCCGGCGTCCGAATAGCGCGGATCTTCCCACCATCCGCCCATCGTTTGATTGAGGATTCGCTGATGCCAAGGGCATCGGCCAGCTTTCTGGTTGTCAGGACTTTCTCAGTCTCTTGAGGCCTTGAGATCATGTTGTCTGGGGTCAGCACCATTTGATGTCCAGTTTTCTTGGCGTTATCGCCATCAAGTCTGGTCGTACGTGGAGCATGGCGACCGACCGCTTGGCAAGGAAAATATGAACGCTTTGACTGATTTTGTCGAATTAGACGATTCAAAACCTGGACAAACTGGCGTTGTGTATAGAAAAAGGGGGCAAACCAAGTGTCTGGCTCGCCCCCTGAAGGAATACGGATCTGTGAGTCAGCAGCTACACGATGCGGAAAGAGTCCACCAGGGTACAGCGGCGCTTGCGGGTGAAGGTGCGGGCGCTGGTCAGGCCCTCGCCCGTCGGCGAGGCGATCGAGAAGCTGGTGTAGCCCTCGCCGCCGGCCGCCAGGCCCTGGGCGCTGGAACCGTTCTTGACGAAGATCGATGCATCGCATCGCTTCGCCATCACCGACATGTTCTCGATGTTCCGGCTGTGCATGCATGCCGTATGACGATAGCCGTGCTCGGCTTCGATGGCCATATCGATGGCCTCCCAAACGTCCTTGCAACGAACGAGTGGCATGAAGGGCATGAGTTGTTCTTCCTGCACCCAAAGGTGATCGAATTCGACTTCGCCGAAGAGCAGCGGAACATCGTCGCCGACGCCGGTCATGCCGATCGTTTCGGCAAGCACACGCGCGTTTCTCCCGACGAGATCGCGATTCGTGATGACCGAATCGCCTTTGCGAATGAACGCCTTTTCCGCCAACTGATCGATCTGCTGGCGCGTCAGTTCGACGTTGCCCTTGCGACGCATCGCTTCGCGCAATTGTTCAAAGACGCTTTCGACACAGAAGACTTCCTTCTCGCCAATGCAGAGGACGTTGTTATCGAATCCGCCGCCCTCCGTAATGCAATGTGCGGCGTTGTCGATGTCCGCCGTTTCATCCACAACGACGGGGGGATTCCCCGGTCCGGCGGTGATCGATTTCTTGGGAACGGCCAGAGCGGCTTTCACGACACCGGGGCCGCCAGTCACCATGATGATACGAGTCTTTGGATGGTTAAACATCACGCCCGCGGATTCGATTGTCGGTTCGGCAATACAGACGATCAGGTTCGGCGGAGCGCCAGCCTGCATCATCGCGCGATTCAGAGTTCGCACGGCATCGGCGAAAACGGCCTTGCCGGCGGGATGCGGATTGAAGACGGCCGTGTTACCTCCCGCGATCATCGAGATCGCGTTGTTAATCAATGTCGGCACGGGATGTGTGCTCGGCGTGACGGCGGCAATCAACCCGTAGGGTGCGGGCTCTTCGAGCACCAGGCCGCGGTCGCCGGTACGCGCCCACGGCGCCAGGTCCTCGGTGCCGGGCGTCTTCTTGCAGACCACGTCGAACTTAATCATCTTGTGCGGCACACGACCCATGCCGGTTTCGGCCACGGTCATCTCGGCCCAGCGACGTGCTTCGCGCAGACCCACTTCGCGCAGCACGGAGATGTACGTTTCGCGATCGGCGACGGACTTCTCGCGCAGCGCATAGAACGCGCGCTCGCCTGCCTCGATGGCGGCATCCATATCGGGAAAGACGCCGTAGTCGCCCGTCGGGCCACTGTCGGTCGGCGGATTGTACTTCGGATAGATGGGCGATGGAGGCGAGGCCGGCCGTGGGGCCGCTCCCCCGCCGGAGGATCCATTCGCGCGCGGCAACGAGCCGCCCTTCACCATCCGTCCTACGACTTCTTCGACGATCGATTGAATCTGTTCCGAATTCACGGTCCATCTCCTGTGGGTCAGAGCCTGCGACCCGCCAGAGTAGGAAAGCAAAGCCCGAGGACTCAAGGGCGAAGTGGAGCCGGGTCAAGTGGGTGCGGCTAGTACACCAGGAATCCCGCGGGTGCTGCCGGCCTCGGACCGAGAGCATCTTTGTAGAACTTGTCGAAGCAATTCAGCGCCATGTAGTAATAGCCCTGATCGCTGATGTGAATGCAGTCGTCGCCATCGCTGTCCATGGCCTCGGGAGGAGTCGGCAACGACGGGTCGCCAGGCGGGGTGATGGTGAACGGATCGATGTTCTGGGAGGGATAACCGTACCAGTACTGCATCAGTCCGAGCGTGCTGACGAACGTCACTCGATCCTTGGTCGCTGCATAGGCGGTGATTTCCGCCTCGAGACCGATCAGCGCGTTGTTCAGTTCGAGCGTCGTGGGATGTCCGGCGTTGAGCCAGATCAGCCAGCAGGAATACTCCGAGCCGTCGAGTGAGTCCTCGAAGTTCGGATAGTCGTACGCCGTCAGGAGAACCTGGACATCCGGCCGCGCGTCGAGCGCCCGATCCACCACGGTATCGATGTCGCCCACGATGCGATCGAAGAGCGCCTGCTCATCCTCATCGCTGAGATCCGCCGACCAGCCGTTCCCAGCCTGGCCGGCCAGAAGATCGTTTCCGCCAAGACTGATGTGCACGATATCGATCGATGGATTCTCGTCCAGTTCATCATCGATCATCAGAAGGAATGGCTCTGTTTGCCATTCGGAAGCCGTTGTTCCGCCGATCGCGGTCTTATCGCCCTTCTCCAGAATTCCGGTGTAGCCGTTTTCGGCGAAGACTGTCCGAAGGGACTCTGCATTCCAGAGATGCTCGGCCCAACTATCGCCGACGAGTAGTACACGGTACGTATCGGCGCGAGATGCTTGCTTCCCGCCTTCTCCGTTTGCTCGCAGAGTCGCGACCGTGCAGACAGCCAAGACAAGAATGACCGCGAGCCAATGCGCGGACTTTCTGGAAGATCGATTAATCATCGATCACGACTTCACAGTGGATTTCGAAGTCCTTCAGGCGGTCACGGCCTTTCAGGAACGCGAGCTCGATGAGAAGCCACATCCCGGCGATCTGGGCGCCGGATTTCTGGACAAGTTTCGCCGCGGCTTCCAGTGTCCCGCCGGTTGCCAACAGATCGTCGACGATCAGAACACGATCATCGGCGGAGAGCGCGTCTTTGTGCAGTTCGACGGTCGCCTCGCCGTACTCGAGCGCGTATGACTCGGTAAAAACATCGGCGGGGAGTTTGCCGGCTTTGCGGACCGGGACGAATCCAAGTCCAAGCGCATGCGCGAGGGCCGCGCCAAAGATGAATCCACGCGATTCGATTCCAACGATCTTCGTGAGACCCGCGGCGTGATAGCGTTCGGCGATTCCGAAAATGACCGCGTTGAATGCCGCGGGATCGCCCAGCAGGGGCGTGATATCTTTGAATTGAATACCTGGCTTGGGGAAATCGGGGATGGTGCGAAGTTTACTGGCAATGTCCATGGGTGAGCGCGCTCCGTGTTGGTTGGTCACTGGAGCGAGATTGCGCGGAGGGTCGATCAGGCGCAAGAGCGGAAAGGCGGGGGGATGGGACGAATAGCTCGCAGCGGTCACTGTGCTGTGCCGCCGGTACGTGAAGTAAAAACAGAAAATCGCCCCGCGGGAAGGGGTTCCCAGCGGGGCGATTTTCGAAGGATTTGGCGATTACCTACTCTCCCACGCCCAGAGAGCGCAGTACCATCGGCGGAGCGAGGCTTAACTGCCGTGTTCGGAATGGGTACGGGTGTGACCCTCGCCCTATTGTCGCCAAAAGTTTTGAGACAATTTCCATGTGCGTAGAAAAGATGCGTGTACCGAGCAATCGAAGTGCACGGATTGTATTGAGAGAATTGCGGCGATGGCGGAAAAATAATCCACCAAGCCTCACGAGTGATTAGTACGGGTCAGCTCCACGCATTGCTGCGCTTCCACATCCCGCCTATCAACCTGGTAGTCTTCCAGGACTCTTTAGTGGCATAAGCCAAGGGATATCTTATCTTGGGGCCCGCTTCCCGCTTAGATGCTTTCAGCGGTTATCGGATCCGAATATAGCTACCCGGCGATGCACCTGGCGGCACAACCGGAACACCAGAGATTCGTCCAACCCGGTCCTCTCGTACTAGGGTCAGAACCCCTCAAATATCCTACGCCCACAGCAGATAGGGACCGAACTGTCTCACGACGTTCTGAACCCAGCTCACGTACCACTTTAATTGGCGAACAGCCAAACCCTTGGGACCTGATACAGCCCCAGGATGTGATGAGCCGACATCGAGGTGCCAAACCTCCCCGTCGAT